>PMYB01000199.1 GCA_003170915.1 Bryobacterales bacterium | reverse complement strand
CAGCACAGCGTGAAGGAGCTGCGCGCCATCGGTATCCAACCCGATATCCTGCTGTGCCGCTCGGAGCGTTTCATCCCGCAGGAGATGAAGGAAAAGATCGCGCTGTTCTGCGACGTGGACGTGAAGGCCGTGATCACGGCGCGCGACGTCAAGTCGGTGTACCAGGTGCCGGTCATGTTCGCGGGGGAAGGCGTGGACGAGATGGTGCTTCGGCTGCTGCGCATCGACGCCGGGCCGCGCGAGCTCAGCAAATGGACCGCCATGCTCGAGCGCATCGCCAACCCGCGCGGCGAGGTGTCCATCGGGCTGGTGGGCAAGTACACGGACTACGAGGACTCCTACAAGAGCCTGAAGGAGGCGTTGCTGCACGGCGGGCTGGCGCACGAGCTGAAGGTCGATATTCACTGGATCGATGCCGAAGGCGTGGTGGGCGAGGGCTGGGAAAAGCAGCTCGAAGGCTACGACGGCATCCTGGTGCCGGGGGGCTTCGGCAAGCGCGGCATCGACGGCATGCTGAACGCCATCCGCTACGCGCGCGAGCGCAAGGTGCCCTATTTCGGCATCTGCCTCGGCATGCAGACCCTGGTGATCGAATACGCCCGCAACGTGTGCGGCCTCGCGGGCGCCGATTCCACCGAATTCAACTCCGGAACGCCGCACCGCGTGATCTTCAAGCTGCGGGAATTGAAAGGCGTGGACGAACTCGGCGGCACCATGCGGCTGGGCGGTTGGCCCTGCCGGCTGGCCGAGGACAGTTTCGCCTACCGCGCCTATGGCGTGCGCGAGATCAACGAGCGCCACCGGCACCGCTACGAGTTCAACCGGGAATACGAAGACCGGCTGAAAGCCGAGGGGCTGCGAATCACCGGCGAGACGCCGGACCAGACCTACGTCGAGATCTGCGAGATCGCCGATCATCCGTGGTATCTAGGCTGCCAGTTCCATCCCGAGTTCAAGTCCAAGCCGATGGAGCCGCATCCCCTATTCAAGGCGTTCATTGGGGCCGCTTATCAGAACCGGCAGCGCCGGTTGACGCCGCAAGCTGGGGAGGAGTCGCGGACGGAGGCGGTTTACTCCCGTGGCAATTGAGTACAGCGCGTTCGGCCGGGGGTGCCCTCTGGGCCCGGTGCTCATCGCCGGGCCGTGCGTCATCGAGAGCGAAGAGCACGTGCACCGCATGGCGCGCGGCATCCGCGAGGCCGTGGGCGAATTCGTCTTCAAGGCCTCTTTCGACAAGGCCAACCGCACCTCGGGCGGCACGTATCGCGGGCCGGGTCTGAGGGAAGGCCTGCGCATCCTGGCGGGCGTGAAGGCCGAGGGCTACCCCATCCTCACCGACATTCATGAAGCCTGGCAGGCCGAGCCGGCGGCCGAAGTGGCGGACATTCTCCAGATCCCCGCGTTTCTCTGCCGCCAGACGGACCTGCTGCTGGCGGCCGGCCGCACGGGGCGGATGGTCAACATCAAGAAGGGGCAATTCGTGGCGCCCCACGACATCCACCGCGCGGCGGAAAAGGTGGCTTCCACCGGCAACCGCCAGGTGATCCTCACCGAGCGCGGCTCCTCGTTCGGCTACAACAACCTGGTGGTGGATATGCGCGGCCTCAAGATCATGCGCGATGCCGGGTGGCCGGTGGTTTTCGACGCCACCCACAGCGTGCAGGTGCCGGGAGGCGGGGGAGACGCATCGGGGGGCCAGCCGCAGTTCATCGACACGCTGGCGCGCGCGGCCGTGGCGGCGGGTGTGGACGGCGTCTTTGTCGAGGTCCACGACGAGCCCGAAAAGGCCCTCTCCGACGGCCCCAACGCCCTGCGGCTCACCCTGCTGCGCGATTTCTGGCGGCGCCTGAAGGCCATCCATGCGCTGGTCGAATCCGTAAATTTCCTGCACACCGCGGGGGCGTGATCCGTCATAAAATAGGGGGCAGAATGTTCCACCCAAGAAGACGCCGTCGAGGCTTTTCACTCATCGAGCTGCTGATCGTGATCGCGATCATCCTGATCATCATCACCATCGCGGTTCCCAAGTATCAGAAGACCCAGATGTTCATGCGGGAGACCGCCGCCATCAAGGCCATCCAGACCATTCATCAGATGGAGGTGCAGTACCAGTCCCAGTATGGCCGCTATGCGGCGTCGCTGACCGAGCTCGGACCGCCTGCCAGCGGCGCGCCCAATCCCTCCGCCTCGGACCTGATTGGCAATGACCTGGCGGGCGGCGAGAAACAACAGTACAAGTTCACCCTCACCGGAAACCCGGGTGGTTACGTGATCAATGCCAACCCGGTGGCCTACGGGTCTTCGGGCAGCCGCTCGTTCTTTTCGGACCAGTCCATGGTGATCCGCGAGAACTACGGCCCGGAGCCGGCCACGGTCAACAGCAAAGAACTGCGGTAACTAAAAAGCGGCCACGGAGTGAATCCCCTCCGATTCCAGGGCTACCGCCATCTTCTTCAGCGCGGTCTTGTGAATCTGGGATACGCGGCTTTCGTTCACGCCCATCACCTCGCCGATCTCTTTCATGGTCATTTCTTTCGTGTAGTAGAGGCACACGACCTTCTGGTACCGCTCGGGCAAGGTTTCGATGGCGCGCGCCAGCGTCACCTGCAACTGCCTGCGCTCGCACATGTGGTCGGGCTGGAGATCCGGCTTGGCGGCGAATTCCTGCGTGCGGTCGCGGTCCTGGTCGGGATTGGGCGAGGCCGAAACCAATCCGACGGTCCGCAATTCCATGAGCATGCGGCGCCACCGCTCCATGCTGAGTCCCATCTCTTGCGCTATTTCGCCCTCGGTGGGGGTGCGCCCCAGCTTTGCGCAAAGATCGCGAGTGGTGGAATCCACCTGCTTTTGCCGCTTGCGGAGGTCGCGCGACGCCCAGTCGAGTTGGCGCAGGCTGTCGAGGATGGCGCCTTTGATCCGGTGCTTTGCATAGCTGTGGAACGCGACGTTTTTGGACTCGTCGTACTTGACCACTGCATCGAACAGCCCCAGCACGCCGGCGTGGACCAGATCGTCGAGATCCACATGCACCGGCAGGTTCTCGTGCACGCGAATGGCGATCGCTTTGACCAGCGGAAGATGTTCGAGCACAATCTGATCGCGAACCTCGATGGAAATTCTCGGCCGCCGGCATACAGACACACTTGGCACCCGCATCGCTTTTCTCCTCTTATCGGATTCTTTTTCTGGAACCGGCTGAAATCTTCCGGCAGCAGTAAGGGTGCAACCTGAGGACCACTTAGAATCCAGGCATAAAGACCCTATTTTCAGTCACAGGCACTCTGAATCCACGTTCCAGAATGGAACGTGTTTCAAATTGAAACGCGGGGATGTTTCAAAGAGGGATGGGGCCAGCTACCAGCCGGCTTTCTTCGCGATATAGGTCTTGACGGCTAATCCGCCGAGCAAGATCCAGACGGCGTTGCGCATCAGGCCTTCGAGCGTCAGCGCCGCCAGCAGGGCCAGGGCGGCGTAAGTGCCCATGGCCCACAGGAACCGGGTGTTCATGAATCTTCAATTCTGGCACGACTGGGGCAGGCAGGCGCGGTCTTCATCAGCGCGCCGTGGGCGGCCCCTCGCACGTGTGGACTCTTTCCCCTCCACAGAATCCATCAACATTCTCGCCCCACCACCGTCAAGTAAGGTATGAAGCGAGGATTACTGGTAGCCGGAATTCTTTTCCAAGCGGTGTGGGCTTTCGATCAGGCCGCACCGGCGCCAGCCTTCGAGGTAGCCTCCATCAAGCCCAGCAAGGACCCACCTGGCACCTCGGGTGTCACCACAAACAAGGGCCGGATGAGCGGGCGAAACGTCACGCTGAAACGCTGCGTGAGGGGTGCGTACGACGTTCCGGAAACCCAAATTCTGGGAGGGCCGAAGTGGCTGGATGAGGATCGCTGCTATATCGAGGCCAAGGCGGCCGGTCCAGCCGGGGATCATGAACTCATGATCATGCTCCAGGCGTTGCTGGCCGAGCGGTTCAAACTGGCCATTCACCGCGAGCAGAGAGCGCTTCCCGGCTACGCCCTGGTGGTGGCGAAAGCCGGGTTGAAGGCGAAGCCCTCCGATCCCGATGCCCGCTCCCGGACCAGTTCGAGCAGGGGAAGCATCGAAGCCGAGGGGTGTGCCATGGCGCAACTGGCGCAAAGGCTGTCGGAGGCGATGCACATGCCGGTGGCGGATTTCACCGGGGTTCCGGGAAAATTCGATTTCAAGCTGAAATGGACATTGGACGACATGCAGGCGAGCCCGCCGCCTGGTGGCGACAGGCCGGTGGCCGTAGCGTCGGACACCGTCTCCGGCCCTTCGATCTTCACGGCATTGCAGGAACAGCTTGGGCTCAAGCTGGAATCGCGCAAGGTTCCGGCGGAAGTGCTGGTAATCGACCACGCGGAAAAGCCATCCGAGAATTGAAACCGGGGACGGCGCTGCCACGACTGGGGCGGGCAGGCGTGCGATCGGAGGAATTGTTCGCCCCCTTCACTCACACCGCAGCGCCACCACCGCATCCACCGCGGCGGCCCGGCGCGCGGGGATGTAACACGCCAGCAGCGCAATTCCTCCCAGCAGCAACGTTACCGCCGCCAGCGTCGCCGGATCGGCCGGGCGGACGCCGTACAGCAAGCCTGCCATGAATCGCGTGAGCGCCAGGGCCGCAACCAGGCCCGCGGCCATTCCGATGGCGGCCAGCCGCATACCTTGGCGCAGGACCAGCCCCACGATCTCCCCGCGCGAGGCTCCCAACGCCGTGCGGATTCCAATTTCATGGCTGCGCCGCGTCACCGCATAAGACATGACGCCGTAGATTCCGACCGCGGCCAGCAACAGCGCTGTCCCCGCGAAGATGATGAGCACCAGCATGGTGAAGCGGCGCTGGGCCAGCGATCTCGCAATGATCTGCTCCATGGTTCGGACCGCGTAGATGGGCTGATCCTGGGTGGGACCGGCCACCTGGGCGCGCACGGCGGAGACCAGGCTCAAAGGCTCGAGCCCGGTGCGCAGCATGAGCGTCAGACCTGCCACGGCTTCCGACAGGAACTTGTCGGGCACTTGCATGACGGGGAAGTAAATCTGGTCGCGTACCTTGGCGGTATCGTCGGAATCCAGACCCCAATGTTTCACGTGCCCCACCACCCCGGCGATCTGGACCGGGCCCACTACCATAATGCTCATCTGCCGGCCGACCGGGTCCTGGCCGGGAAAGACGTGCCGTGCCAGGACATCGTCGATCACCACCACCGGGGGCGAACCCAGGTCGTCCCGGTCGGTGAAGAACCGTCCGCGCCGCAACGGGATTTGCATCACCCTGAGGTAATCGGTGGTGACGATATAGAACATCGCCGACGTCATCCGGTCCTGAGCGGGCTGCGGCCCAGTGCCCGGCCAGAAAGGGATCTCGACGTCATTCTCGCTGAGAGGAACCACCGACGTGATGGCCGCGGATTGGGCGCCTGGGATCGCCGCCACGCGCTCCAGCAATTGCTGGTAGGCCAGCCGGATGCCCGGCGGGCTGGCCATCACTTTGGGAGACAGCGCCACCTTCGTCGTCAAAATGTTCCGCGTGTTGAACCCCGGCTCCACCTGCCACAGCCGCCAGAGGCTCTCGATCATGAGCCCCGCGCCCGCGAGCAGGATGACCGCCAGGCCGATTTCCACGGCCACGAAGACGCCCTCCGCGCGATGACGTCCGCCGCCCGCGCCGCGCGCGCCTTCCTTTAAGGATTCCTGCGCGTTCGCATTCGCGCTATGGAGGGCCGGGGCCAGGCCGAACAGCACGCCGGTCGCCACCGAAACCGCGAGCGTGAAGAGCAGCACGTACGGGTCGATTCCGATTTCCCCGGCGCGCGGCACGCTGCCCGGCGCGGCGGCCAGGACCAGGCTGGTCCCCCAGCGGGCCAGCAGCAGGCCGATCGTGGCGCCGCCCACAGACAGCAGCACGCTTTCCGTCAACAACTGGCGCACCACGCGCTTTCGGTCGGCGCCGAGCGCGGCCCGAATGGCAAACTCGCGCTGGCGAGCCGTCGCGCGCGCCAGCAGCAGATTGGCGACGTTGGCGCAGGCGATGATCAGCACGAATCCCACTGCGCCCACCAGCAGCAGCAGCGTGGGGCGGATGTACCCCACTATGTCGTCCTTCATCCGGACCAGCTTCACCCCATGGCCCGCGTTGGTCTTGGGGTACTGGCGCGAAAGCGCACTGGCGATGGATGCGATCTCCGCTTGCGCCGCTTCGAGGGTGGCGCCCGGCTTGAGCCGGCCAATCACCCGGAGCCCCGGGTGTTCCTCCCGGGTGCGCAACTCGGCCGAGGTCCATTGTTCGATGGGAACGTAGACCCGAGGGTTCTCGCGGAAGCGAAAGTCCTGCGGCAAGACGCCGACTACCGCGCAACTGACGGCATTCAGCGTGAGCGGCTTGCCGAGAACGTTCGGGTCGGCTCCCAACCGCCCTTTCCAGAAACCGTAGCTGAGGATCACCGCGCAGGCAGCGCCCTGCCGGTCTTCCTCGGGCAGGAAACCGCGCCCCAGGAATGGGGCGGCCCCGAGCACCGGGAAGAGGCTCGCCGAGACGTACTCGCCCGAGACCTGCTCGGGTTGGCCGGCTCCCGTGAAGTTCAGGTCGTCGCCGCGGTAGGTGGCCATGTCGGCGAACGAACGGCTCTCGCGCCGCCAATCGAGGAAATTCAGGTAGGCCACCGAGGACTGGCTGAACTCCGCGGTGGTCTCGTAGATCATGAGCAGCCGGCCGGCGTCGGGATACGCCAGCGGCCGCAGCAGCACGCCGTTCACTACGCTGAAAACGGCGGTGTTAGCCCCGATGCCGAGCGCCAGCGCCAGCATCGCAACGGCGGTGAAACCGGGGTTCTTGCGCAACGTCCGGAATCCGTATCGAAGGTCCTGCCCGAGGCCGGTCAACAGGTGCGCTTTGCTCCCGGCGCCCAGGACGATTGGCTCCGGCGCGTCCGCAGGCTCGACGGCCCGCAGCTCTCTGGCCAGCAGCTCGTGGCCGCCCACCTCGTCGAGCGCGGCGCGGCGGGCTTCCGCCTCCGTAGCCCCACCGCTCACCAGTTCCCGGTAACGATCCTCGGCGTGCTGGGCCAGTTCCTCTACAATCTCCGCCTCGCGTGTGGGAGCCAGGTTCAAGCCCGCCAGTTGCTGGCGGATCTGTTCGCTACAGTCAGGCATTTTCGACTCCCACGATTCGGCCGATGGCCTCGACGAACGTCTGCCAGCCCTGCCTCTGGGAAGCCAGCACCTTCCGCCCCGGCGCCGTCAGCCGGTAATAGCGCCGTCGGCGCTGGCCGCTCTTCTCGACCCACCGGCCTTGAATCCAGCCCCGCTTCTCCAGGCGGTACAGCAGCGGGTAGAGCGACGCCGCGTGAAAACGCAGCGCGCCTTCGGACCGCCGTTCGATCAGCTTGCCGAGTTCGTAGCCGTGGCGGGGCACGGCTTCGAGCAGCGAGAGCAGCAGCAGCTCGGCGCTGCCCTTCTTCCACTCGCGATCGATAGATCGACCTTCCATATGTAGCACTGCTACATATTACGCCCGGAGTGGGCCGGCGTCAAGGGGCGGCGAATCGCGATTGCGCGATCCAGGCGCCTTCGAGAACTGGCCCCCGGTCTTCAACAACCAGGTCTCACCGATCCTCAATTGTGAAGTTGGTTGTCGCCACGAGGGACTTTGCCTCGCCGGCGGTTATCGTCCAGCCGGGCGGCCGTCTCTGGCCAGCAGGGGGTCTGCCGATGCGAATATAGGCGGTGTCGCCGGGCTTCAGTCCCAGCGACGAATCAGCCAGTCCGCAGTAGTTGCCATTGGCGACGCAAATATGCGTCAGTCCGCCGCCGATCGGCAATATGCTCGAGACGCGTCCCTTCACGATGCGGTGGCTGTCTACATATTCAAATACGGGCATTCGGTCTAGCTCGCGGCTCGTGGCGGAAAACTCGCGGAGAGTTTCACCGCCGCCCGTGCCGGGTCCGCCGGTGAGGTAGACCAAGAACCGTCTTTCGCCGCCAACGCCCACAAACATCAAAGCGTAAAATATCGCGACAAAAACCACCAGGCACGCGAAGGCCGACGCCAGTCCCGATAACCCTTTTACGACATCGAGCTTCTTGCTGTTTGCCGCCCAATAACTGAAACGACCTCGCCGGCTATTGGCGTCTGCCGTCTGCCATATTGAGGCAAAGTGGTCAATTGCGAAAGTGGCCGCAAAAATGGCCGCAAACAAGACGAAACAAGCCAACGAGATGAACAGGAACACCATGGTCCCTCCTCTCAACCGGAATTTCCATCTTGGACTTTCGGGCCCTATTCAGTCTACACCCAGCCGCCATCCTTTGATCCTGCGAGTTGCACTCTTCCTCCGGAAGCCGTCTTCGGCCTGGCCTGCCCTATTGCCGCGGCATGTTGTAAGCGAAATTCATCTGCAGCACGATGCGGTCGCCTTTGAATTCGGCGGGGAGCGGGGGGAACGGGACAGAGGCGCTGATGCCAGCCACCGCCGCGCGGTCCAGGGCTTCGGCGCCGGAGAACTCCGCGATTACCAGCTTGGGAACGCCGCCGTCGCGGCTGATGGAAAATTGAATGGCCACCTTGCCCCGGCGCCCGAGCTTGACGCTCTCCGGCATCACCGACAGCCAGTGCTGCTTTACGGACGCGAGGATGCGCACCAGGTAGGGGCGGAAATCCACGCCTTGCGGGTCGGTGAGCAGTTGCATGTTGCTGCCCTGCGAGCCGGGCGACGGAGGAAGATTGACGCCGGGACCGAAGCCGCCGGGACCCGAAGGGCCGAAATCGCCCACCACCAGTCCTCCCGCGGACCCACTACGAGCAGCCTGGCGAATGGCGCCGGACACCGACGTGTCCGGCACGGGCACACGGCCCTGTCCGGGGGGAAGGGGAGGCGACGGCGCGCTGGGGGTTTCGAACGCCAGCTTGGGGGTTTCCACCGGCTGAATCTGCGGCGGCGGCGCCTGGGGCAGTTCCGTCTTAGGCATTTCCTTAACGGCGGACTCGACCTTGGGCGGCTCGGGCAAGGGCGGCGCGGGCTTGGGCTCGGCCGGCCGCGGCGCCTGAGGGAGGGTGACGGAGGGCAGCCCCATGGGGATCTGGATGTGCGGCCGGGGGTGCATCTCGGTGGCATTGAACTCTTTGTTGATCTTGCCCTTGGTGGGCGCGTTCTGGGTCAGCTCGGTGAGCGGTTCGATGAGCGGGGTGATCCGAACCTCCGCCCTCCGCGGCAGCGGCTCGAACAGGCCTTTGGGCAGGGAGAACAGCGTCACAACCGCCGCCACGTGAACCAGCACCGAGAAGACCGCCGCTCGCCGCTTGCGGGGCCTGTCGGCAGCGTCGCCCCATTGCGTGAGGATGTGAAGTTCGGCGTCGGCCGGAGGTGGGACTACGGTTTCCATCCAGCTACCAAGGAACGCGAGACAACTTGCGAGTGCTCTTCAATTTTATCAAGAATCGCAAGCGCCGCCCCTAGACTTTGACGCGCGGCGTAGCCGGAAGTTTTCGGCGAATTTCGCGTTTCCACGGAGTCCAGGAAGGCTTCGAGCTGCGACTTCAGAGGCTCGGCCTTGGTCACGGGCGCCTGCTCGAAGCCGATTTGGTGGTCCTCGCCGACCGAGAAAACCGCCAGGTCCTGCCGCCCGTAATCCAGGGAAAGGTATTGGCGCGGCTGAAACAGGCGCAGTTTCCGGACCCGTTCGGTGGAAACGCGGCTGGCGGTCAGGTTGGCCACGCAGCCGTTGGGAAATTGCAGCCGCACGTTGGCGATGTCCACCTTGGGCGAAAGGATGGAGATGCCGGCGGCGCGGATCTCGACCGGTTCGGCGCGGGCCAGGGCGAGCACGATGTCCACGTCGTGAATCATGAGGTCTAGCACCACGTCCACATCCAGGCTGCGGGGGCTGAACAGGTTCAGGCGGTGGATCTCGAAGAAGAGCGGCAGGGTGGCGCGCCGCTCGAGCTCGACCACCGCCGGGTTAAACCGCTCGATGTGGCCCACCTGGAGGATGCGGCCATGGCGCTCGGCGGCCTCGATCAGGCGGCTGGCGGAGGCGAGATCGGGGGTGATGGGCTTCTCCACCAGAATGTCGATGCCGGCCTCCGCCAACATGCGGCCAATCTCTTCATGCACGGTGGTGGGGGCGGCGACGATGGCCGCGTCCACTTTGCCGGCAAGCTGGCCGGCATCGGCCAGCGCCTCGGCGCCGTAGAGTGCCGCCAACTTGGCCGCGCGGGCCGCGTCGGTATCCACCACCGCACAGAGTTGCGCCCGCTGGGATTCGTGGATGGCGCGGCAGTGGTTCTTTCCGAACTGGCCAGCGCCGATTACGGCTAGTCGAGTTTGTGGCATGTTCCTACGATGGCAATGTCCGCCCCATTGGCGGCTTCGATCATCTGGTCGCGGTCGAGCATCAGGGTGCGTCCGGCCTCCACCGCCAGCACGGTAGTCCCGGTTTCGCGCATCACGGGAATGGTGGAGGACCCCACGACGGGGACGTCAAAGAGCAGATGCTCGCGGCGCCGCGCGGCTTTGACGATCGACAGCCGGCGGCCATTCACCAGGGCGGCTGCCCGCCGCAACATGGCGTCGGTGCCCTCCATGGCTTCCACCGCCACGCAAGCGCGCTCGCAAACCGCCACGCTCTGACCAACGTCCAGACCCGCCAGAGCATCGGCCACGCGCCGGCCGTATTCCACGTCGGCCATCTCGTCCTTATCCGGCTTGCGCCGCGTCATCGCGCCGGCGCTGGCCAGCAGGGGCTTGAGCAAGGCCGTGGAATCGCGCAGGTGGATGCCTTCGTCTTCGAGGATTTTGATGACGCCGCCGATCAGGCCGTCGGTGTTTTTCGATGGCAGCGAAAGCAGCAGCTTGGCCAGGCGCCAGTCGGGGCGGATGGAAGAAAAGATGCTGGCGTGCTTTACCTGGCCGGCCATGACCACTTCGGTGATGCCTTCCTGCTTGAGGATTTCGATGAGCTTACTGAGTTGTCCCAGGGAGATCCAGTGGCAGCGCGGGGCCAGCGATTCCACTTCCTTGGAGGCTTCCTCTTCGATGGCAATGACCGTCACATCGTGCCCCAGGCGCTGCGCGCTTTGGAGCGCCAGCAGCGGGAACCGCCCGTTTCCGGCAATAAGGCCGTACCGCATCACTTAATGACGCCGCGCTCGGAGGCGCGGATGAATTCGACCAGCTCGTCCACTTCGGGCGTTTCGGGGACTTCCGCGCGAATGCGCTCGATGGCCTGCGAGGTATTGAGCTTGGAGCGCGTCAGAAGCCGGAACGCGGTTTGCAGGGCCTCCACCACGGCAGTCTCGAACCCGCGCCGCTCCAAGCCCACGCGGTTGGCGCCGTACACCTTGATTTCGCGCTGGCTCACGGTGTTGGAAAACGGCAGCACGTCCTGGGTGACCACGCTGTATCCGCCAATGATGGCGTGCCGCCCCACGCGGCAGAACTGGTGCACGCCGGTCGAGGCGCCGATGATGGCCCAATCGCCGACCGTCACGTGGCCGCCCAGCGTGACGGCGTTGGCCAGCACGGTGCGGTCGCCGATGTGGACGTCGTGGGCCACGTGGGTGTAGGCCATCAGCAGGTTGTCGCTGCCGATGGAGGTGACGAGGCCGCCGCCCTGGGTGCCGCGATGAATGGTGACGAACTCGCGGATGCAGTTGCGGTCCCCGATGCGAGTCTCGGCGCGCTCGCCCTTGTACTTCAGGTCCTGCGACGCCACCCCGACGGTGCTGTAGGGGAAGAAGACGTTGTCCTCGCCGACCGAGGTGGGACCTTCCAGGTAGACGTGGGCCATCAGGCGGGTGCGCGGGCCGATCTCGACTTCCGCGCCAACGATACAATAGGGGCCGATTTCGGCGCTCTCGGCGATCCGCGCCCGTGGATCCACGATGGCGGTCGGATGAATGGGCATTGTCAGGACGACGCTTCCGCGGGCGGCTTCTCTTCCTTGTCCGCGAGCTTGCACATGACTTCCGCCTCGGCCACCACCAGGCCATTGACGGTGGCGACACCCGCCATCTTGGCGACGCTGGCTTTGCGTTTGAGCACCTTCATTTCCATGCGCAGCGTGTCGCCCGGCACCACGGGTCTGCGGAATCGCGCGTATTCGATGGCCACCAGCAGGACCAGTTTCCGGTCGCGGTCCGGGATGCTCTTCAGCACCAGCACGCCGGCGGTCTGCGCCATGGCTTCCACGATGAGCACACCCGGCATCACCGGGAAATCGGGAAAATGGCCCGTGAAAAACGGCTCGTTGTGGGTCACGTTCTTGATGCCGACGATGTGCTCCGCATCCATCTCCACGATGCGGTCCACCAGGAGAAAGGGGAAGCGGTGAGGCAAAATGGCCCGAATTTCGTTGATATCCAAAATGGGCATGGAAGCAGTTATTATAACGCGGAAAGCGTGCTATTCTTACGATGCGAGCCGTTGAAGCGCTCCACGTCATGCAAATCACTGTCAAGGAAGAGAGCGGCCTCTTCGTGCCGCCGAGTGTACAGCGCCAGGCCGGCATCAAGAGTGGTGACCGCCTCAAATTCAAGGTGTCCCCGCGCACGATCACCATTACGACCGTAGAGCCGCCCACCTATAAGCCCACCAAGGCCGAACTGGCGGCTATTCGTAAAGGCGAGGCGGAGATTACCCGTGGCGAATACGTAACCTTAGTCGGTCTTCTCCATGATTTGGACCGTCATCATCGCAGGAGCGGCACAAAAGCAGCTCGCAAGGTTTCCCGCTAGAGACCAGAACAAGATCGCAGCCGCGATCCGAGCGATGGCCGAAGACCCTTTCTCGGGCGACATCATCAAGCTGGAAGGCGTGAACAACCGCTGGCGACGCCGTCTCGGCAGCTATCGCGTCTTTTTTGCCGCTGACACCGCTGCGAGGACGGTGGCAGTCAGCGCGATTGTCCGTCGCACTTCAACAACGTATTAAATTCGCAGCATGGAAGCCGCTATGATAACAGCCGTGGATTCCCTCCTCTCTTATACCCGCGTGCGCCAGGCGGAAATGGTGGCGCTGATTCGCCAGTTCGTGGAGTGCGAGTCTCCCAGCGACGACGCCTCGGCGGTCAACCGGTTCGTGGAACTGGTCTCCGATACGGCGACGCCGTTCGGCAAAGTGAAAACGTTCCCCGGCGGCAGATTCGGCAGGCACCTGGTGTGCGAGGTCGAGTTGCCGGGCCGGGAGAAGAGCGGGCAGGTGATGGCGCTCGGCCACTTGGATACGGTGTGGCCGGTGGGCACGCTGCGGACTATGCCGTTCCGGCAGGCCGATGGCCGCCTGTGGGGGCCGGGCGTGCTGGACATGAAATCAGGCATCGCGTTCTTCATTTTCGCGGTGCGCGCGCTGCGCGAGATGGAGATTCCGGTGGGCTCCAAGGTGCTGCTGCAATTGAATTCCGATGAAGAGGTGGGCAGCGAATCCTCGCGCGCGCTCACGGAGAAGAACGCTGCGCGCAGCCAGGCGGTGCTGGTGCTGGAGCCGGGGACGGGGATGGAGGGCAAGCTCAAAACGGCGCGCAAGGGCGTGGGCGATTTTACCGTGGTGGTGCGCGGAAAGGCCTCGCACGCGGGTGTGGACTTTCAGGCGGGCGCCAGCGCGGTGGTGGAACTGGCGCGGCAGATCGATTTTATCGTCGGGTTCACCGAACTGGAACGCGGCATCACCGTCAATCCTGGGGTGATTGCGGGGGGTACGCGCTCCAATGTGGTGGCCGCCGAAGCCAGAGCGGAGATCGATATCCGGGTCCGGCGTCTGAAGGATGCGCCAGCGCTGGAGAAGAGATTCCGCGAGTTGAAGCCGTATGATTCGCGGTGCACCATCGAGGTGAGCGGCGGTTTGAATCGGCCGCCGATGGAGCGATCGGGGGGGATCGTTCGGCTGTTCCGCACGGCGCAAAAACTGGCGCGCGAGCTGGGCGTCGAGCTGGAGGAATCGCAGACGGGCGGCGGGTCGGATGGTAATTTCACCGCGGCGCTGGGGGTGCCCACCCTCGATGGCCTGGGCGGCGTGGGTGAGGGTGCGCACGCGGCCAACGAGAGCATTCTCATCGACCGTATGGCGGACCGCACGGCGCTGATCGCCAAGCTGCTGGCGGCGTCATCAAGACTCACGCCAGCGTGAGGTTGGCTTGCGCGGCAATGTCGAGCGACGCGAAATCGCCCCGCGCCAGCTTGGGAAAAGCAGCGGCGGCGATCATGGCGGCGTTGTCGGTGGAGAGGCCAACGGAAGGGAAATAGACCGGGTACGGCAGGCCGGCCGCCTTCGCCGCGGCGCGCAGTCCCGAGTTGCAGGCCACACCGCCGGAGACGATGAGCGAGCGCGCCGCGATGCTCTCGGCGGCGGCGGCGGCGCGCGTCAGCAACTCCGCGATTACCGCGCGCTGGAACGAGGCCAGCAGGTCCAGCGTGCGTTGTGGGGTGGCCGCCAGCCATTGCTCGGGAGTGGGGCTCGGATTTTCGCGTAGCAGCGCGCGGCGGGCGGCGATTTCCGCTTGCATGTCGTGCGATTCCACCCAGCGCAGGACCGCGGTCTTGAGGCCGCTGAAGCTGAAATCGAGCGCGTTGCCCTTCATTTTGGCGAAGGTGAAGCGCACGGCCGCGGCGTCGCCTAGCGGCGAAAGCTGGTCGACGACCGGGCCGCCGGGGTAGCTGTAGCCCAGAAGCTTGGCCACTTTGTCGAAAGCCTCGCCCGCGGCGTCGTCGCGCGTCCTGCCGAGCAGGCGGTACTCAAATCCCTCACGGAGTTCGAACAGGTGGGTGTGCCCGCCGCTCACGACTAGGGCCACGGCGGGGAATTCCACGGGCGTTCCGGCGCGCCTGGCCTCCAGAACGGTCGCATGGATGTGGCCCTCGATGTGGTTGACCGCGATGAGCGGCACGCCGGTGGCGAAGCTCAGCGATTTGGCGTACGTGAGGCCCACCAGCAACGAGCCCACCAGGCCCGGTCCCACGGTGGCGGCGATGGCGGCGAGGTCTTCGAGCTTCGTGCCGGAGAGATCGAGAGCTTCGCGGACCACGGGGACGATGGCGCGGAGGTGCTCGCGCGAGGCCAGCTCCGGAACCACGCCGCCGTACTTGCCGTGGGTGGACATCTGCGAAGCCACCACGGAAGAGAGGACGGTAACGCCGTCTTCCACCACGGCCGCCGCGGTTTCGTCGCAGGAGGATTCGATGCCGAGGATGCGCACTAGCCGTCTAATCTAACCAACTTCTATCTGAAAGTGTCAAGTTTTCAACTGGCTTTCGGAAACGGAAAAGCCTCGTAAATCAACAGGTCCATTTGCGTGTCAACGCGGTCCAGGGCTTGACGCAGCGGGAATGGCAGGACGGCATCGTTGGCGGTGAACATGGCCATGGCGGGGCGGAACACGCGCGCCTCCAGCCGCGAGAACAGCCGGGCGACCTTCCAGCCATACGGGGTGACGAAGTAGCGATTGGTTTTGGGTGGACGGTAAATCAGGCCCTTCAGCCGGAGCCGCCGCAGGTCGTAGGTCATCTGGTGGGGCGTGTAATCGGCCAGCGTCACGCCCAGCAGATCCGCTACCTGTTGCCGGAGATCGTGGTTGCGAAAACCATCGATGAGGTGTTGAAACAGCGTGAGTGCCAGCAGAAGCGCCATCACCCGCGGTTGGCCGAACTTCAATCCCGGCGCCTTTTTGCCGTCTTCGGTCACGGCGGGTTGCACCACCCGTTGGATGCTGTCGCCGCTCAAGCCGCTGTTGTGGCTGACGCGTTCGACTTCCAGCAGGCGCCGATTGATTTCCCGGCCGATCTTCTGCAGGTAGGGTAGATTGGATAAGCCTTTGTTCACGCCAAACTCCTTCGGGTTGCGGAACGTTCCCTCCGTCCGACAGCCCCGGCCTTCCTTGAAGTACTGTTTCAGATCGAAATTCTTGTAGTTGATGTGCAGGCTCGGATGCACGCCATCTTGAATCACTCGCGTGCGGAACTCCCCCGGCGTCTTCTTGGTCACCACTCGGTCGAAGATCAACTGCACCCGGTCCGGCCGCCCCAGATCCAGATTGTCGCGAATGATTTCCTCGAAGAACTCGCGTCCGCGCAAGGGCCGGTCGAAGATTTGCGTCAAACTCACTTCCAACTGCCAGATCGACAGACTCCAGTCGTAACCGGCGGCCCGATCCTCCGGCCGCAAAGGCAGCGGCAGTCGCTTCAGCCACTTGCGGAATAGCTGATCGATATCCTCCGGCCCCAGCGAATCGCAGATCTGCTGCAACTTCTTCGGCTCAGCGCACGACAGGAAGCCGTTGTCCAAGGCTTCGTAGGCGATCCCCTTCTTCTCCAACTGACGCTTGGCCCATTCGTGCCCGTTCAGGCACAGCTTCGTGCTCCACGGCGCGTAGCTGCAAACTTTGATGAACAGCGGCCCGAAGTCCTCGTCATCGATGTAGAAATAGTAGTGGTTCACGTAGACGGTCTTGTCGCGCGTGAACTCGAACCGCCCGTCGATCTTCTTGCCTTGGAATGCCTGCGCCTTCTCCTGCGCTACTCCGATGAACACGATCCCGTCACGGACGCCGCGCTGCTGCCGAATCCGATTGGCGACATCGTCCTTCCGCTCCTTGTGGTCGAACTGGTAGATCGGAATCTGTTGCCGCTCCGCCATCGCCTTCACGGCATCGCGGAACTTCTCGGTCACCTGCCCCAACACCACCGGCGACGGGATCGGTTTGCCCAACTGCTCGCGCATGAACGCGACCAACCCGCCCGCTGTCGCCAGCGGCCCGATGTACCCATTCAAGTACACCCGGTCCAGACATTCCACTTCCAACGTGACGTGTCCACTCAACAGTTCGGGGATATTCGCCATGCCTGAGATTTTACGGAATCCCGAGGCCGGTTGCTCGTCGGTTTGAGGTCGAAGACCTCGCTAGTTCCACAGTAGCGCAGGTTGATGACACCTTCGCGAGCCGCGGAGTGGTGCGCCAGAAGGTGGCTGATGGCGAGCTAGCCGACTCTAGACTGCGAGGCTTGCGGCATTGGGTTTGGCCGGGGACGCCCCAAGAAGCAGATTCTAGTGCCATAGGTTGGCCCCCTCACGTCATCCACGCTGGAATGGACAACGTCTTCGAACGGCCCCAGTTTGCTCGTCCATTCCCCGGACTCAAGCTGGCGCGCAGCATGAGTTGGAACCAGAGCCGTTGCGCCCAATTTTGCAAAGAGTGCGATTTTCTCAATTCCAGGCTCTAGCGTCCCGTCAACGCACGGCTGGTATCCCCGAGTAGCATAGGCCGCGATAAATGCGTCAATCGTTGCCTCACGCGCTATGCCTTTCGGCCAGTAGTTGACTCCGGGAAGCCGGATGGGCCACCACCATCGGTCAGTGTCTCCCGCCGCCCAGGCGATGCAGTTGTAGCCCTTTCTTTCGGGACTGGTCACGCGGCAATTGCCCTGATTCAGATATGGAACTTCATGCGGCGGCCAAGGCACAGGAATTTACCAGAAGTACCTCTTCCGCGCCCAACCAAACCAAGCTCCGGCCATTGCCCTAAAATTTCCTTCGTCTTCCTCCCGGACCGGATTGTCACGAGAGAGGACCTGAAGAGCCCAAAACCACTGGTCGGGGTCGTCTCCCTCTGACTCCATCTCGGCAAGGATCAGAGGGATAGCCTGCGGCCCCATGCCAATGATGTTTTGGTAAGAGGGGCACAGCAATATTTCGGTGGTCGATGAACTGGCTCCGCGTTCCAGGCGCCACTGGCCTACGAGCTGCCGGAACATGGCCTCGGGGGCTATGCAGGCATCCAGGGGGAGATTGTATTGTTCCTGTTGGATAACGGGAGATTCCTGCGATTCAATCCAGTCCATCCCAGCGTTCCCTACAGATGTATCCGCCGAATCCTCTTGCCCGAGGACCCATTTATTGTAGGCGCCCTGAACGATCAGGCAAGACGGCGCTTGCGATTGCAGCACAAGGCATGCTCCCATTCTAGTGAACTCCTTTTACCGCTTGAGCGCCCTGACGTAAATGGTCTGGCGCGCTAACCGACATCACCTGTTGAGCCTGAACCGCATACATTGGGTTTCCCACAGTGTCGTAGTGGCCCTCAATTCGCGCAACCGACACCGGAACTGGCTTGATGCGCAGCACGGTCCCATCTTCCAGCGTGATGTCTGACCACCGATCAACCGATTCGATCACTTGAACCTCAGTTCCCTCTACCAGCCCAATGTTGGGCAAGTTCAATTTGACCTTCCGACCGGCCATGATGCTCTCTCCTTTTGGATATTAGCGGTCCAACCGATTATATACCAGATGCTCATCGGCCGCTCTGGGTTATTTCTTTAGCCTTTTTCCATCGAACTGCGACAGCGTTGCGGGCGCTTTCAGCCCGCTGTTCAGGGGTCATGTTCGACGCCCTAGCCGCACCTCCCTTTTTGCCGCCCTTCTTGCCCATCTTCGAGAAGTACGCCCGGACCGCCTTCGGTATCCTTTTCGCCATGCCTCGATTCTATACGTAAACGGACTACGAAGTCAAGACGCCGAGTCCACAAGAGTCTACGTACAGCGACCGCGATGGCTACCGGAATTGCGGACCACATTTGGAGCGTACGCGAGTTTCTGGAGGCCGCATGAAACCTCCATGGTTTCCGACGCTTGCAAGACCACCACCATGGATCAACCAACTTTTAGCCGACTACCGATAGCGAAATCCGCTCCAGCGTGTTCCGGGCGGCGACCAGGGTGATTGAGAGCTTTTCCTGGTCGCCGATGTCCAGGCGCATCGCGGTCAGGCGCTCCAGGTCGGCCAAGGCGGAGCACAGAGAGCGCTCGGCTCTCGCCAAGGTCCGGTCGGCCGTCTCGGTTTCGCTGGCTATGAGTTCGGAGTCGACGCCGTCCGGCGCCGTTTACTGAATCTGGACAGCGCCGTTGGTCGCCGACAGCTTCCGCTCCTCTCGATCTCTGACCACCAGCCGGATCAGATAGGCCCCCGGTTTCACGTCGAAGCTGGTCCGCACCGTGACCCCTTGGGCCAACCGCTCCAGCGTTTCATCCTTGAGGCGCAATGTCAGCACCTTCTTGATCCCCTGTGTGTAGTTTCCGTCGCGGTCGAATAGACCGTACACCAGGGTGACTTCGTTACCGTTCCGGCCTTCCACTTTTTGAAACTTGAATAGCTTCAGATTCAAATGAGCCAGAACGGATACTCTGGCGGTCTGGTCGCTGGCCTTGAAGAACTGCGTGTGCATATCGATGGGGAGTTCGAGTATCTCCTCCCGTGAGAAGAGCGCCGATTCAATCTCCTGCCTGGCATTCTCGGTCTCATCCTCCATATGTCTCGGAGCGTAATAACCGTGCCGCGCCTGTATGGTGACGCCGCCCCCGTTCTTCAACGTAACCCTCAGACTGTGAAAACTGCCGTCCAGCTTCAGGTTCTGCGGAGAGAAGCCCAGCAGATAGACATATTCGGGCGCGGCCGCCAACTGCTTGAACCCTTCATCCAGGTTGTTGCTGTTCTGGAAGAACGTTCCGCCCGTGCCGGCGGCCAATTCCGCCAGAATATTGGAGCGGAGAATGGCCGCGGTGAGCGTTCCGCCTCTGCCGCCGCGGGGGTTGACATCGAAAGCCGGATCGGTAAAAAGCCCGCGGGCGTCCAGCGTGCTGACGATCACGTTGGCCTTGATGGCGCGTTCCAGAATATCCGTCTCTTCCTGGATGTACTCCGGCGCCATGCTGGCGAAGCCGGGGGAAATAAACATGATCGTGCGCTGACCCGGCGCGATCGCCATTCTCCTTATGACTTCCTTCAGAGTGGCGAGCGAGGCGAGGGTTCTCAGCTCCAAATCGGTGAGCGCGCCGGTGCGAACCATGACGCCGGGCCGCAGGTGGAGCAGCGCCTCGTGCAATTTCGTCCGGTCATCCGTAAAATCCTGGCTGACCTCGCCGGACATCGCATAAACCGCGGCCCGATCCGCGGGTTCGAGGGTTGCCATGTGACGGTCCGCAGCGTCGCGCACGCGAACCAGATCGCCCGAGGCGAGATGCACATCGTCGAAGAGATAGGCCACAAAGCGCTCGGGCACAACCACGGGGGTCCCTTTTTCCTCCGGCGTCGCCGCCGGCTGGTCTGCTGAAGATTTCGATTCCCGACCACCGGGCGCGCCTGTCTTTTCCACTGTGAACCGGGAGATCTCCTGCGGCTTGCCCTTATCGAAAAGCTGAAAGCTCTCCTTGGGGAGGTTCCCGATGGCGCGCCCCTGCGGATTGCGCACCACCACCGGCACCATGACCAGGTTGACCTTGGCCTGGAACGCCGTGGGCTCATCGCGGGTGGCCATCTCGGGTGCATTCTGACTCGCCGCGGTTGGCGCCGGAGCGGGCACCGGCGGCTGCCCGGTTGTGCTCTGCGCGCGCAGCATCGCGCACTCGGCCCAAACCAGTACCAGGCATTGCAGCAGAGACCTCATGTACCTAAAGCTTCGCACTGTTTGCCGCTCTTGAAAAGGAGGAGCCCGCACTGTGCCTGACCGCGCCCACGAATTACGCCCTCACCGACAGCGAAATCCGCTCGAGCGTGTTCCGGGCGGCGGACAGGGTGATTGAGAGCTTTTCCTGGTCGGCGAAGTCCAGGCGCATTGCGGCCAGACACTCCAGGTCGGCCAGGGCGGAGCGCAAGGAGCGCTCGGCTCTCGCAAAGGTCCGCTCGGGGGGTTCGGGTACGAATTCGCCGGCGGGGGCGCTGGTCAGGATCTCGATGGCTTGCGCCAGCATGGGGGCGTTTTCCGGGATGATCTCGATGGTATCGCCGGCGTAGGAGAGGCCTTCGTCGGTGACGGCGTCGGCAATCTGCCGGAACTGGTCGGGCGTGATGCGGGTCACGGAGGAAAGCTCGAACCAGGCGGGGCCCAGTTGCTCGAGTTGCTGGATCGCTTTGTCCGCCCACGCGCGGCTGACACCCGCGCGCTGACGGCAAAACTCCTCCCAGGTCAGGCCGAGAGCGCGGTATCGCTTACCCTCCCGGATCTTGCGCAGGCAAACGACGGTGGCCGCCGAACAGCGGCCCGCGATCAGGGTGAAGGCCTGTTTGCGGCCTAACCACGCTCCTAACCTGACTTTCGCACTTC
>PMYB01000060.1 GCA_003170915.1 Bryobacterales bacterium | reverse complement strand
AGCGCCATCCCCTGCTTCCCGGCGATGCGCACCGCGTGGCCGCAGCAGGTCTCCGCGATCCACTGCCCCAGCCCGTTCTGTCCGTCGAACACCAGGCACGCGCCGCTTTCCGAAATCACCCTGCCGTCGGTGTGCGGGTCCACTTCCCCGGCCAGTAGCTGGTCCACATAAAACGGGATCAGTTGGATGCCGTGCGAATCCACGCCGCGCAGGTTGGAAGCCACCACGGAAGCGGCTGTAATGGCGGCCTTGTGCGGCGGCACTCCCGCGGCCACCAGAATCTCTTCGGTGAATCGCGTAAGCTCGGGGGCGGATATGACGGGCATGAACCCCCAGGTTACCGTAAGGGCCGCGTGCTCGCCTTCGCCGCCGTGGGGAAGTCCGGCGGTACTTTCACGGTCACCTTCCCGGTCGCCGCCCATTCGGCGCCGCGCCGCAGCGTCACCATGAAGCCCACGCACTCCATGGCCGGCACGTCGTGGCCCAGCGTGGTGTGGAAAACCCGCCCTTTGCCGAAGGCGATCGTCATCAGCATCGGCTCGTCGTGCCCGGTCCCTTTGTTGGCCGGGTCCGAATACGCCGTCGCCAGCACCGTTATGTTCTCACCGGGGCCGCGCATCTTGGAATACAACTCGTCGGCGGCGTGCATCCACACTTCCGGCAACCCCCTGGCGATGGGGTGGCGGCGGTCGCGCATCACCACCGGAAACGGCGTGCGCGCGCCGTGGTTGCCGGCGTTGCCGGGCGACGTGTCCGAAACCAGTTTGCCGTCCCGGAAGTACCAGAATGGCCCGGATTTCTCGTTGCGCCCCATCCAGCCGCCGATCCCAATCATGAGGTTGTACGCCCGCCACTCCGGGAACGCGTTGTCCGCCGCATGATACGAGACGAAACCGCCGCCCTCCCGGACGTATTTCTCGAAGGCCGCCTGAACCTCGGCCGGCCACTTGCTGCCGTCGGGGAATTCGTTGTAGTTGGAGATCACCACCCGGTACTTGGCAAATTCCGGTTTGAAAACGGTGAAATCGCCGCCCTTGGGAGGGGCCGTCAGCACCTCCACCTGGAACAGGCCGTCAGCCTCCAGGATCTTCTTCAGCGCCGGCGTGATCGACTTCCAGTCGTGGTTGTTCTGTCCATCGATAATGAGAGCGCTGATGGGCGCCGTATGCCCCAACCCGGCTGCCAGCGCCCCCAGCAAAACAACGGTCCAAGCTGCTCTTTTCATGGCTTCGCTCACTCGGATTGTAGCGCACGGGTGGCGCGTTCCGGGAACTTTTTGCCCCCCGCGGGTGTCTATCTCTTTGCAAGGCCGGTGTTTTCCTGTTAGTTTGAAGTCAGGCTGAATGCGAGGCTATTGGTGGCCACTTCAATCTTGGACTTGAGCCCGGAACAGACGGCGGAAGGCGCGGAATCGGACGATCTCCGCCTGGTGGAATCCCTGCGTGAAGGGTCTGAGTGGGCCTACGAGGAACTGCTCACAAGGTTCCAGCAACCCGTCTACACGCTGGCTTTGCGGCTGCTGAACAACCAGTCCGAGGCCTGTGACGTGGTCCAGGAGGTTTTCCTGAAAGTTTTCCGCAATGTCGGAAACTTCCGCGGGCAGAGCACCCTGAAGACGTGGATCTACCGCATCACCGTGAACGAAGCGCACAACGCCAGGCGATGGTTCTTTCGGCACCGCCGCCGCGAAGTGGAGCTGGACGCAAATCCGAATGAGACGCGCGACTGGAAGGAGGTCGTACCGGACAACAGCCGCTCGCCGTTTGACGTGGCCTTCGAGGGCGAACGGCATGTCATGATTGAAGCGGCGCTCGAAAAAATTAATCCCATTTTCCGCGAATCCGTGGTGCTTAGGGACATCGCGGATCTCAGTTATGAGGAGATCGCGGGAATCCTTGGGGTCTCCCTGGGGACTGTCAAGTCTCGAATCCTGCGGGGCCGCGAAGCCCTGCGGGAAGAACTCGCGGGAAGCCTGACATCCAGGCCGGCCTTGCGATTGGTGCCGAAGACGGCAGAGTGAATCGAAGCTATGAGCTGTGACGACATGCATGAAATGGTCTCTTCACTCCTCGACCGGAGGGTTACGGCCAGGGAGAAGGAGAGTGTTTTGGCGCACCTCGAATCGTGCCGCCAGTGCGGCGCGGAATTCGAATCCATGCGAGAGTTGCGCGGGGCGCTCCGCCAGCTCGACAAACCCGAATTGCCCGGCCGCCTGTTGGACGGATTGCGCATGCTCGTTTTGAACGAGCGCCTGCGGCGTCTTTCGCACGTGGGTCTTTCCGCCCGCGCCCACCGCTGGGCCGAACGCGTGCAGTTGGTGTTTGAAAACCTCATGCGGCCCATGGCGCTCCCCTTCGCCGGCGGCGTGCTTTCCGCTTTGGTGATGTTCGCCATGCTCGTCCCCAGCCTGGCGTTTCCGCATAACTTCCGCAACGACGTGCCCCTGTGGGTGCTTTACACCGACCCCGCTCTCGAGGAGATGAACCCGGTGGACGCGGGTGATGGAATCGTAGTCGAGGTGACGATCGACGAGCGCGGCCGGGTGCAGGGTTATGTCGTCACGCGGGGCCAGATGACCCCGGAAATCGAGAACAACCTGGTCCTGTTTTCGCGCTTCGCTCCGGCTACTGCTTTTGGCCGGCCCACATGGGGCAGGGTGCTGGTTTCTTTCCGCCGCAGCCAGATCAGCGTGCGAGGCTGACGGCGCTCGCGTGCCACGCCGGAAACTCGGACAACATTTCCTCATCCGGGGATCGATCCTCGAGCGCATCGCCGCGGCCGCGTGTCCCGCGCGCCAGGATCTGGTCGTCGAAATCGGCCCCGGCCGCGGAGCTTTGACCGAAAAGCTGCTGAAGCGCGCCGCGCGCGTAGTGGCCGTCGAGGTAGACCCGCGCCTGGTCGAGCGCCTCCAGATCAAATTCGCAGCCGAGCCGCGCCTCGAAATCGTCTGCGCGGACGTGCTCGAAACCGACCTCGCGCAATGGGGCCGCGCCACCATCGCCGGCAACCTACCCTACTACATCGCCTCGCCGATTCTCGAAAAGGCGCTTCTCCTCAACCCGCCCCGCGCCGTCTTTCTGATTCAGAAGGAGGTCGCGGAACGGCTGGTGGCGCGGCCCGGCGAGCGCGCGTATGGCTACCTCACCGTCAGGACCGCGCTGTTCGCGGACGCGCGCCTGCTCTTCGAAGTGAAGCCGGCGGCTTTCCACCCGCCGCCCAAAGTCGATTCCGCCGTGGTGCTGCTCGAGCCACGCACCCGCGACCCGGGCTTGCCCGACCGCGACGCCTTCCTCCGCTTCGTGGCCCAGTGTTTCCGGCAAAAGCGCAAGACGCTCCGCAACAACCTCGCCGGGTTGTACGGAAAGGAACTGGTGGATGCCTGGCCCGAAGCCTCCCTCCGCGCCGAACAGGTTTCACTCGAAGGATTCGCGGAAATGTTCCGCCGTCTCGCCACGCTATCATAAACTCGTAACACCCGGAGATCACTCGAACCGATGAGCGACTCGCCTTCGCGCCGCAAAATGCCTTCCTGGCTGCCCCAGGTCCTGGGCTATGGCCTTTCCATCGGGTGCCTTCTGTGGGTGCTCCACGGCTACCGCGTCAAGGGCCTCATGCCCGCCATCCGCTCCCTGGATTGGAGGTGGGTGAGCGTCGCCATCCTGGCCGATCTCGCTGTTTACGTCGCGCAGGGCTGGCGATGGAACACCCTGCTGGCCCCCGTGGTCCGGCTGCGGCTCTGGCGCACCGTGCAGGCCATTTACATCGGCCTGTTCGCCAATGAAGTGCTCCCCTTGCGCGCCGGCGAACTGATCCGCTGGTACCTGTTGGCCCACTGGAACGACCTGCGCCTCTCGCTCAGCTTCGCTTCCGTCGCCGTCGAGCGTGTGATCGACGGCGTCTGGATGTTGCTCGCGTTCTTGATCACCGCCGGCTTCGTCAGAGGAATCCCCAGGGACCTCATCATCCTGGTGCAGGTTCTGGGCGCGCTCATCGTCCTCAGCGCCGGCGCCCTCGTCTGGCTTGCGTCCACCAGGCCCGAGACCCACGCCGTAGACGGCGAGAGCCGTTGGTCCTCCACCCTGCGCCATGTCACCGAGGGTCTTCAACTCATGGGGAATCCGCGCACCCTCGGCTTGACCTCCGCCATCAGCCTGCTTTACCTGTTGCTGCAGGTCCTCGTGGTCTATGCCCTCATGAAGTCCTACGGACTGGACCTTTCCTTCTGGGTGGCGGCGGGCGTGCTCGCGATCATCCGCGTGGCAACCGTGGTGCCCAACGCTCCCGGCAATGTCGGCTTGATGAATGTCGCCTGCGTGCTGGCGCTCCGGCTCTTCGACGTTGAAACCAACGATGCCAAGACGTTCTCATTCATCCTGCTGGGCGCGCAGTCTTTCCCGCTGCTCCTCGGCGGCGCCATCGCCACCGCGCTCACCGGCTCGAACATCGGAGAACTCCACGCCCGCGCCAAACGGGGCGTGCGCGCGCCCTCCAAGCCGCCGGTGCAGCTATGATACGGTCATGCGCCGGCTCTTGACTATCACGCTGTTTCTGTTCTCAGCTACCCTCATGGCCCAGGCTTGGGGACCGTTGCAGTTCCTCGTGGGCCACTGGAACGGTGAGGGCGGTGGACCACCCGGACAAGCCGCCGGATCGTTCTCTTTCACTCCCGACGTCCAAGGGAAAGTCCTCGTCCGCAAGAGTTTCGCCGAGTACCCGCCGGCCAACGGCAAACCTGCCTGGCGGCACGACGATCTGACCGTCGTGTACCGCGACGAGACCTCCCGCCAGCTTCGCGCCATCTACTTCGACAACGAGGGCCACGTCATCCAGTACGCGGTCAACCCCGCCGCCGATGGGGTAGTGTTCGTCACCGAAGGTGCTTCCAGCGCGACGCGTTATCGGCTCACCTACGCCAGCGCCGGAACTGGCCGGCTCAAACTGAAGTTCGAAATCGCCCCGCCGGGCAAGGACTTCGCCACCTACATCGAAGCCAGCGCGCGCCTCGCCGGCCAGTAATGCCCTCGTTCCCCCTACGCTATAATTGACGCATGTTGACGCCCACCGAAAAGATATGGCATAACGGCCGCTTCATCCGATGGGACGAGGCCACCATCCACGTCCTCTCGCACGTGGTGAGCTACGGGAGTTCCGTTTTCGAAGGAATCCGCTGCTACTCCACGCCCGCCGGACCCGCCATCTTCCGCCTTCGCGAGCACGTCCGCCGCATGATCGATTCGGCCAAAATCTACCGCATGGAAAATGTCGGCTTCACGGCCGATCGGCTCGCCGAAGCCATGCTCGAACTCGTCCGCGTCAACAAGATGGATGCCTGTTACATCCGCCCCATCGTGCTGCGCGGATACGGAGAGGTGGGCGTCAATCCGCTCAAGAACCCGATTGACGTCTATATCGCCTGCTGGGAGTGGGGCCAGTACCTGGGAGAAGAAGCCCTCGCCGAAGGCGTGGACGTGTGCGTCTCGAGCTGGACGCGCCTGGCCCCCAACACTCTGCCCGCTCTCGCCAAGGCTGGCGCCAACTACATGAACTCGCAGCTCATCAAGATGGAAGCCCTGGCCAACGGCTACTCCGAGGGCATCGCCCTCGACGCCGCCGGCTATGTCAGCGAAGGCTCCGGCGAGAACATCTTCGTAGTGCGCGACGGCAAGATCCACACCCCGCCGGTGGGCGCTTCCGTGCTGCCCGGAATCACCCGCGACGCCATCCTCACGCTGGCCCGCGATCTCGGCATTCCGCTGGTCGAAACCATCGTCCCGCGCGAAATGCTGTACATCGCGGATGAAGTCTTCTTCTCCGGCACCGCCGCCGAAATCACCCCCATTCGCTCGGTCGATCGCATTCCGGTTGGTAAGGGCCGCCGCGGCCCGGTTGCGGAGAAGTTGCAGAAGGAATTCTTCGGAATCGTCAACGGCGCCAAGCCCGACCGCCACTCCTGGCTCTCGCCCGTCCACGCCGCCGCATAGTGGGGCAGATTGTCAATCTGCGGCGGATTGTCAATCGGCCTTGCCTCTCTTCCCTACGCCTGCGCAACCAGGATGACCACCTCCCCCGAGATTTGCCATCCCGGCTGCGCAGCCGCCTAATGGACTCTCTCTTTGTATCGCGAGCGCCGCTCGAAAAGCCAGCCGCAGATCGCCTCCGCCGGCCTTTTTCAACAAATTTTTCGCCCCGCCATTCCATACACTTACCGGGACCAGCTTGTGGCAAACTTGTGAATAAACCGTGCCGCTTCCGATCTGTTCCGGAAAGGACGGGGCCCCCGGCTGCTCACCGCCGCGGCTTCCGCACCTTCTAGTCCACTGGTCCATCCGGCGCCCCCAGCATTTCCCGGACTTTGATGGCCAACTGGTCGGGACTGAACGGCTTCTGGATAAACTCCGCATCCTTCTGCCGAACCCCATGATGCACGATGGTGTCGTCGGTGTAGCCCGACATGAATAGCACTTTGATTCTGGGCTGAAGTTTCTTCAGCCGATCGGCCAGTTCTCTGCCGCTCAAGCCCGACATCACCACGTCGGTCAAGATCAGGTCGATGCGCTCGCCCGCCCGCTCCCAGAGCAACAGCGCCTCGCCGGCGTTCGCCGCTTCCATCACCTGGTAGCCGTAAACCCTCAGCGCGGCCGCCGCATATTTCCGGACCTCCGCCTGGTCCTCCACCACCAGCACGGTTTCCTTGCCCCCAATCGCCGGAACGGTTTCCGGCATTCCGGAATCGGCCTGCGCGTCCACCGCTCTGGGCATGTAGATCTTAAACGTCGTCCCGCGCCCCAGTTCGCTTTCGGCCTCGATGTAGCCGCCGCTCTGCTCCACGATGCCATGGATCGTCGACAGCCCCAGTCCAGTCCCTTTACCGGCTCCCTTGGTGGTAAAGAACGGTTCGAAGATGTGCCCGCGCGTCTCTTTGTTCATGCCCGCGCCGGTGTCGCTCACCGTCAGCATCACGTAGGGGCCCGCGTGCGCCCCCGGACGCAATTGGACATGTCTCTCGCCCCATTCCACAAAGCCCGTCTCGATCGAAAACCTGCCGCCGTGCAGCATGGCGTCCCGGGAGTTCACTGCCAGGTTCATGAGCACCTGCTCCAGTTGATGCGGATCGGCGCGGATGGTGGCGGCTTCCGCGTGCAACTTGACGCACACCTCCACGTCTTCGCCCATTAACCGCGCCAGCATCGGCCGCATCCCGCCCACCACGCGGTTCAAATCGAGCACGCGCGGTTGCAGTACCTGCTTGCGGCTGAAAGCCAGCAGTTGTTGGGTCAATCCCGCGGCGCGCTCTCCGGCCTTGTGGATCTCTTCCAGGAAGTCCCGGAGCGGATCGCCCGCCCTCAGTCTGGCGAGCAGCATCTCGCTGTAGCCGTTGATCACGGTCAGCAGGTTGTTGAAGTCGTGCGCCACCCCACCCGCCAGCCTTCCGACGCTCTCCAGCTTTTGAGCCTGGCGCAACTGATCTTCTATCTTGGCCTTCTCGGCTTCCGCGCGCTTCAGTTCGGTGATGTCGATAGTTGCTGATATCGCCCACGGCTTGCCGTCGAGTTCAATCAACTCCGCTGAAATCAAGCCCGTGCCAATGTCGCCACTTCTCCTGCGAAAGTGGTACTCGAGATTGCGAAGCGGGCTACCGGCTCGGAGTTGCTTCGTGCACCGGTCATATTCAAGAGAATCGGCCCACAGCCCAAATTCCTTCGAAGTACGCCCAACTACTTCCTCACGCCGATAGCCGCTGACCCGTTCAAACGCCTCATTGACGTCGACGATCCGACTACACTCATCCTCAATCGTGGCGGCAGGACTGGACTGAAACGCCTTGGCGAACTTCTCCTCCGACCTCTGCAGCGCATCTTGCATCCGCTTGCGTTCGGTGATGTCTGCGACGAAGCCATCGGTGTAAAGCGCCCGTCCATCCTTTCCGTAAACTTTCCGGCAATCGAGCGACACCCAAATTGCGGTCCCGTCCTTGCGCTTCCACTGGCACTCGTACCGACGCACGACCTCATGCTCTTCGAGCGACTGGAGAACACGTGAACGCTCGTTCGGGTCCAGCCATACGTGTTGAGCCACGTCGGTAATCGTAGATACGAGCTCTTGCGCCGATGCGTAACCCAGCATCTTTGCCAGGGCGGAATTCGCGGCTAGAGTCTTCCCCTCAAGCGATGCTCGATAGATTCCTTCGAGCGCCCCCTCGAATATGTCCCGATATTTTCCCTCGGCTTCCCGCAGTGCAGCCTCCGCCGTCTTTCGTTCTGTGATGTCCTTTCCGAAGACCGAAATGCCCGTCGTTTCACCATCCTGGACGATTCGGTTGAAAGCCAGTTCCAAGGTCCGGCCATCGGCTAGCCAATACTCGGCCCGGAAGGCCCCTTCCGACAGCGCACGCTCAAATAGCGGGGGCCATAATGCCGCTCTCGCTGGCGGCAGCAAGTCCTCCGGCCGCATCCCCACCGCTGACCGGACGCCAAAATTCCGCTGGATGTTGTCGTGAAATGCCCTGTTGAACGTCAGCAATCCGTAATTGAGGTCCACCGACCAAATCAGGTCTTCGGTACTCTCGATCAAGGCTGCGAGATTGGCGTCGGCGCGATGGGGGCCCATATTCGCCTCCCTTCGGGCTTCCAAAAGTCCCTTGTCAATTCTACTCCCCGCGGACCGCGGGTGGGCCTCGCCGCTCCCTACCGGAACAGCGCCTCCGCCCCCCTCTGAATCACCGCCGCGCCCGCCACCCCCGCCAGCGCCGATGCGAACGCCGGGCCTGCGCCGCGCCGTTTCCACTCCTCGTCGACCGCGTGGAAGCCCAGGTAAAACAACCACCCCGCCGCGATCCCCAGCGGATACGTGATCCATTCCGTCCCCAGGTGCGGCGCCATCGCCAGGCCGAGCACGCCGCCCGCCAGCGTGGTCCCTTCCGCCAGCAGGCACCAGCCCAGCGCCGCCGCGCGCGATTTCACCGCTGCCCGCAGAATCCCGCCCAGCGCGATCCCTTCCGGCAGTTTGTGCAGCGCCACGGCCAGCGGCACGGCCACGCGCAGGCCTAGCGGCACCGTCAACTGCACCGTCGCCACGCTCCAGCCATCCAGGAAGCTGTGCAATGCCGCCGCCGCAATCAGTGGACCCGCGAAGCCGTGTAATTCCGTCGTGCAGGCGTTGTGATCGTGATCGTGCGCGCAAGTCGGGCATACCGGATACGCGTACCGGTTGATGGCCAACAGCAGCCCGTACCCCGCCGCGAACAGAATCAGGCTGGTGGTCCACCCCAATTCCACCGCCAGTTCCGGTAAAAGCCCGAATAGCGCCACCCCCAGCAACACCCCCGCGCTGAACGGCACCACCACTCTGGCGCGCCGCCGCAGCCCGGTGAGCCACAGCCCCAGCGCGGCCCCCCCCAGCCCCACCACCGTGGCCAGCGCGGGCGCGGCAATACCCGGAGTTTGAACCAGGACAAAAGACAAGTCTCTACTGTAGCTGATGCGAGCGGCGCATGGTCACGTCACCGCCAATGTCGCCGTGCCCGGGCTTGCCACTGAACCGATATTGAGAATGATGGGAACGCTGTTTCCGGAGGGCGCGCCGGAGGGAACGCGGACATTGAACTGGTTGATTCCCGCCACGGCAAATGGAACGATGGCGCTCGCCTGCGCGGCCGAAACGTACACAAGGGGCGCGGCGGTTCCATCGAACGCGATCTGCGCGCCGGCCAGGCTGGTGGCCGCGGACGGTCCTGAAGGGTCGAGCGAGGCCTGCGCGATCTGCGCCGGTCCGAGGCCCGAGCCGAAAATCGCGATGACTTCACCGGGCGCCACCGGACCCCTCTGGTAGGTAGCCGCGTTGACCGCTCCCGAAGGGAAGATCTGCGCCGGGTCCAGGCGCCGAATGCGCAGGTTGTTCTCGTCGGAAAAGTAGATGCGCCCGTTGCCATCCACGGCCAGACCCTGCGGGAAATACAGTTCCGCGATGGCGGCCGTATGGATGGCTCCGCGCGAATCGACGCGCGACGTCGGCGCTGCGTGACGAGATCTCAACCAGCAACGCTGGAAACGCCGTTCTATTTGCCGATTCGGCTCACTGGTGGTGTGGTCAGACACTCGGAAAGAGTGGTGCCATGAAACCTAGATTATGCGCCGGGGCTGAGGCGCGAATGAGGTAGCCAGAAGGGCATCCATTTGGAGCCCCTGAGAATCCTGCATTAAAACAGGAGATGCGCGAAGT
>PMYB01000095.1 GCA_003170915.1 Bryobacterales bacterium | reverse complement strand
GATGGGATGCTCTAACGCTTACGCTCAACTACAGGAAATCGAGACCGCGCAGCGGCTTGTCAGCATAAGCGATGCTGGCCCGATCAAGGACGTAAATCCGGAAATCGCCGTGACGCGCCGATGTTGGCGCAACCTGTGGCTCTATAAGCGCCCGAGCAGCTTGGATCTGGGGGACTTCGAGAAATGGATTGATCCTGAAATCGACATTCAGCGGACTTTTGACCATGTTTATGAAGTTACAAAAGCATCGCCGCTTCTGTTGCACCAAGCGCTCACTTCAGCCGTATACCGACCCAACGGGTTCGTTAGGATAGGTTCAAAACGAGCAGCGCGGAGAGCCAAACGAGATGCCGATGTTTTCATTAGGCGGACCTGCGAAGATGCAGACGACAGTGACATTCACCTCGTTTCCGGACTCTCCGCAAAGGAGGTTGCTGCAGCGGTAAGGAATCTATCTGATGACCGAAACGGGGAGAAGATCAGGAAAGCGCTAAGGCAGGGCCGTACGCCAGTTCGCAGATCGCCGGGCCCGAGATCAACTGGAGGAGCCTTTGGCGTCCCATGCGCCGGTGCACCCGTATCGATGTCCGCATCGCACGACTCTTCACGTCGTCATGGGGCTTGCAAGATCATTGTGCGCGACGGCATCAAGTTGGACCAGCCAGCGGTTTTACAAGTGCCTTTGGAAGAGGTCGATCTGTGACAGCGCACACAAAGAATTAAGAACATTTAATGCGGAGAATGTCCCACAAGGGGCTGTCTCGCAGCCTTTATGGGGTGAAGGCAGCCAAAATGGAGACGCTATTAGCAGCATCGCAATCCATATCACCCTAGAGCCGAAGACGGGAAGGCCGGTCAGCCTCGCTCGCGTTTGCGATCCAGAGGTTCTGCGGCAGGCAGCCCGAGCGGCGATCGATACGGCGCGCCGAAGGGCGGTGCAGGCGCGGAACGTGGACGAACTGCTCGGCGGCATTCGGGGCGAAGAAGCGGACCAGCTAGAACGCTATCTTGCGGTTTTGATACCAGGGCTTAATTCAGCCATCGCTGCCAGCGTGCAGTGAACGGCAACGCCTTCCATAAGGGCCGAGTCAGACCGAGCACGACTCGGCCCTTTCCCTTTTCACAGAACGGCAATAACACGATGACGGCGCGGACATCCTACCCTGGCCCCGAGTGCGCCGACGCGTGTACAACGAGCCCCAAAACTCAGCCGTTTGAAGAGCAACATTACGCCATTTCGTATTGGGCATCGCGGTGGGGCTTCAGCGCAAAGACCCTGCGCGAGTGGTTCCGGGACGAACACGGTCCTGGGCTCCTCCGACAGCCAAACCTCGGCCGCCGGTCCAAGCGCGACTACACCACGATCATGATTTCCGCGAGCGCCGCGGCAAGGGTGTATGCCAAGCGCACCACCAAGGAGCTAATCCATTGATTTGGCGGGCTTTGAGGTAATGTGACACTGTGAAGACAGATAACGAACTGTACGCATTCCGGCGACACCTCAGGGTCTGCCCATTCTTCGGACCCGGCGGTCGAGAAGTGCGTGCTGACAAGTGCAACTGCCCTTTCCATATGATGGTCTCCACAATGGGCAGCGGGTCCGGGAATCACTGAAAACGAGGAGCCGGCAGCTTGCCGAACGACGGCTTGCGGAACTGAAACGAAAGCTCGACGCCCAACTCGCCAACGAACATGGAATGGAGAACGACGCTGAGTCGGGACAGGCGCCGGCAGCAGCCACGCTCACCGTTTCGGAGGCAGTGGCCCGCTTCCTGAAAACCCACGGCGAGATCGGCCCAGATGGAAGGTACCGGGGCGATTCAGAGCGCGGGACCTGGAAGAAGTACCGCTGTGCCCTTCGACTCCTCACCTCATTCTGCGAAAAGGCGGGGATCAAAGGGGTCGCAGATGTCACCACTGATGCCTTGGAGGATTTTCGGAGGACCCGGACTATCGGCAAAGTGACCTGGAAGGTCGAGCGGCAAATGCTGATCACCTTTTTCCACTTTTGCGTCAGCCGCAAGTGGATCAGCATAAATCCAGCAAAGGAACTGAAGGCGTCGCGCAATCTCAAGCCGAACGAGGTCGTGCCCTACACCCTTCAGGAAGAGAGCCAGATCCTGGCGGCGTGCGATCAGATCGGAGGCGGGAAATACAACCGGAGCGGCGCGCGCTACGAGCAGCTTCGTGCGCGGGCGATGATCATGCTGTTCCGCCACACCGCGCTTCGTGTGTCGGACGTCAGCACATCTCGCAAAGATGCGGTGTCCTGGGACCCGGAGAAGAATACCTGGCGAGTTTTTCTGTACACCCAAAAGACGGGCGATCCGGTATTCCTTCCGATTCCCGAAAGTTTGAAGCTGGTACTGGACGCACTGCCGCTGCCGCGGGGCGCTGCTCAAGACTGCCCCTACTATTTCTGGAACGGCAAGAGTTCGCGCCGGGCCGTGGTCGGAATCGCCGAGCGGACGCTTGCGGCGGTGTTCAGAAAGTCAGGGGTGAAGAACGCCCACGCTCACCGGTATCGGCACACCTTGGCCACCCGCCTCCTGGAGCAGAGCGCCACGTTCGAGCAGGTGGCCGACATCCTGGGGAACAGCCCGGACGTGGTCCGGAAGCATTACGGGAAGTGGTCCAAGGGCCGTCAGGCGAACATCGACCGCCTCATGATGGCCCACTTTCAGACCGCGGCCGCTACAAACCCAGTCACACGCCAGTCACACGAAAAAATGGGACCCGTAAACTAATGAAAACACGCAATAAAAACTGGTGCGGGGGGGGGGACTTGAACCCCCACGGGATTGCTCCCGCTAGCACCTCAAGCTAGTGCGTCTGCCAATTCCGCCACCTCCGCGTTCCGGGATGCTACTTTTTGGCTGGCGCTGGCTGCGCCGGCGGCAAAGGAATCGTTACCGTCTTTCCGCCCGACGGGGTCACGTTCATGGGCTGGCCCGGGACTTGAACCGGCGCGCCCTTCACGGGAGCGCCGCCTGCCGGGTTGGCCTCCAGCACCGTCGTGCCCAAGCCCGCATTCCGCGTGGCCAGGATCGAAAGCGACAGCGAGGTAAGCATAAAGAGCACCGCCGAGACCGTGGTCGCCCTCGATAGCAGCGTGGCCGAGCCGCGCGGGCCGAAAGTCGTCTGCGACCCCATGCCGCCAAACGCGCCGGCCAGATCCGCCGCCTTCCCGCTTTGCAGCAACACCACAATAATCAGGAAGATGCACACCACGATATGAATCAGCAAAATCAGAATATACATCGTTGTCCTTTCAGTATAGGCAACCGGCGGACCGCCGGTCAAACCGGGGCGCCGCGGCGCGGCAGGCCGGAAGGACTGCCCGGCGGCCGCAACTGCCTCGCGTAGCTCAAAAACAGGTCCATCCCCTGGTATTCGCGCGGGCCCAACTCGTTCACAATTCTCCGGGTCAGATATTCTTCGACGAATTCGGGCGGGAAACCGCGGCGCGGGGCCTCGGACGCCACAATCTCATCGATGCGTTCGCGGCCGTAGCGGCAAGACTCCCGAAACGCCTCGCCGACCTCCGGCGTAACCACGCCCTTGCGGCCCGCCCATACGGCGAACACCATGGGCAACCCGGTCATCTCGACCCACTCGCCTCCCAAATCGTAAACGTAATCGGGCAGGCGGGCCGGGTCGATGCGCAAGGCGGGGTCTCCGATGATGAGGGCCGCATCGGCGATACGCAACATGGCTTCGAGATCGGGAGGATGCGAAATCGATACGGGCGCCGCGCCGTAGCGGCGTTCCAGGACGATGCGGACCAGCTCCACCGAGGTCCGCGAGCTGGAATCGGCCGCGAGAGTCCGGATCTCAGGCGCCGGGCGCGAGGATATCAGCAGAATACTGCGCACCGGGCCGTGACAAGCGATGCCAGGGCCGGGGATGACCTCGAGGTCCTGGCGGGTCAGCTCGAACGAGGGGACGAGGCCGATGTCGGCGGCGCCGGCGGCCATGTCGTCGGCACAGCCCGACGGGATGCGGAAATCCAGGTCGAAAAGGCCCTGTTGCGGGCCGTGCAGCATCCCCCAAACCAGCGGTGTTGTATTCAGAAAGCCGACCGCGGAAACCCGCAGCCTGGCAGGAGTGATTGGGCTCAACCCCCAGTGTAGCAAAGGGGCCGTGTCTGGTATCCTTTAGTAGAGAGCGCTTTCCGTGTCGCGCCATCCTTAGGAAACTCGATGAAAATCAAGCATAGTTCTGTCTTGTTCCTGACGTTACTGGGCGCCGCTGCGGGTTTCCCGCAGGTCATTCTGAACCCCGTTCCAGCCCGCGCGATCGGCCAGCCCATACTGATTCCCGAGTCCGGAAACCCGAACCTGGTGGAAGGCCGCGAATTGTTTGGTCCACAGGGTATTGCGGTGGACAACTCCGTCTCGCCGCCCATCGTGTACGTTGCCGACACCGGCAACAACCGGGTGCTGGCTTGGAAGAACGCCGCCAGTTTCAGCAATGGGGCCATGGCCGACCTGGTGATTGGGCAACCCGATCGTTTCAGCACCGTCGCGTATGGGCCGGGCACCACGTTTTCGACCGGTCTGAATGCCCCGACCGGGCTGGCGGCGCGCAATGGCGATCTTTATGTCGTGGACAGCGGCAACAACCGGGTGCTGCGTTACCCGAAGCCGTTCTCCCAGACCGGCCAGGTGTTTCCAGACCTGTACGCCGGCCAGCCAAGTCTGAATTCCCGCGTGCCGAATCAACCCAACGGGCAGGTCAACGCGCAGGGGATCTACACAGCCGGGAGCAGCCAGGTCTTTGTGGCCAACATTGCCTTCGACAGCGCGGGGAACTTGTGGCTGACGGACCCCGGCAACCGGCGCGTACTCGAATTCCGCGCGGCGGATGTCGCCAAGGGAGGGGGCGGGCTTACGGCCGCTATCGAGATCGGCCAGGTGGATTTCGTCAGCACGCAAAAGAATCTGGACCCGGCCAATGTCAATAGCCAACTGGTGACCAACCAGTTCGCGGTTCCGGACGGTATTGCCTTCGACGCGGCAGGGAATCTGTACGTGTCCGACAGCGATCTGAGCGGATCGGCCTTGCTGGGGCGCGTTCTGGTTTTCACGCCGCCGCTCCTCCCCAGCTCCTACATATCGGCCGCGCGGATCATGGGAGTGCTGCAGCAATCGGCAAGCGGAACGGCCCCGCCACAATCGCAGTACGATCGCACCGTGATGGTCGATCCGCAGGGCATCGTCATGCTCCCCAACAGCCAGGGCAACCTGGTGATCCCTGCCGTGGTCGATACCGGGAGCAGTCGTATTCTGATCTTCGACCCCTACCCTCTGTGGCCCGACCCCACTACCTCGTTTTCGCCGCAAGCCAAGACTATCATCGGACAGGCCAATGGCTGCGTGAGCTATCCGGCGCAAGCGTGCCGCGCCAGCAACAACGGGAACCCGTCACCCTCCGCGAGCACGCTGTCCCTCCCGTCGGCCGCCGCACTCGCGGGCACCGACCTGCTCATTGCCGACGCCGGCAACAACCGCGTCATCGGCATGCCGCAGCAAGCGGGCACCTACGTGTCCGCCAACCGGGTGTTGGGGCAGGACCGTTTCGACACCTTCTCCATCAACCTGATCGAAGGGCGCGAGTTTGCGTTCGTCTCGCAGAACGCCCAGGGCAGTTGCGCGGACGCGGGGTTGGCCATCGATAGCACCGGCGACACGCCGCACCTCTACGTGGCCGACCCATGCAACCACCGTGTGCTGGGCTTCAACGATGCGCGTAAGGTGACGCCGGGCGCCAAGGCGGATATTGTCATCGGCCAGCCGGACATGCAAACGGCCCTGTGCAACTATCCCAGCGGCGATGTGAACCAGCCCACGAAATCCAATCTCTGCGGCCCCATCGGTCTGCTGGTGGATTCCGGCGGCAACCTCTACGTGGCGGATTCCGGCAATGGGCGCGTACTGCGGTTTCCCACGCCGTTCGCGCACCAGGGGCTGCCGGCGGCGGACCGCGTGGTCGGACAGGCCAACTTCTCTTCCAAGATTACGGACCCCAGCCCCGCCACCATGGCCACGCCGTATGGCTTGGCATTTTCCGGCGCCAACGGGCTGTTGGTTTCGGATACCAAGCTCAATCGCGTGCTCTACTTCCCGATGGCCAGCGGCGATCTCACTTCACCCCAGGGGGAGACGGCCACCAAGGTATTCGGACAGCCGGATTTCGTCACCATTGTGAAAGGGACCAACGACACCGCGATGACCACGCCGCGGCACGTAGCGGCAGATACCAGCGGCCGGCCTTACGTGGTCGACAGCGGCAACAACCGGGTAATGATCTTCGGAGATCCCCACGACCCGAACACGGCCAGCGCCGACGCTCACGCGGTGCTCATCATCTCCGGCCTTAGTGCGCCGCGAGGAATCTACGTCAGCCCGCTCACCGGTGAGATTTGGGTCACCGATACGGGCAACAGCAGATGCCTGCGATATCCCGATTTCGAACAGTATTTCCTGACCGGCACTTACAACAGCAGCGTACCGGCATACGGCGCGACACTGGCCGTGACCGAGGACCAGTACGGCGATCTCTTAGTCGCCGACGCCGCCAACAGAGTCGAATTCTACTACCCCGGCCTGGCTTCGCAGAATGCCGCCAGCCTCTTCTCGCAGCCGCTGGCGCCCGGCGCGCTCGCCACCATCTACCCGCTAGGCGTCACATTCGGCACAGATACGGCCAACGCCAACCAACAGCCCAACCCGGTGCCCTTCCCAACGCTTATGGCCGACACACAGGTGCTGTTCAATGGCCAGCCGGCGCCGCTGCTCCTGATCTCGCCGGGACAGATCAACTTCATGATCCCCATGAGCGCGCCCACCAGCGGCACGGCGGACGTGCAGGTGGTGCGGCAATCCACCGGCCAGATTCTCACCGACGGGCTGGTGGCCATGAACACGGTTTCTCCCGCCATCTTCACCGGAGGGTTGACCAACTGCTCGCTGGCCGGCGGGAAGTGCAAGCAGGCGGCGGTGGTCAACGATGCGGACGGGACCGTCAACAGTCCCACCAACCCGGCGGCGGCTGGTTCGTACATTTCGATTTACGCCACTGGGCAGGGCTTTGTGCAGGGCGCCCCGCCGGACGGAGACATTCCGCGAGGAGGGCTGGTACAGACTTCGACACTGCCCAAGGTCTGGATCAACGCCTGCTACGTGGGCGATTCGAGCTGCACCCAGGAAACAGGCGTCGACACCGTCTCGTTTTCCGGACTCTCACCGCAGTTTCCGGGAGTCTGGCAGATCAACGTGCGCATCCCCAAGAACACGGGGCCGGGAGCGCAGGTTCCCCTCTTCATCGTAATGAACAACGTAACCAGCCAAAGTGTTCCGACCGGTTACGTCACCACCATCGCGGTGAAGAACCAGTAGGGCATCAGCGCTCCGGCGGCTGCTCCCGCAGAGGTCCCGGGGCCCGGGCGCGGGTGCGCTTCAGCGCGTACATGTTGCGGTCGGCCTCGTCCAGCGTTTCGCGCAGGGCGCGGCCGCGCCCATCGGCGGTTCCCCAACTGAACGAAATCGGCAGGGCCCCGTACCCGCGCACGCGGAACTCCCGCAGACGGGCTTCGATGCCGCTCATGCGCGTGCGCGCCACCTCGGCGCGCTGGTTGTGGAAGAGGATCACGAATTCGTCGCCGCCCCAGCGGAAGGCCTCGTCCTCGTGGCGGATGGAAGCGTGCAGCAGGTGGCCGATATTGCGCAGGATCTCGTCGCCCGCCAGGTGGCCGTAGCGGTCGTTGACGTCCTTGAAGTTGTCCATGTCGCAGACCGCCGCCACTCCCTCGAAGTCCTCGGAATCCTCGACGCGTCGCGCCAGCGCGGCCTGGTTTAGCAGGCCCGTCAGCCGGTCCAGATCGGGGCCCTGCTCGCCTTCGCGGCGCAGGTGGTCCAGCTCGGCGCGCAGTTCCCCAATGCGGTCGATCTGGCTTTCGCTCCACATCGCCATAGCGGCGAACGCCAGCACGCAATGCAGAGCGAAATCGTAGTACGTCTCATGGTGCAGGTAACGGGCCCACGCCGGCGCGCCGCCGGTGTTGTAAAGATACCAGACCAGCACGGCATGTTCGAGGAACACCGCGGCCAGCACCGCCAGCGAGAAACGGAAGACGCGCGCGCCAACGCCGGCGCTGCGGCGCAGGGTGAAGAAGTTATAGAAGTACACGAAGCTCAGCACCAGCGCGTGCGAGGCGTAATAGGCCTCCACCCGCGAGTACAAGCCGAAGGCCCAGACCAGCGCTACGAAAATCGGCAGGATCGAGATCAGCCGCAGCACCGTGCGCCAGTCCTTGATGCCCGAGGCAAAGCCGGCGCGGGCCGCGGCGATCAGCACGATGGCGAAGGCAAATTCGAAGGTGGCATACGGCGCCAGCCACCCGGAATGCGCCGTGCGCAGCAGCTCGAATCCGAAAAAGGCGGCCAGAAGCCGCAACCCCCAGGCGATGGCCCACAGCCCGAAATAGATCACCCGCGACTGCCGGTACAGGAACAGAAACACCATCCCAAACAGCAGCGCGCCGATTTCCTGAATGTAGAGGGCGGTGATATCCGGGAGGGGGCTGGAAGCATCCATCCGTTCAGTCCCCGTCGATGGCATGGCGCCGGATGGCGCGCGCCTTGCCGGTGGTTTCGTCGACGTCGACGATCACGGCGTGCATCTCGGGGTGCTGGCGCGCCGCCTCCATGCGCACCGGCAAGCCCGTGAGGAAGCGCTGCACCACGATATCGGTTTGCACCCCGATCACGGAATGGTACGGCCCCGTCATCCCGCAATCCGTCTGGTACGCGGCGCCTCCCGGAAGAATGCGGGTGTCCGCCGTGGGCACATGGGTGTGGGTTCCGATCACCGCTGAAACGCGTCCGTCCAGGTACCAGCCCAGGGCGATCTTCTCGCTGGTCGCCTCCGCGTGAAAATCCACGAACCGCACTTTGATGGCGGGGTCGAGCGCGCCCAGAATCTGGTCGGCCGTGCGGAAAGGGCAATCCGTGGGCGTCATATACGTGCGGCCCTGGAGGTTCAGCACGGCGCAATCCACGCCGTTGCGCGCGCGCCACACGACCACGCCGTGGCCGGGAGCATCGGGATAGTTGGCGGGACGCAGCAGCCGCGGCTGGCGCTTCAGGTAATCGTAGATCTCACGCTTGTCCCAAACATGGTTGCCGGACGTGAGCAGGTCCAGCCCCAGAGCGAACAATTCCTCCGCGATCGCCGGTGTGAGGCCGAACCCGCCGGCCGCATTCTCGGCGTTGGCGATGGTGAGGTCGATGCGGTTGGATTCGACGATGTCCTGGAGATGATCGGCGACGATCCTGCGCCCAGGAGAAGCGAAGATATCCCCGATGAAGAGAATGTTCATTCCTGGACTTCACGTTAACACGTAGAGAGCCCCGGGGGACTGCACGACGTGGCGCAGCCACTCCTGGCTGCCGCGCCGAGACTCATCTCGGCGCTCCCCGGCCCCCGGGCCCTCAGTACGCCCAGCGCCAGATGCTGGCGCCCACGGTGTAGCCCGCCCCCACGGCGGTGAACAGCACGATGTCGCCCTTGTGGAGCCGGCCCTCCCGGATGGCGTCGCGCGTGGCCAGCGGGATGGTGGCGGCGACCGTGTTCCCGTAGCGGTCGATGTTGATGAGAACCTTCTCCGGCGCGATGCCCAAGCGGTCGCTGGCGGCGGTGATGATACGTTTGTTGGCCTGGTGCGGAATCACCACGGCCACGTCGTCGCCGGTGAGGCCGTTTCGCTTGAGCAGATCGCGGCAGGATTCGTACATTTTGCGGACGGCGTACTTGAACACCTGGCTGCCGTCCTGAAAGACGTAGTGCAGGCGCTTGTCGACGGTCTCGTGGGAAGCCGGCAGGCGGCTGCCGCCAGCGGGCATTTTGAGGAAATCGCCGCCCGAGCCATCGACCTCGCCGATGAAATCGATGAACCCCAGCTCGTCCTCGCCATCGCCGGGGGGCTCGATCAGCATAGCCCCGGCGGCGTCGCCGAACAGGATGCACGTGGCGCGGTCGGTATAGTCGACGATCCGGCTCATGGTATCGGCGCCGATGACCAGAACCTTATCGTGCGTGCCGGCGGCCACCAGGTGCGCGCCCGTGGTCAGGCCGTATACGAATCCGGAGCAGGCCGCGATGAGATCGAATCCCCAGGCGCCACGCGCGCCAATCCCCTTCTGCACCAGGCACGCGGTGGAGGGGAAGAAGTGGTCCGGCGTGACCGTGCAGACGATGATCGTGTTCACCTCGGACGCTGCCACGCCGCGTTGCGCGAGCGCGCATTTGGCCGCCTCAATCGCCATGTCGGAAGTGGCCATCTCGGGCCCCACGATATGGCGCTCGCGGATTCCCGTCCGATCCATGATCCACTGGTCGTTGGTCTCGACCATTTTTTCGAGGTCCTGGTTGGTGAGCACGCGGGGAGGCGTGTAGCACCCCAGCGCGCTGATTTTGGCCTTTGGCAAGGTGGTCCTTTCCTTCAAAAATTCAGAGTAACCCATCCGGCTGTGGAAAGTGCAACCAAAGGGGCTGGCACGCGGTACCCTGGATAGGAGATGGACAACGCCGAGGGGATGCGCGACATCCAGTGCCTCCAGAGTTCTCTTTTCTTCGAAACGCCGGAAGAGATCTATGCGCGGGTGTTCCGCGAGCTGAGGCCTCGCGCTCCGCTGCCCGATTTGCGCGTGGAGTTCCGCCGCTTCGCCAATGCGGACAGTTTCATCCGGCTGGAAAACGGGCATATCGAGGTGCGTATTTCGGATCTCCTCGCGGGCGCACCGGCGCCGGTCATGGAGGCCCTGGCGCACATCCTGCTGGGCAAGCTCTACCGCAAGCCCGTGCCGCGATTGTATGCCTACCGCTACCGTCTCTATTTGAACCGCCGCGACGTCCGGCGCCAGGCGCATCTGGTGCGGCAGATCCGCGGCCGCAAGTTCATCTCAGGGCCGCAGGGCGCGCACCACAACCTCGAAGAGATCTTCGAGCGTTTGAACGGGCAATTCTTCGATGGCTTACTGGGCAGGCCGCAGTTGGGATGGAGCCGCCGGCCATCCCGCAGCATGCTGGGGCACTTCGACCCGTCGCACAACGCCATNNCGCGCCGCCGGGTGCATACGCGGGAATTCCGGGAAGCGGAGAAGGAATTCCCGCAATTAAAGGAAGCGAAGGAAATACTCAAGCGGCTCTAAGAGGGAAAGTCGCTCCGCCCACAGATAGTATTTGCCGGAGATTCCGGCGGTTTCAGGCGCCCACGGCCGCCGTGGCCGGGACCAGGCGCCTCAGTTCCAGGCGCATCAGGTCGAAGATCTTGACCAGGTCCGTGACATCCACCCCACACACTCCCCAACGGTAGAGGAACAGCCGGAAACCAACCGACACCATGCCGCACTCGAACATCACCTGTTGATGGACGAGCACGCTGGCCAAGTCCGGCCGGTCATAGCGCGAGTGCAACATGAGGAGCTTGAGAGCCGCGCACACGCGGCGAAAATCGATGCGCAAACAGCGCAGGTATTCACGGAAAACCTGACACCGCTCGATGCGAAGCTTAGCGGCCATTCCCGGGGTGAATCCGGGTTGGGAGCGGAGAAACTCCACATCGCCGGCGTCGAGCAGGTGCATCATCGGCCGATAGCGTTCAATCGAGAGCTCATCAATCCATTCGGCCGTCAGAGGGAGACTGGTATTCGTGAATGCGAGTTTCCGGGCCAGCACGACGACCACAGCCGCCAGCGCCAGACCCAACGGAATTGATAAGGCTATCAATAAACTCATCGCGTATATTCTTGATGCTAGAAACAGCATACGAACATTGTTATGAAAATGCAACAGAATTTAAGGTAATAATGGTACTAATTCGACGAAGGATAACATCCTATTTGTGGGAGGCTCTCAACAGGGTGTCGTTCAGGGAATCCAACTGATGCAGAATCCGCTCTTCGTCCCCCCGGCCAAAATGCAGGGTGCGCACTCGCACTCTTTCGCCTTTGGCATTCAGAAGGACCAGCCACGCCACCAAGCAAACGGAGGAGATTCCCATCACGAACATATTGACTTCATTCTTGAGCTGCAAACCGAAAACGCTCTTGAGAAGAAGCCCAAGCGTGTTGCTGAGAAAGAAGATGGAACAGACCACCGCATGCACCGCGACATTCCGGCTCAACGGCACTGGGTAACGGGTTAAAAAGAATAGAATCAATAGAATAAAGATGGCCAGGCTAAAATCCACTCCGCGCTCAATGGCATAGACATAGCCCATGATCCTGGTTTCCTGTGGCATCGCCGGGGTGATGCGCGGGAGCAGGCTGAGCACGGAAACCGTCACGGAGACCGCCATGGCAAGATACATCGCCCATCGGCCCAAAGTGTACAAGCCCTTGTGCTTCTCCAGAATCAATCCGCAAAGTTCAAACACTACAAGGACATAAAAGAGCCAGAACAACGGCGCGGTGACCGTCCAGAATTTTTGATACAGACCGGAATGCACGTCCAGCACAACCAGGCAGATTCCGTAGGGAACTAGAGAAACAAGATAAACGAAGAAAAACCGATATCGGCGATATAGTCCGGATCTGAAGAGCTTGAGGGCGGTCAGGCCGGCGCCTAACAGCGAAACCCGCTCAAAAAACAAGACCAGCGCGGAACTCGGCATCGAATGGCTCTCAGGCCCGATTTTAACACCGGCCGCCGCGCTGGTTTAACGCCTTCCTTAGGACTACCGCACCCACGGGCAGGGATTGCACGTTGGAAACGGACCCTGAATCCCGCTGGTCTGAGCGGTCGCCACAAAGGCGAATACAGCTAACGCGAGGAGAATGAGCTTTCTCATGTGGTATCCTTTCTACTAACTTAAGATAGTACGCTCGGTACTATACTAGGCGTTACCATACCGTCGTAAGGGGTTCCACTGAAAGATTTTCTGAAATTGGAACATAACGAAAGTTCCAGTACTTCCCAGGCTGTGCAAGAGTGCCTTCGTTTCAGGGGTTGGGAGACTTCGCTGGCGCGGATGAAGTTCGGGCATGGCGGCGTCTTCTCGATTCCAGAAGCATAGCCACGCCGATTACCTGGCCGATGATGTCGATCTCCTGGGGATACTCAAACACCAGCGGCGCGCAGTGTGAGGCGGGATGTGGCTGGACCAGCAGCCGGTTGTCCGACAAAACGCACCAGCCGCACACCCAGCCGCCGCGATGCTCGAGAAAATAAATCGGGCGGTCGAATTCATTGGTCCAACCCGAACTGGCGATTTTCCGCCGGCTTTCATCGATCGCCACCAGCGATCCCGGCTGCAAAATCGGATACATCGACCAATCTTCCAACCCGATTAGGCCGTAACGGTACTCTCGCAAGTCCAGACCGCCCAGAAAACTAAGCGGCATTCTGCCCCATTGTCGGACTAAATAGCTCAGAAAAGTTGTCCTACGCGGGTCGATTTCGAGATCCGGAGGCTGTGGAACAGTCACGGTGCCGCTCGGCTTCAACTGGATGGCGTGGGTCTCATCCAGTCCGACGCGCAGGGCCTCGGACGCCAACTGGTCCAAAGGGACCCCGTACCATTGGAGCACTTCGGTCAAATCCTGCCGGTAGATGGCGCACAACGTGTAGAGCCGGTAAATAGTTGGCACAGTGCCCTTATTCTCGATGTCAGCCAGGCGGCTCAAGGCAATCGCAAACTCGTCGCTTCCGCGGCGTTCAGCGATCTGCTGGCTGGCTTTCTCGACATCGCGGTAGGTCAGCTTGAGCCGCTCGCGAATCCGCTTTAGCTTTTCTCCGGGACGCTCCATGATATGATCCTCGCTGTACGGTTGCGCGAACGATGCATCCGAACGGCATTATATCGCCCGGGGGTAATTCAGACAAGCGGGGCGGAAACGCGGATTTTTGTTCCGATTGCGGAACAGAGGCGTGTTTATGACGGAGAGACCGGCGTGAGAATCATCGTGGGGATCACGGGGGCCAGCGGCGCGATTTACGGATTGCGGCTGCTCGAACGGCTCCGCAACCGGCAAAATGCCGAGATCCACCTCGTTCTGACCAGGTCCGGCGAGAAGACCCTTTTCCTGGAGACCGGCCAGATTGCCGCGGACGTAAGGAAACTGGCGGATTTTTGGTATCCGCTGGAAGACATCGCCTGCCGGCTGGCCAGCGGCTCGTACCCCACCGATGCCATGGTGATCTCCCCGTGCTCGATCCACACCATGTCCGCCATCGCCAATGGAATCAGTTCGAACCTGCTGGTGCGCGCCGCGGACGTCACGCTAAAAGAAAAGCGCAAATTGATTCTGCTGGTCCGCGAAAGCCCTTTGCACCTGGGGCATTTGAGAAATATGACCGCTTTGGCCGAAATGGGGGCAATAATTGCCCCCCCAATTCCCGGCTTTTATCACCATCCCCAAACGGTGATGGATATCGTCGATCACAGCATCGATCGCGTCCTGGACCTGATCGGCATCCCCGACGCCCAGGTGCGCAGATGGGAAGGAGCGGAAAAGTGAGCGTGAGAACCAGCCGGGCCAAGGGAGCGCCCCCGGCGGCGATTGCCTTTCAGGGCGCGCGCGGCGCCTTCAGCGAAGAAGCCGCCCGCAAGTTGCTGGGACCGGGCATCGCCGTTCTGCCGTGCGAACGTTTCGAAGACATCTTCCGCGGCGTCAAGGAGGGCCGCGCCGCCGGAGCGATGGTGCCCATCGAGAATACGCTGGCGGGGTCGGTGCACGAGAATTACGACCATTTGGTGAATTTCGAGCTGCCCATTGTGGCCGAGACCAATGTGCGCATCGTGCACAACCTGATCGCCCTAAAAGGCGTGCCATTTTCCGGAATAAAGAGAGTGTTTTCCCATCCCGTGGCGTTGAATCAGTGCCTGGATTTCTTTGCGCGGAACCCGCGGATCGAGAGAATTCCCTTTTATGACACCGCCGGAAGCGTCAAAATGATAGCCGAGGAGAAGCTCACCGACGCCGCCGCGATCGCTTCCTCGGTGGCCGCCGAGATTTATGGCGCCCGCATTCTCCGCAGATCGATTGAAGACGACCGCCGGAATTTCACCCGGTTCTTTCTTCTCCGAACGCCTGACTACGCGCGCCGGCATCCCATCCGGGTTGACCGGCGCGCGCCCTGGAAAACCTCGCTGGTGTTCAGCACGCGCAACGTTCCCGGGTCGCTGTTCCGCGCCCTGAGCGCTTTTGCTCTCCGCGACCTGAATCTGATCAAGATCGAGTCGCGCCCGCTGCGGGGAAAACCGTGGGAATATCTTTTCTATCTCGATTTCCTGGGCCGCGCGGATTCGCCCAACGCGCAGAATGCGCTCAACCACCTGCGGGAATTGGCGGACTTTTTGCGGGTGCTGGGCTGCTATCCCAAGGGGGCCTAGCCTGACTTTCGCACTTCG
>PMYB01000141.1 GCA_003170915.1 Bryobacterales bacterium | reverse complement strand
TAATTATGCGCGGATGTATAGCCCTCGACGCGGGCGTGGCTTACGCGGAGTCCGCGGACAACGTATCCGGGATGGGCGCGGATTTCCGGGATATCGACAACGACGGCCACCCCGATATCGTATTCGTCGCCTTACCCAACGAGACGTTCTCGTTGTATCGAAATTCCGGCAAGGGATACTTCGAGGATGTAACTCTCCGAAGCCACCTCACCGAGCTCAGCCGAACCATGGGTGGTTATAGCCCGGAGATTTACGATTTCGACAATGATGGCTGGAAGGATATTTTCGTTTCGAGGGGGCACGTCGAGTCGCTGAACATGGAGGGCCGCGACCAGGTCAATCAGCACAACACGGTCTTCCGCAATCTGGCAAATGGAACGTTCAGTGCGCTGACCGGGGAGGCGGGCTTCGCCACGCAGCCGGCGCGGAGGCACCGTGGGAGCGCGATCGGGGATCTCGACGGCGACGGCCGCGTGGATGTGGTCGTCAGCGCATTGGCCGAGCCGGCGGAAATCTGGCTGAACGACAGCCCCGGGGAGCATCACTGGCTGGAGCTGAAACTGGTGGGCACCGCCAGCAATCGGGACGGAATCGGGGCGGCCATCAAGATGACTTCGAAGCACCAGGTACAGTACAACCATATGACCACCGCGGCAGGCTACGCCTCGTCCAGCGCCGGCCCGGTGCACTTCGGCCTCGGCGCGGACGATATGGCCGACCTGATTGAGATCCGTTGGCCCTCGGGCGTGCTGCAACGCCTCACCGGAGTAAAATGCGATCGCGTGCTGGAAGTAAAAGAACCTGCGACGGTGACGGTGGAGCGCGCCCCGCGGCCCGGACGCTGACGCGGCCTATTCGCCTATTCGGGCACGGTCGGATCGGGTCGCTCCGGCTTGGGCTGAAGGCGCATCGCGCGGTAGGTCTGCCTGAGCTTCTCCTTCATGTCTTTGGCTTTCTGGAACTCCGCGAGCTCGCGGCGGGAATCGGCCGTGCGCCCGAGACCGCGATAGACCATGGCCAGGTGGTAGTGGATCGACGCGTCAAACGGTTCCAGCTTGGCCGCACGTTCCAGGAGCGGCGCGGCTTTTTCCGGCTGGTTCATCGCGATCAGAGTCTTTGCCAGGCCGGCGGCGGCATCGGCGTCACCCGGCTGCAACTGGAGCGCTCGTGAAAAGTGCGCAGTGGCCGCCTTGAGATCCAACGCACGGAGGGCGGACTCACCCAGCCGGCACTCGGACTTTTCATCGTAAGGCTCAACGGCCAAGGCGGCCTGGTACTCTTTTTGAGCGCCGTCCGGGTCCGAGGCGCTCAGCAGTTCAGCCAGCTCGAAATGGGCACCTGGGAGGCTCGCGTCGATCTTGAGGGCTTCGCGGTAATGCGCGATGGCCCCTTCGGTGTTGCCCTGGCGGTTCAGCTCACGGGCCATAAGCTGGTGCATGCGCGCAGATCCGGGCGCAGCCATGGCGACGGCCAGCATCGCCTCATCGGTCAGCGTCGAGTAAATCCGGTACGCCGTATATAAAATCTCGGAATCGGCCGGCTTCAACTGGCGGAGCAAGCCAATCACGGCCGCGGCTTTTTCCAACTCGCCCGCGCCATAATAGAGCTCGATCAGCTCCATCCCGGTTTGCACCTTCAGCTTTTCTTCCTGCAACCGGGGCAGAGACTCCTTGAGATCGGTCTCCGCGCGAGCGATATCGCCGGTCCGCTTTTCGCACATACCGAGCAGGGCCTGGGTTTTCGCAAGGCTTGGCTGGAGCTTCAAGGCGGCACGAAGCTGCGGAGCGGCCTGCGCGTAATCGCCCCGAAAGTAGAGGAGGACGCCCAGGTTACTCCGCGCATCCACGTTATTGGGATCGAGCGCCACGATGGCACCGAACTCACGAGCGGCAAGATCGGTCCGGTTGTTCTTCAGGAACTCGCCTGCCTGCCGGATGTGGGTTTCGATCTGCTGTTGCTTGTCGGGAGGGGACTGCGCGAGGGAAGAACTTGCCAACAGGAAGCAGACCACGAAAACTGCCTTCAGGTCCATGGTTTTGATCACGGTTCGACCTTCCCCCTTTCCGATGAAGCCCGGGCGGGCGGACCGGGGCGCCGCCCTGGCGTTCCGGAAAGGCAATCAGAACGACATCCGGACGCCGAGGTGAACTGTTCGGCCACCCATACTAGCCCCTGTAAAGATCCAGGATTTCCGTTTTGCCATCCTGTCCAGTATCGATTATACACGCTGCCGACTTCATTGGAACCGTTTGTCTCATTCTTCCCGGTCGCTGGTCCCGCATTGCGGCTACCTCGCGTCAGCTCACATGCCCGACATAATCGGGTGCGTTCAGTTGAACCTGGAAGCCATCCGGATCGAAGAACTTAAACGATTCCTTCGAATCGCCGCTCTCGAACTTCAAATTGAGCTTCTTCAATTTCGCGCGCGCCTCGTCGGCGTTGAAGCCCGCAATTCCAAAGTCATAATGATCCACCCTGGCAGTTTGACTATCGCCCTGCTCAACGCCAAAGAAGGAGTTCCCGACACCCAGAATGTGTGTCGACGCCGACTGTTGCTTCAGCGGCATCCCGAAGAACTCCTGATAGAAGTTGGATGTGCGGTGAAGGTCCGGGACCTTTACCGTGACGTGGTTTATGCTTACCGCTCGGAGGCCTTTCTCCTTCGGCGCAGTCTGCGCGGCGGCGACCAACGCCGCCAGGGAAAGTGCGAGTTGGCGGCGGGTCAGTTTGCCGCGCTCGAAACTGCTCAGCATCGTTTCTATGGTTTGTATCATGGGGTTCTTTCACTTGATCTGGCTTTGTCAGCTTAGATGATGGTCGAGGAAGCTCGCCTGCGCTTCGAGCGCTTCCCTGGATTCAGGGAGGTCGAACGAGTACCAGAAGGCGTGCGGCATGGCGTCGAAGACCATCAGTCGAGCATCTACGCCCGCCCGCAACAGCGCGCGATGAAAGTCGACCGTGCCACTGAGACAGCGATCGCGTGTCGAGGTCATGCAGAGAGTCGGGAGAAATCCCTTTAGGTCCGCATACATCGGTGAGAGCACGGGATCCTTGCGGTCGTGGTCCGCGACGTAGGGGACCATGCCCAAGCCTTTCAGGGCCGGGAGCATCGAACTGAAATCCGTGAAGCCGCGAGTGCCACAGAGAAACCTGGAATCGCCGTACCGGGCGAGGTCAACGTAACCGGAGAAAAAATCCACGGCCGCGGGCGACTGGGCCCGTGCCTGGCAGACAAACGCCGCCGGCAGGGTGAACAATGCTGCCAATGATCTTCTGGTCATGCACAGGTTCTACCTTAATTCGCGGTAATAGCAGCTTGGTCGATCCGCGGCACCCGACGCGGGTATGCGCGCCGGGCGCGTGCCGTTTGGATCGGGGGGTCACACCCAACTCAGATTGGTGATGGAGTTGGCCGGCAGGGAAACCTCGGTCATCAGATTTCCCAGCCGCAACTGCATCTTGCCCGCGGCGCCGGTGTTGCTCAGAACCACGGTCTTGGCGCCGTCCGGGTTGACGAATGCCACGTGCGCGACTCCTTCCAGGCCGCCCTGCGTATCGAAGCGCTTCGATCCGCGGTGCGCCGCGTGGGTGTAGTGCTTCATGGCCCAATAGGCGCCGCTGCGGGTGATTTCTTTCGTCTTGGAATCGATCGTAATAAAACCGGGGCCGTTGAACGGCCCAATGTTCGGTTTGCCATTTTCGTCGAGCGCCAGATTCCACACGATAATGCACTTCAGCCAGTTGCGCACGGCATTGGCGGCGCCCACGCCGGCGCGCGCAATCGCCTCGGAAGATTGCGGGTCGCGGCGAGGCGGGCTTCCGGCTCCACCGACAGGCTCGGGGCCGGCGCCCCCGGGAGCACCGGCTCCAAATGTCATGGGGCCGACTAGCGAGAACGTGGCATCAAAATCCCCTTCGGTCCAGTACATGTTTTTGTCTGGGAACAGGTCGTGCACGCGGCTCACCGCGGTGACCGGTCCCACATAGGGATGCCACGCCACGCCATCGGCGTAGCGGCTGAGCAAGGGGTTCTCAAGCTCATTGATCACACGGCCCCAGAGATTGAAGTTATGGTCCAGAATCCAGATCTTAGTCGGAATCTTGGATTGCTCGAGGGCCGGGCCGAGATGCTGGCTGACGAACACGATCTCGTGTTCCTGCGCCCAGACGCACGCGGGCATGCGCCCGTCCTGATCGGTGTCGACCTCATTCTGAGGCGAGATGGCGTCGACCGGTACGCCCTCGGTTTGGTAGCTCTGTAGGAACTTCACCAGGTACTTGGCATACGCGGGGAAGTTCTTGGGCTTGAGCGAGCCGCCCAACATCGTTCCGTTTGCCTTCATCCACCCCGGAGGGCTCCACGGCGAAGCGAACAGGAACAGACTCGGGTTGTACTTGCGCGCGGTCCGCAACTGCGGAAGGATGTACGCCTTATCGTGATTGATCGAGAAGCGTTGCACGTCGGGGTCGGGATCGCCCTCGTCGTAGCTGTACATCGTGGCGGCATAGTCGCTCGATCCGACGCAAACGCGCGTCACCTCCAGACCCAGCTCGGAGGGGTCGTACAACTCGCGCAGGAACTTCTCGCGCGAGGGGACATCGAGCTGGTTGATCATGTACGCGGCCGCGTCCGTGAGCGCGCCGCCGAAGCCGAGCATCTCCTGGTAGGTCCTGGAGGGGTCGAGCACGATGGCCTCGTTCGACGATCCTTCCGCCGGCCGCCATTTCAGGGCCGGCTCTTCCGAGAACCTCTTCGCATCCGCCGTTTGTTGAACGGCAATGGTCCCGGCCGCTTGCGCCGAAGCCGGGACCGTCTGGGACATTGCCGCGGCCCCCACAGTTGTCAAGCCGACAAAGCCGCGACGACTGATTCCCTCAGGCATGATTAGACCTTCCTTTCCATACTTGCTCGCGTGTCATGCGCGAGCCGGGCTGGTAAGCCTGCGCTGTTCCGAGTCGCGATCCCTTAGGGAGCGGTCCGGAGCTTATTCAGCAGTCTCCTCGCAAGCGAGTCGTATTGAAACCGCCTCAACTTGCTTGGACGGCCTATTTGTATCCAACTTCGACTGTCTTGCTAAGGTTCGGTTCGGAAGCGAGACGAGTGCTGCCGAGGGTATAGTTCGGTATAGTTCATCGCATTCAGAGGTACTAAATGGTCTGCCGGTGACACTCAACCTCTTGCCACTAACCTCTTGCCACGCTTGCAGATAGCCGTCGGAGCTATTCGCAGCCTCCTGAAAATGTGCTCATCATGGCGTCGCTGCCATCTCCCGCCATCCGCGCAGAAGCGCCACAACCCGGCCGTAGCTTTCTTTGGGGCTGCCGTCCGCTTTCACGAGTCCGCCATTCGGGATAAAAGCCGGATCGGCCATATCCCAAGTAGAGATCGCAACAACCCACGGCTTGCTATAGGCGATGGTGTAGAATTGCTCGAACCAGTCGGCCTGCGACGCTTCCGAGAAGTCGTCGCCGTGCCACACAAACCGCGCGCCGCCGATGCCGCCACCCGGCGTTCCGTCGAGGCTGGAATGACGACACCCGAGCTCCGGCACTCGCCGGCCAGACGCCTGACCGTCGCCAGGCGATCGGCCGCGAACTCGTAGTTCAACAGCAGACCGTCGTTGCCCGCCAGCGACGCGCTGGTGTAACCGGCGCCGCGGTTGTCGGCGTAAAGAAAAACATGGCCGAACCCCGGAACGCGCAACGGCACCGAGATCCGAAAGGGTCTGTCGATCGGATCGAACAGGGCTTCGCCAGGCGCAAACTTCGGGTCGATGGGCGAAGGCCGGAGCAGCAGATCGCATATGTGAAAGCGGGCGAGTGCGTTCACCGGGGCCGGTGCGCCGCGGTCGTCCAAGATGGTGCAGCGAACGGGCTTCGCTGCGGCGTATGCGGGCATTGCCATCGCACCGCCTATAGTGGTGGTCATCCAATCTCGTCTTGTCATCGCAAAATCCTCTCTTACACAATCCGGTACTATCCTTGTACAAACCAGGGCGTCCCCGGTATCTGGGCCTTGCGCACGAACTCGTCATCCATCTCGACGCCGAGTCCTACTCGCTCGGGAATGGGAATGAAGCCCTTCTGGATGATCTCCCCTTCTTTCACAAAGCCCTTCCACTTAGGCAGCATGTCGATCCAATGCCGCTCTACCGCCAGGAAGTTCGGAACGGCGGCGCACAGATGAGCCGTGGCCATGGTTCCAATCGGCGAGGTGACATTGTGCGGTGCGAACGGCACAAAATACGTCTGGGCCATGTCCGCAATCTTGCGCGATTCCAGTATCCCGCCGGTCTTCTGCACGTCGGGCATGATGATATCGACGGCCCTCTTCTCCAGCAGCTCGCGGAATCCGTACCGGAGGTAGAGGTTTTCGCCGCAGCAGATGGGAGTTTTGGTCGATTCGCGGATGTCGCGCATGGCATCGATGTTCTCCGGCCCGCACGGCTCTTCCAGCCAAAGCAGATTGAACGGCTCCACTTCCTTCGCCACGCGCTTGCCGGTGGTGGCATCGTAGCGCGCGTGCACTCATCATGGATATGGGTAACCTCGGCCGTAGTGACGATCTCCTGTACCAGCGCCGGCGGGATGGCCGCGTCGCTGGCCGGCGCGTTCTCGCTGCCGTCGCTGTCGGCAGCGGTGCAGGCGGCTAGTTCTCCTTACCGGCGGCCCAAGGTAAAAATCACAGACATTCGGACCGGCGAAATCATGGGAAAAAACCGGCAAGTCCACGTCCGCGTCTATACGGACCAGGGGATTGTCGGGCAGGGAGAAGCGATATCGCCCAGGACGACATCGCCCGGCATGACCGCCGCACCTCCGATCCGAATCGGGATATTGATGCCGCTGAGCATCACGTCGTTTACGGCGGCCGGATGAGGCGCGCGGAAGTAAGTTCCCATCGGTATTTCGAGAATGCCTTCTAAATCGCGTACGGCTCCATCGATCACCAGCCCAGCGTGCGTGGCCGCATAAATCGCAGTAGCCATGTTATCCCCGATGGGACCTCCCGCATCGACGCTCCCGAACAGATCCACGACAAGCACGTCGCTCTTCTGCAGGACGTCGACCATCCTTCGGTAGCCGGTCCCATGACCGACCGCGCCTTCGCTGGGAGTATGAGGCAACTGCAACCCTTTGTTTTGCCCCTCAATCACCTGGAACAGGTCGGGTCTCACAGGCAGGTAATGCGCCGTAACCGCGCGTCCAACCAGTTTCTGGTCGGGATGAGCAACCTGCCACTTGCCCTCGTATTGATGGGTTATCCGTGTTGCTGCAACACGGTCCAAACTTCCTCCAAGGAACAGCCGCGCAATTTCTCGAGCAGCGCATCGGGTACTTTCGGCCGGCCGTCTTCGAACCGTTCGTATGGATTCTCCGCCGTAGTCGCGACCATTTGTTCGCGGCTGAAAGTGATCAACTGTGCGCACATCGAGGCGCATAGACTGAACATGAGCAATGCAAGAAGAGCGCTTCTTCCGCTGGTCATTTCGATTCCTCCAAACGTAACTTCTATTTGTGCCCGGAGCCCCGCGGCCTCGCCCAGGGACGTCCTGAACCTTTCACAATACTTCACATCCAATCGACAGCGAGAGCTTTGCCCTCCATGGCGTATCCCGGCTTGTCGCTGGCTTCGCCCTCCAGAGCCGGCGTGTGGTCCGGCCGGATCGGTCCATAAAGTGCTCGCGGTCCCCTTGCACATCGCGGAAATGCCCGAAGAAAACCTTCTTTTGCGCAATCCGTTCCTTAAAAACCTCCACACCGCGATCCGCAATGGTGACGATCAGGCTCGGGACTGCCCCCGGGGCGGCCACTGGGCAAAAAGCAGCCTCTTACACACGACCGACTTGCCGGCCCGCCGTGGCGAGATCATACTGCCGACGGTATAGTTCGGTATAGTTCATCGCAGGCGGAGATGCTGAGCGGTTTGCCGGTGACGCTTAACCTCTTGCCACGCTTGCAGATAGCCGTCGGAGCTATTCGCAGCCTCCTGAAAATGCGCTCATCCTGGCGTCGCAGGGAGCAGAGGCGCAGGTGGTTCCTTCGCCCCGTATAGAACGTCCCCAAGAGACTTTGGTGAACCTATCCGGGCACCGTGATATAATCTTGGCCGGGAGTACGGTCGTGGACATAGGTACAAGCGGCGAGAGCTCCAGCTCGCAGACCTCGGGTTGGTTACCCGATACCGAAGAGGAACGCGCCGCTGTTCGGGAGCAGTTGGACCGCATCCTCGCCAGCCCCAGCTTCCGAAACAGCAGGAAGTACCCAGCGTTTCTGCGCTACATCGTCGAGCACACGCTGAATGGACAGACGGAGTACCTCAAGGAACGAACCTTGGGGGTTGAGGTGTTCGGACGCCATCCCGAATACGACACGAGTGCCGATCCTGTTGTGCGAATCGTGGCAGCCGAGGTTCGGAAACGAATCGGCCAGTATTATCACGAGCTGGGTGCCCCCGGGGAACTGCTGCTTGACTTGCATCCCGGGGCGTATGTCCCGACGTTTAGGATTCCCGAGCCAACAGCCGGACTGCATCCGGTCGGGGAGCCCATAGCGCTCGAACCCGTGAGCACACCCGAAGGGGTGGTGGAGCTTCCCCTGGTGACGCAACCGGTCCGCCGGCTCCGATTCTGGCGGGTGAATCGCCGGGCTTGGTATGCCGGGGCTGCACTCTCGCTGATCCTTTTAATTGGGGCAGCGGTCTGGCTAACCCAGCCGAGGGTCACGGCCATGGACCAATTCTGGAGGCCGATCGCGGACTCGCCTGGTGCCGTGCTGCTCGTTATGGGGGGTGGTGTTTCCTGGATTTCCCAGTCAAGCAGCATCCCGGCGGGGTCGCCGACCAGCACCGCTCCGGTTTCGATTGACGAACAGGAGTCTCGCGACATTATTGCGCTTGCGGATGCGTCCACCCTTGCCGGCGTAGCTGGGATCCTTCGCTCCTATCGCAAGTCCTACCTGATTCGCCCGTCCACAATGATGGACCTGCCGCAATTGAGGACGGAACCGGCCGTGCTGATTGGCGCTTTCAACAATCCGTGGGCCCTCCGGCTGACGTCCAACCTGCGATTTCACTTCACGCGCGACGCGGCGACCAACACCAATTCGATAGACGACCGCAAGAATCCGGACATGAAGAGCTGGAAGGTCGTCACCACCACGCCCTATACGTTGGTAACCGCGAACTGGGCTGTGGTTTCGCGCTTCAGGGATCCGGACACCGAAAACTGGACCGTGATTGCTGCCGGCCTGTCCCGATGGGGAACGATCGCGGCAGGTGAGTTTCTGACGAACCCGATCTACCTGGAAGAGCTGGCGAGGCGAGCGCCCGCGAATTGGAGGCGCAAGAATCTACAGGCCGTCATTGCCACCACGGTCATCAACGACCAGCCCGGTCCGCCGCGCATCCTGGCCACCGAATTCTGGTAGCGGAACTGTCTGACGCCCTTAGCCGTACTCGATTGGGTACGAGTAGTGGCTCTCACGCAGCCCAGTGGGGCTGATAGTGCCCGGCCATTACCACGATTCTTGCACCGCGCGATCCGGCCGCGCGCTCGGTGCAAAACAGCAAAAAGAAACCGCGCCTGGTTGAGCCGACGTGTTGGTAATCACGTCGCCCAACTTTCCAGGCGCGGCTTTCAGTTGCGCACTATTCTCTACGGGGCTTCAGAAGGAGAATCGCGCCCCGAGTTGCAGGTAGCGGCCGTTGACGGTGACGCCCGTGATCTGGCCGACGGCCGGATTGGGAACGCGCGATGCAAGGGCCGCCGAGGACAATGAGGCGTCCGGCTCGGTAAAGCACGGATGGTTCAGAATGTTGGAAGCGTCCATCCGAAGCTGCAATCCGGCCCTTTCCCATCTGGGAAATTTGAACGTCTTGGCCAGCGAGAGATCGGCAGTCGCCAGGTCCGGTCCGCGTAACGTGTTCCTTCCGTTGTTCCCGAAGGTATTCGTCGCCGGCGTCGCATACGCGAGCTGATTGAACCATTGGTTGATGGACTGATTCGACACGCTGGGATTTCCGACGACGTTTGGATACCACGAACCATCCAGCGCGCCGGAACCGGTATTCGAGTCCATCGTCACGGTGAACGGGTTGCCGGACTGGGCCACGAACGTCGTCGACACCTGCCATCCGCCAAGCACTGCATCGCCTATTCCATTGTTCAGGTATGAGTGTCCCTTCCCAAGCGGTATCTGATACACGACGTATCCCTTCAATGCTTGCGGCACATTGAAATTCGATACCGCGTAGTTGGCAGCCGGGTTGAACGCATCCTGGTAGACCGCGTTGCCGTAGTGGCTGCCCCAGCCCGATGTATCCTGCTCGTCCAGCATCTTGGACCAAACGTAGCTGAACTGCGCGCTGAGCCCGTGGCTAAACCGTTTCCGGAGCGAGAGCTGCAGGGCATCGTAGTTCGAATAGTTATTGAAGCTTCCTGTCAAGCCACCGGGAACGCTGGGGCCGATACCCACGTACTGCGGGAACGGCCGCCCTGCCTGCCCCTGTCCCAGCTTGTTCGCGGGCACCTGATTGATGTCCGACTGGAACTCCAAACCGGTCCCGTGGCTGCCCACGTACGCCCCCTCCACCACCATACCGCTGCCAAGCTGCCGCTCAACGCTCGCCGTCCATTGGTAAACTCTTCCGACCGGCGTATTATTAGGCATGTAAGGTATATTTCCGCCTCCTTGCCCGTTGTAGTCGCCGGCGCCCGTCAATGCATGGACATACGGCAGGTTGGCGCCGGTGCCCGATAGGAGGACCACCGGGGCTTGGCCTGGATTGGCCGAGGTGCTCCCGCCATTGGCAGTGCCGAAGCCCACCGGCGAGCCGTCAACGTCCATGCTCCACAAAGTGCTATAGATGCCAAAGCCGCCGCGGACCGACCATTGGCTCTTCGGAGACCAGGCAAAACCAAGGCGGGGCAAAAAGACGTTGTTAACGCTCGCCATTACCTGACTTTGCCCGCTATTGACCCCAAACAAAATGGCTCCTGGAGTATTCGTCTTCGGGTTCGTCAGCGTCGGATCGAAGGTGCCCCACAGATTGTGCAGCACGCTGAACCCGCCATGACCCTCCCACCGGAGACCTACGTTCAGGGTTAAATTCGGAAGAACCTTGATATCGTCCTGAACGAAGAGCGAGGGATTCTTGGACCGCATGGCCGCCTCACCCTGGATGAGAGCGCTCCACGCCTGCACGTCTCCCAGCAAAAAGTCCGCGTAGCCCACGCTGCTGTTGGTGAACTGGCCGTTGAACGTGAAGGTTCCCGCATTCAGGTTGCCCCAGGGAGTGGAATTGTCCTGTTCCATCAGAACCTCGCCACCGAAATGCAGGATGTGCCTGCCGTGGATCATCGTTACCACATCCGACGGGTTCCAGGAGTTCTCGATATAGATGGCGGAGGTGGCGGAATCGGCTGGGTTCAGGCTTCTGTTGCCGCCCGTTCCCCCGATGATGATGTTCGGAAAAACATCCGCCTTCGCGTCCAGGATGCCGATCTTTGCCGGGTATCCCAATCCCTCACTCCCGGGCGTGAACCAATTGCCCTGCCGGACAAACCCCCACCGGAATTCGTTCACGACGTTTGGGCTGAACATGTGCACATCCGAAAACTGCGCGTCATAGCCATCGCCCGTGCTGCGCTGGCAATTGATCGGACAAATTGTACCGCCACTGATGCTGCGGTTGCCGTGCTCCGAGATCGAGAAGGTCGCCCGGTTCTTACTGGTGACGTTGTAGTCCCACCGCCCAAACTCTTTCATGGCAGTGCTGCTGTTTGCCGTCAGGACCCGGTAGTTGTTGGTGATGAGTCCCGGAAGGTTGGGCGCGGGGAAGTAAGCCTGGATTTTGACCGCCACAGGGTCGAATCTGATCGCCGGGATCGTATTGTTAGGGAAGGGCTTACCGGTGGACGGATCGGTAATGATTCCGAAGGTCGTCGGGTCGAACACACCCTGCAACATCGCCGCTGTCGGCATGGTGGTTGTCTGGGTTCCCGAGCTCGGATTCACCACCCGGTCCACATTGAAGTAAAAGAACATCTTATTCTTCACGATCGGTCCGGACACAGCCCCGCCAAAGTTGTTGTATCGCTGCCTCGCTTTTTGCCCGTCGAAGAAGCTTCTGGCATTCAAGGCGTCGTTCTGCAGGTACTCGTAGGCAGCCCCGTGCCATTGATTCCCCCCGGATTTGCTGATCAGGTTGAAGACGTCGCCGCCGCCGCCATATTGCGAGGTGAAGGTCGAGGTGCTGATTTGGACTTCGGATACGGACTCGAAGATCTGGTCGCCGCCTATATTGGCGCTGTGCGGCAGCCGGATCGAGGCTCCGTCAGCCAAGTAGCTCGAGTAGAACGGCAAGGTACCGTTAATGGCCATGGAAACGCCCGGGTTTACGACTCCGCCGCTCCCTTGACCTGTAGCAGGCGCGCCGGTGGCGCCGGGAATCATTTTGACGATGTTCTGCCAGTCCTGATTCACGTTCGGCAATGCGTCCATGGTTGCGGCTGCTATGGTGCTCGACTGCTCGGCGGTTTCAGTCTTCAGCAGGGCCGCATCCGCCGTCACGTCGACTTCCTGCTGAGTCGCTCCAACGCCTATCTGCGCATCCACGCTAATGGCTCCGACCGCCAAAACGATGCCGTCGCGAACAACCTTCCCAAAACCCTCTTTGGTGAAGGTGATTTTGTACCGCCCCGGCAGAATCGAAACCGCGTCGTAAAGGCCGACCGAGTTCGTGACGAGTTCCTTCGACACGCCGGTGTCGACGTCCAGGAGTGTTACGGTCACACCTGGAACGACGGCGCCCGTGGCATCGGTAACCGTGCCTCGGATATCGCCGGAATTGGTGTTCTGTGCAAGGCCGAAACCGGCCATGCATACAATGAGTAGCGCCGCCGACAGTACGCGGGCCACTGCTGGCCAGAAGACGATCAGGCACGAACCCGGAGCGCCCATTTCGAGACCTTTGGCTCCGGCTAAACGGCCTTCAATATGCATAATGCAACCTCCTGAAGATTCTTGGTTGGGGGGGGGCCAAGCCAAGAGCAACTGGAAACCTTAAGAAGCGCCGCCAAACCCTATTCGGCCTACGCCCCAAAACATATGTAAATCAGCCGGCGCACCGCCGGCCGCCACACCAACGTCGAGACTAAGGTATCTTTATATCTCATTTTTAACTGCCTTGCTAAGGTTCGGTTCGGAAGCAAGACAGGCTGCCGGGGGTATAGTTCCGTATAGTTCATCTCATTCCGGGGTACTAAATGGCCTGCCCGTGATACCTAACCTCTTGCCACGCTTGCAGATAGCCGCCGGAGCTATGCACAGCCTCCTGAAAATGTCCTCATCATGGCGTCGCTTGAATTTCGGCCGCCTCCACACCGTTCCTGGGCAGCGGCCGTCGGGAAACGGTGGCGCAGGTGGTTCCTTCGCCGCGTATAGAACGTCCCCAAAGAAGCCAAGAAGGACTTTGGTGAACCTATCCGGGCACTGAGATATACTCTGGGCCGGGGCAGGGTCGGCGGTACAGGTGCAGATCCCGGAGGCTGCCGCTCCCAGGCGTGTCGTCGGTGAATCCGACGACGGCCACACGGAGAGAGGACCAGTTGCAGAGAGATCCATACCACGTCGGGAAACCTTCCGGCAGGGGGCGACGGACGCTGGAAGTGTCCTTAGAGGCGGCGAGGAATGCGACGGTTCATGGTTTCAGGGGCTCTTGGAACGAACGGACTTGGCTCTCCCGGCCGCGCATTGCGGAGATTCAGGTCTAAAAATAGCGCCTCAACGGCTCCAAGAGCGGTCGATGGGTGTACACTGTTGGTGGGCCGTGAGGCGAAACTCGTGCCACGGCCCGCGGGGCTCGTTGGTGCTTCCGTTGGCCGAGATGAGGGTTGAATAACAGGGGTCAAGGAGCGAAAAGTGATACCATCGACTACTCTGCGAGGTCCGGTTGCCGTAATTGGCGCTTTGATTTGCGTGGCCATCGTGCTTGCAATGCCCCCAGGCTACAAGGGCAGGCCGTTTCGGGACGAACACCATCAGTCGGGTCCACAAGTCATCCCCGGAACGGTCCAGTGCGCGCTTTACGACCTGGGTGGTGAAGGCGTCGCCTATCATGACACGGACCCAATCAATCATGGCAGCGGCGAACTCAATCACACCGAGTTCATGGAAGGCGGCCCGAATGGCGTCCTCACGAAGCATTGCAGGCCCGGAACATCGGAATACATCTGCTATTTCCGGGAGAAGGAAGGAGTCGACATTTCGTACACCAAGGATTTCGCCGACTTCAACCATCCCAATCTGTTCGATCCTCCGAAGGACCAACTCTATGTCGGATGGGAAGCGGACGGTGAGTGGACGAATTACACGGTGCGGGTGAAAACGGCCGGCGCCTACAAAGTCATCGCGCTTTACGGGAATGCCGCAAATATCATTAAGTTCGATATCGATAATAAACCGGCGGCCGAGTGTAGACTACCCGTGGACACCGGTAGCCCGCACAAATGGAACAAGGCCGAAATCGGAACCATCACATTTCCGAAGGCCGGGCTGCAGTTGCTGACCGTGCATTACGGCAAGGAGAATAATCTAGCCTATTTCGAGTTTGTCCGGACAAAATAGGGTTCTGACCTTCGCCTTCCGACGGCTCGCAGCCAAGCACGGCGATGCACCATCGCCGCCCTTGGAAGCACTCCCATCGGGAAAGCGGCGATTACCCAGGCTGACGGCGCGCGAAACGCTCCGTGCGGATGATGCCCGAACCTTCCCGGACGACCACGAGTTGGTCCGCCGCCACGCCCGCGATCCTTTCCTGCCCGCCGCTCGGCCAGCGGATCTCCAGGTCGGCCGTACCGGCTTGGCCGAGACCGAAGTGCAGCCGGCGGTCATTGACCGAGAGGTAGGAGGACTGGGCCAGCACGGCCTGCGCCTGTTTCCGCCCGCCATAGCCGGCAACCACCGTGGCGCCTATGGCGCTGCGGTTCGATTTCGTGCCCACTAGCAGGACTTTGAGCCAGTGATTGGTGCCGGTCATGTCATTGCGCAACAGCGAAGGCGGCTCGTTCAAGTTAACGATGAGGATGTCGAGGTCGCCATCGTTATCGAAGTCGCCGAATGCCACGCCGCGGCCGCTGTGCGCCTCGGTGACGCCCGGCCCCGCCTGGTCCATCAGTTCCTCGAACCTGCCGCCACCCAGGTTGCGGTAAACCACGCCGGGGGTCTTGTACGGCTCCACTTCCGGATAGACCATCCCGGTGGTATAGAACAGGTCCGGCAGACCGTCGTTATCCAGGTCGAACATCCCGGCGCCCCAGCACACAAACCGGGTCTCCACGCCGAGGCCCGACTGTATGGTCATATCGCGAAAATACCCCTTTCCGTCGTTCTGATAAAGGGCCGGCGTATCCTCGGTGAAGTGTGTCTTGAGGATGTCCAGGTAGCCATCGGTGTTGAAATCGCCGATTCCCAATCCCATTCCGGACTGTTCCTGGCCGTCTTCGTTCAGCGCAATTCCGCTTTCCAACGCCTGTTCGGTGAACGTGCCGTCATGGTTGTTGCGAAAGAACAGGCTGTAAGTGGTATCGCAGGCCACGTAGATATCGGTCCATCCATCTCCATCGAAATCGGCCGCCACGGCGGTCAGGCCGTAGCCCGGTTTAACCGTGGAGATGCCGGACTGGCGGCTGACGTCCGTGAAGGTTCCATCGCCATTATTGTGGTACAGCGCGCATTGCTCCTTGGGGAGCCCCGACGGCCCGCAGTTCACCGGCACGCCGCGGTAATTGCATCCCGGATCCTTGCCGCGGGCGGGAATCTTATCGGGGTCGAAGACCATGTAGTTCGAAACGAACAGATCCAGACGGCCGTCCCGATCGTAATCGATCCATGTGCAGCCGGTGCCCCAGCGCTTTGCGGCATGCGTGAGGCCGGCCTTTTCGGTCACGTCCGTAAACGTTCCGTTGCCGTTGTTATGGAAGAGGATGTTCTGGCCCCAGCAGGTGATGAAGAGGTCGTCGAAGCCGTCGTTGTCGTAGTCGCCAACCGTGATGCCGAAGGCCCATGCGGCGCGGCGCAAACCGGATTGATCCGTCACATCGGTGAACGTGCCGTCGCGATTGTTCTTGTAGAGCCGGATGGTGGCCTCTTTGGGCGTGTTTCCGAAGCGCTGGCCGGTAAGCGTCACGATATCCATCCAGCCGTCGTTGTCGTAATCCACGAAGGCGGCGCCGCATCCCATGGCTTCCAGTATATAATCGCTGTGTTCGATGCCGCCGAACACCACGGGTGCGCGCAGTCCGGCGGATTGCGCGGTGTTTACGAACCGCGCGTGGAACGGCAGTCCGGAAGGCTTGCCGCGCGGAAGGGCCTTGACGCCCCTGGACGCCATTCCCTTATTCTGGGCGCGGACGGGCGGACCGGCTGCCGGCAGCGCGAGGATCGGCAAGGAAAGAATCTGTCGTCGGGTCATTTTCGGGGTCGGGCTCCGGCGGATCGAGGGCTAACCCTCCGCCTCACTGTTATCATACGAGAATATTAGACGGATGCCCTCCTCAGGCGTGGATTACAGGCGATCCCCCACGGTTTTGCCCGCCGCGGAACGTGGGGAGGCCGAACGGAGCGAGGCCGGCCGGAGTGCGGCGGCGGGCAAAACCGTCGCGCCCGAGCCGCCCACCCCACCACGACCGGACCCGGAGGTCGTCGCCGACGCCAAGCGCCGAACCTTCACCGCCGAATACAAACTGCGCATCCTCGCAGAGGCCGATGCCGCCGCCGCTCAACCCGCTGCCATCGGCGCCTTGCAGCGCCGCGAGGGCCTCTACTCCTCGCACCTGGTCGCTTGGCGTCGCGAGCGGCAGGCCGGCATCCTCAAGGGTTTGACCCCGCATAAGCGCGGCCCCAAGCCCAAACGGAATCCGCAGGACGAGGAGATTCAGAAGCTTCGGCGGGAGAACCAGCGCCTGGCCGAGGAACTGCGCAAAGCCGAGATCGTCATCGATGTTCAAAAAAAGTGGGTGCTCTGTTGGGATGGCCCCTGCCGAAGGCGGACCCCGAGGAGAAACCCTGATGGATGCCGTCACCCATCTGGCCACCGCCCCCAACCAACTTTGGAGCTGGGATATCACCAAGCTGCTGGGTCCGGCCAAGTGGACCTACTTCTATCTTTACGTGATCCTCGACGTCTTAAGCCGCTACGTCACCGGCTGGATGGTCGCGCCCCGCGATGCGGCTGAACTGGCCAGGCAGTTCATCGAGGAGACCATCCGCAAGCACCCGGTTCCCGCCGGCCAGCTCAACATCCACGCCGACCGCGGCCGGGTTATGACGTCCAAGCCAGTTGCCTTTATGGTGGCCGACCTGGGCGTCACCAGGACCCACACCCGGCCTTATGTTTCCGACGACAACCCGTATTCGGAAAGCCAGTTCCCCACCATGAAGTATCGCCCGGACTTCCCGGATCGCTTCGGCTGCATCCAGGACAGCCGCGCCTTCTGTCAGCAGTTTCTCCAGTGGTACAACCAAGAGCATCGCCACTCCGGCATCGGCTTGCTGACCCCGGCCATGGTTCATTTCGGCGACACCCAGACCGCTTCGTTCGGCGGCCACCAAAACCACTGCCCTTACCCCCAGAGGTTTGGATCAACAGGCCGGTCCCACCCGGCCAAAAGACAAAGGGAGGAAGTCAGTAAATTCTTACGCCGGGTGTCTCAAAGTGCTTGACACGCGCTCACCGAGGTGGGGCGGCTTGCGGTTTTGCCGGGGCCGCCGCGGGTGGCGGGATCTGCTGAACCGGCACCGTTACAGGCTGCAAGCTTTGTATCAGTGTTTCGAGGGGGATGGTTGCGTTCGGTGCCTCGACCGGTACGGGACCTGTAGAAGTGAGCCCTGGAGTCCACAGATTCTTGCCCGTGTTCGGTTTGAGAAATGGCGTGGGATAGTGCAACTCAAACACGGGCTGACCCGCGGGGATCGGGCGAACCAGCTCAGGCGTCACAATGACAATCAGTTCCGTGTTTTGCTTGGTGACGGATTTGGACTGGAAAAACTTTCCCAAGAGCGGGATGTCTCCGATGAAAGGAATCTTCTCGAGAGTATCCGTCGTCCGATTATCGAGAAGTCCCCCGATCGCGAAGCTCTGTCCTTCGTTCAATTCGACCTGCGTATTCAGCTTGCGCGTTGTCAGCGCCGGGACAATGAAGCCGCTTACCGACAGTCCGTTCGTAAAATCCAGGGCGCTCACCTCGGGCGCCACTTCCAAGTGAATGGTTCCGCGCGGCGTGATGGTGGGAGTGAAGGTCAGACGTACGCCAAACTCGCGGAATTGAATGGTAACCATCGGAGTGCCACCCGTGCCCGAACTCACACTCGGGAAAGGAAATTCTCCGCCGGCAAGAAAGCTCGCCTGCTTGCCATTCTGCGCGAGCACGTTCGGTTCGGCGAGAATTTGGAGGAGCCCCTTTACTTGCAGCGCTTCAATGGTTGCTCCCAGATTCAGATCCGAGCGGAAGAAAAAGAGATTGAGCGCATCCGCAATTGTTGTCGTGACCGCGGTTTTGCCTTGGAGAGGCGAGAATAGCGGAGGCGAGAATTGTTGCGTGGTTGCAGACCCAATGGTATTAGCCGCGCCCGTGCTAAAGATGTTTAACCCCAGTTGTGTACTGGTACTCCGGTCTACACTCGCAAACTTGACCCTCAATAGAATCTGCGCCTCCGGAGGTGGTACATCCACGCACAGCAGGTTCACGGTCTTTCCCAGCGTGGAGGCGATCGAGACCGCGCGGTCCGCGCTGGTCACATCCTTGACCGTCCCCCGCAAAAAGACGGTCTCGTTCTCAAAGCTCAAAGTGACGCTCTGTCCGGGCAGTTCCCGTTCTATTTCACGCTTGATGCCTTCCACACGTCTATCCGCCAGAAAGGTGCTGGCCACTACTGTGATATCGAAGAACCGCCGGGTTCCTCCCTCCTGCCAGATGATCAGGCTGGTCACCCCCGGTGTCTTGGCGTTCAGAAGTAACTGGTGCGGGCTGATCGCCGTACCCTCCGCTATGTCTCCAAAGCCGACGGAAATGCGCTCCAAGGGAAGCGCGTTATCGATGATCACGGACTTTCCAACAGTCAGCAAGAGATTGGTTGGCGAATCCTGGTCCGACTGCGCCGGGGGCTCGGGTGCTACCTGAGGCCAGCGCTCCGTCTGTTGGCCGGCGGCGGCGTACAGGAATGACAGGGCAACGAGACAGGCCACCCGAATCGGCGCAACGCCGTACCACTGCCCGGTTCTCACGGCTTCCCTCCAGGCCGGCTGAACGTGACTTGGGTATGCACGGAGCCGTTCGACACTTCGATGGTGTACAGCTTGGGTGCGGCAGGTGCGGCCGGCACCGGTGCTGCCGGAGGCATGGCCGGCGGTGCACTCTTTGGGCCGACGAATGGAACCGGCGCCGGAGCGCGCGCACCGCCGAACAGATCCGACATGATCATACCCGGCAGCCCGGAGATCTGAGTATCCATGGGATTCCGCAAGACCAATTGAATATGCGTTTCGTTGCTGGCGAGGCTGAGAATCTCAGCCTGGGCCGGCGTGACCAGCAGATTGACAACCTGCGCTTGTTCCGGCTTGCCTTCCCGATCTTTCTGAAAATTCACACCGGCGGAAAGGACCTGAATGTTCTGCAGAAGNNATTCCGGGGACGACGAATCCCGCGACGCCCACCACCTCGTTCACCTTCACCGCGCACGCCCTCATTCCCGGCGGAATCGTCGCAGCCAAACCGCCGCCCGAACCTATGGGGGCAAGGCGAGTTTCCGTCACCAGCTCGCCTTCGTAGATCGCGGAAACCACACCCCGGTTGCGGAGGGCATCGCGTTTGAGGATCGCGCCTGCAGGCGGTGGGCCGAACCACGCGGCGACTTTCAAGTCGGCGTCTTGAATGAGCGTTCCGACTGCAAGATCCCGGGCGGCCACGACGAGTTCGACACTCGGCGGCGCCTTCCCGGCGGTCACTCGGCTTCCGACTGCCCTATAGACCAGATAACTGGCGCACACCGATAGCACGAGCGCGCACGAGACAATGATCAGTACTCTCCTGTTCATTCAAGGGATCCCTCATAGTCCGCCATGGGTCTTTCCCGCCCCTTCCTCAGCCACCCGCGTGCTTCCGCGAGTCCGGCGCCTCGTGCGCCACCGCTACTACCGGCTGCTTTCGCGCCATAAGATAAAGAGAAGGCAGGACGCTCGGCGATCCGGCGGCCCTCATTCTCTCCAAACCAAGCTGGCCGCTGAACAGGTTTTTGCGCCCGTAGAGCGCCATGTCCAGCCGGTCATTCATGCCGAGTTTTTGAAATAGTTTGTACAGATAAACTTTCACCGTGCCTTCGGTAATTCCCATCGAAACCGCTATTTCCTTGTTCTTGAGACCTTGCGCCACCAACGAGACAATCTGCCCCTGACGTTGGGTGAGAACAACCGACTTCTGCGATAACATGCTCTCGAGGAGGTCTTTTTCAAAGTACAGCCCGCCTTGATGGACATTGCGCACAGCCGTCAAAAACTCATCGATCGATATATTGGCGGGAAGAATGCTGCGCACACCCAACCTGATCGCCTGAAAAGCGAACTCGCCCTCCAGTTCCTGGCCCCACAAGACGATCTGGCAGCGGCTGTCGGCAGACCGTATCTCGCGCAATTCCGACAGTTTGACTCCCGACAACAGGTGAACCAGCAGCACATCCGGCCGAATGGACTTCAGGCAGTCGAGCGTGCCGGACAGACTATCTCGGCATTCGGTCAGTTCAAGATCCGCGTGGGTGCGGAAGAGCGCGGCCAATCCCTGGGCAACGAACGATTGCTTCGTGTAGAGCGCGATCCGAATTCTGTTATCCGAGTTCACGGCGTTCTCCAGCCACTCGCCCCGCGCCGGCTTGCGCGCACGAGTCTCATGACCAATATTCGTCGGATCATCGGGAATACTTTATGGCGCAACGTTTCGGCCCGACCCGGAATGCAATTCGAAGCCCGCGGATGGGAAGGGCCGCCCTGCCAGGACAGCCAAATCGCTACGCGGCGGCACTCAGCCGGACGTGTGGACCACCGTTTCCAGACCAGCCGAGGTTCCGTTGGTTGAAGACAATCCCGCGGATCCGGAGGACAGCGCCGTTCTGGATGCCCAGAACCGAGCGCTCAGCGAGCAGAAGGACTTTGAGGCGCTAGACGCCTCACACCGTTCCCTGGGGCAGGCACCTATACGTAAGCCCAGCGATGGGAGAGGACCTCGCGGCGCATCTGAAGCCAGACTCCGGCCGGCAGCCGTGGAAAAATCTCGTTGTAGAAGCAAACACGACAGCGGAAAGCCGGCTATTTCTACGGGAAACACCTTATTTCATACATTAATTTGACCGCTAAATGGGGGTTTCCATTCTTACATTACTAATGCTTTCAAAGGAGACTCCCGATAATGAAACAGGAAGCGTACGGAAAGCGACTTTCACGGGACAGATCGCTCGGAGTCCTGGAGATGAGGGGACGGGCACTCCTCCTCATGGGTCGCCCGACCACCAATGATTCGTCTGTTGCTACATTCGGAAGACATCGATCTGGCAGCCCTGCTTGCGCCGACCCTGGGCAGCGGGTTCTCTACCTTTTTCGAACGGCGACGGGACCGGGTAAGAGAACTTATTTCTCAGGGGCAGTGCGATGTCCTCATCCTTGACCTGAATTCCAGTTCGTACCCGATTCAGCAGCAATTCGAATTCTTCGACGAAATCCGCGATTTCGGCGTACCCGTGGTCGTGATGACGGATGACGACAGCAAGGCAACGGCGATGGATCTGGTTCAGCGCGGCGTCTACAACTACATCCGGAAGCCGCCTGTCCTGCCGGAACTGAAGATTGTCGTCCGCCGGGCACATGAATTCGCCGTTCTAAAGCGGGAGCTTGAACATGAACGCCAATCGGCGATTTGTTCCGGCTGCGACCACCTGATCGGTTCCAGCGCACGCTTCCAGGTGGTCTACGGTCTGATCCGGCGCGTGGCCAAGCTGGATGCTCCCGTGCTCATCACCGGTGAGAGCGGGACCGGCAAGGAGTTGATCGCCCGCGCGATTCATAACCTGAGCGACCGAAAGGAACGCCCATTCGTCGCGGTTCCCTGTGGGGCCATTCCGGATACGCTCATCGAAGCGGAGTTGTTCGGCGCCGAAAAGGGAGCGTTCACGGGCGCGGCTACCAGGCGAAAAGGGTACATGGAAGAGGCCGGCAACGGAACCCTCTTCTTTGACGAGATCGGCGAGTTCAGCGCGTACACGCAGGTCAAGCTGTTGCGGGTGCTGCAGGAGAGAGAATTCAGCCGCTTGGGAAGCAGCCAACTGATCCCACTGCAGTCTCGCCTGCTATTCGCCACTCACAGAAACCTGCTGGAGATGGTGGCGGAAGGCTCGTTTCGCGAGGATCTGTATTACAGGGTCAACGTCATGGGAATCAAGTCCCCTGCGCTTCGGGACCACACGGAAGATATTCCCCGGCTGGCTCAGCATTTTTTGAAGGAATACTCGCGCCTCTTCCAACGATCGATGTCCAGCGTGAGACCGAATGCGATGGCGCTGCTGCTTGAGTATCAGTGGCCGGGAAATGTCCGTGAACTGGAGAACGTGATCCAGGGGGCCATCATCCTGAGCGACGACGACACCATCCAACCTAAGGATCTGCCCCAAACCATGCAGCATCCGGACCTGCTGGGCCTGGGGGACTCTCTGCCGGGAGCTTCCTTCGAAGAACAAATGCGGGATTACAAAATCAAACTGGCGCACGCGGCCCTTGCGGAGTGCCACGGAAACAAGACGCTAGCGGCCCGCAGCCTCCAGATTTCCAGGACTTATCTGCATCGCCTCATCAAGGGTCCGGAAGAAGACGACGATCCGTTGTCGACTGCGACGGGCACCTGACTCGCGGCGTTCCTTGTGCGCCGCTATCGCTGCCGTGGATAGGGTGAGATTCTGGGCGGATTGGAATCCGGTTCCACGAGCCAGACCCTCCGGTCACGGAAATACCGTAGAAGTTCCAGACTGTTTCGGGTCTCCAGTTCCCGCGCCCAGACCACTCTGGACTTATCGATCTCCGCGGCGTTGTAGACCCAGTCGTCGAACGGCGCGTGATCGGGAGCGTATCTGACGATTGCGAGTTGCGGACCGGGATAGCCTTCCAGTTGGGCCACCGCATGCGCGCGCGGCAGGCCCAGCGGCGCCGTGCCGTACCACATGGTCGGCCAGCGGGGGATGGAGAGGTGCAAGGGCTCGGAGCATAGCCTGAGTCCAATCAGCATCAGGCAGACTACCGGAATGATGCGCACCAGAGCCAAACCCAACGGTTGGCGTCCGGGACGCCACACGCGCAGGTGGCGCATGGCCTGCAAGAGAATGGCGTAGAGTGCGCACGTAAACGGGGCAACGTAGTGCGGGAATAGCCAGGCATTTACACTCAGGCCGACCCCGTATAGGGCGCCGGCGGCAACCAGAAAGCGCATCCGGCGATCGCGGAGCACTCGCGGTAACAGGATCAGGGGCGGGTAGAGCGCAATGCCGAAGAAGAAGAACAGCACCGTTCCCAGTTTCTGTGCCGCTCCATGCAGAAACCCGGCCGGCGTCTTCGCATACAGGAAATCGCCCATTTCCCATTTGGCATAGAACTCGCGCATGACCTTGTGCCGATAAACCGGCTCGGGCCGGGGCCGCTGCCAAAGAAAAACCGGCGCCGATGCATAAGTCGCTCGATTCACCTGGTAAGGAAGCGTCAAGGCATCGCCGAAGACGCGATAATTGTAGTAGGCGGCCATCCCGGCCACAATGAGTAGCAGCGCGGCTGGCGCCATCGCGCGCCGGAAACAAATGGATGCGGCCGGCCGCGTCTTCGTGCCCGCCCACCATAAGAGGGCGAAAGCCACGGGGACCGATAGCAGCAGGCCTTCGTAAGGGCGGCTGTTGGCCAGGATCGCGACTCCCAGCGCCATCCACAGCCCGTCGCGAATCCGGGTCGTGCGCATAACGCGCGGCAGGGCGCCGAGCACGAGTGCGCCGCCGATCGCCGCTACCGCGCCCCCGTAATAGCTATTGACCCAGTAGCTGAAGAGAGCCAGCCGCATCACCCCGAGCGCGCCGCCCAACAGCGCCCAACCTGGCGGCAGCCAAGCTTGCAGCATCCAGCACATCGCGGAACACATAAGCCCTGCGCTGAGCAAGACGCCGAACCAGGGATTGCCCGCCAATACCTTCCCCGCCGCGAGAACCAACCCCTGTGCCGGGAAATACATGGACATGTAGGTCGGCTGTTGAGTGATGTGAAAGCTTTCAAAATATACCCACATCGGCTGGGTCGGATTGGTCAGCCTGCCGGAGGCGAACGTGTCCGCCGCCAGCAAGTTGGCGAACTCGTCATGAATGAATGGCTTCGGAATAGGCGACCAGGGAAGAATCGCCAGCCGGATCAGGAGCGCTACGATGCCGACTGCCAGAACGGATAGTCCACGCCGACGCGCCAGGCGCCCGAAGGATCGCTCCGCCTTCGATAGCCACGTTTTCCCCACTCCTGGCCAACAAACGGCTACCGCAAAGCCAATCAAACTGACGCCAACTTCGACAATCAGGAACGAAGGCCCGCCGGATACAGCGAGACCTGAAGCTGCTATCATGCGCTCGATCCCAAACAGGTTCTGGCCCGGACTCATGAACCTGACGCCGTTGTGCGATCCTCCGCCAGCACCGGTCAGGAGATATAAGTGCCGAGCTTAGTGCCGATACCCGTGAAAGCGTCGCCAACGGCCGTGGCCACGCTCTTAACGCCGATTATAGCCGCCAGGGAAATCAGCGAAGCCACCAGCACATACTCGATCAGGTCCTGGCCGCTCTCGTCGAGCAATGCTTCGGCCAGCGTCTGTATCTTTATGTAAAGGCTAAGTATCCAAATGGGGCACACGCTTACTCTCGACCAAACCGACGATTGTTCGTGCCTCATGCGTATGGTTATGCACTTGGAAGGCCGCGGCGCGACTTCGGGTCCAATCTCTCGTCACATCAGTCAGTTACGGCGCAGGCGGGAACCGACAGACCAGTGGCTGTTAACGGCTGTTTACTAAGGGTGTGCCCGTAGTCGCTGTCCGTACACACGCCTGCCTGCGAACCGCGCCAGGAAACAGAACCCCGAGATCCGCGACACGTCCGATTGCAAACTCATGACCCCCACGCATGACCGTGCGCAGTCCACGCGGAGGAAAGCGTTTTCGCACCAGAGCCATATAGTCGCTATACTCGCTCGCGCCCAGCGGCAGTGGAAACATGACGAAGTCGTGAACGGCGGTGGCGGGGAGCCCGGTTTCCAGCCGGGTATCCCGATCCTGCATCGCAAATACTCGCTTCCCCGAGGCGAGCTGGACTTCCGGGAACTGAACCGTCAAGTAGTCGGGCAGGTAGTATCCAGCGTGCCGATAACCCAGAAAATGAGAATCGAAACCGATAATCAGAGTGTCCCGCGGCGATGCGATTTGCGGCAGAATTTCGATGATGTTCCGGAGCTCCGCTTCAAATCGCCGAACTTCTCCGTACGAGCAATACACGGGAGCGCAAACGAATACCATGGTATTGGCGGCGGCGCAGCCTGCGATCGCCACAATTTTCAGGGCTCTGGACAAGTGAAGATTCGCGTACCAGGTTGAGGCCCACAGGCCCATCCATGCGCAAGCCGGCGGAGCGAGTGCCAGAAGATAGCCGCTGTTTACGAACTTCAGATAGATGAACGTGAAGAATAACAGGCCCGGCCCTATCCACACCAGGGTGAATATCGTCTTGCTCCGGTCGATCGAGGAATCCCCGGACCGCGCCCGGAACGGGAGTATGGCTGCGCAACCGAAACAGAGAAAATAGATACCAACGATCGCCGCGGCGCGGGCCAGCGAGTTCCACATGGAGGAATTGAAAACCGTCCCCCTCGACGGCACGGCGAGCCACAGCGACACAAGAGATGAGACATAAGGTGTCCCGCCGCCGATCCGGATCATGGGGATGAACCACGCCAGCAGCGTCGCGGCCAGCGCGCCGATTCCGCCAGCGGCCTGCTTGCGGTTTGCGTTATGAAACGAAAAGAGCAAGAGAGGGCCCAGCAGGAGCAGCGAGGATGGACGGAAACCCGCCGCCATGCCCACGACAATCGCGCCGGGCAAAATAAACCGGGCCGCTCCACAGTGGATCCGCCAGCAGAGATACCCGGTGAGAGCCGAGAAGAAGGCTTCGACAATGTAAGTGAGCGCAACCGTACCGTGAAACCACGCCAAGGGAGAGAAGAGAAAGATCAGACCGGCGAATAAGGCGGCGTTCCGGCCAAACCAGTGATGGGCCAGGACATAAATCATCGCCACCGCGCCGCAACTGAAGGCGATGCCGATCGCGACCAGGGCCGCGTTGGCGTCATGGGAAAACCCATTGGCCAGGCGGCCAAGACATACATATAGAAAATAGCCCGGCGGATGCGGCTGATGGACGCTGGGATCGAAGCGCTTCAGGGCAAGCGCGAAGTTGACTGAGTCGATGTCATAGAGGTAATGACTTCTGAAAACGAAACGCGTGAGCGCCGTGGCGGCGATCAGGATGGCGGTATCCAGTGCCTGGCGGGACGTCATTATCGGTTTCGCCGCAATCGAGAGGCCAATTGGCGGCCGTCCCCGGCTGCCGCCAGGGACGTCGAGTCGTCCGATGTGAACTGCTGGAGAGTTCACTGTTGAAATCGGCTGTGTAGACAACCGCTTGCTATTCGCCACTTGGGACAATCGCCGCCTACACCATAAACTACTGACCTGGAACGATCTACCCGCCCGTGTTTCAAACGGCTCTCCGAATGCTCTAACACCGGGCAGGAGAACAAGGACATGAGAGACAACGTTTTGAGGCTTTACGTAAAGATGCAGAGCCTGAAAAATGTGCTTCTTGAGAACCAGAGCGGACAGGATCTTATCGAATACGCCCTGGTGGTTTCGCTGATCGCCCTGGCGGCTACCGCCGGCATGTCGGACGTCGCGACCAAAATTGGCACCGCTTTCACGGCCATCGGCACCAAGCTGACCACCTACTCCAGCTAACCCCCGGTGAGAGAAGGGCAGGCGCGCGCGATCCCCGTCCGCTCTCTCTTGCGGAGTGCGATGAACTTGCACTCGATCGCCTGGTGGCCTGTCCTTGACACTGGTCGTCCTGGCTACGGTTGTGGATATCCACAGTCGGCGCATCCCACACTGGCTCGTGCTGCCATTCCCACTCTAGCCATCGTTCGGCTGGCTTCGAAAAGCAGACTGGATCGGCGTGGAAGCAATCTGGTCAAGCGATTCAGTCTCCGTTGCAAATCTGCCAGCCGGTCTCCGAATCCCCAAAGAGAGCAGTGGCCGCCTCCGAAGAGAAAGACCAGCGAGAGCAGAGCCGTGAGTGCGAAGGTGAACGCCAGATCCGGAGCGATCCACCCGAAGAGACCCGCTCGGCCGTGGCTCCATTGCCCCTACGGCGCCGACCGGAATGGCCGAATCCAAGGGCAGGCACGATTACGGGTTTCGTCGCAATTGAAAAGCCGATTGGCGGGCCGCCACGCGGCTGCCGCCAAAGACGCAAGTCTTCCGATGCCGGCCGTTCACTGCTCCCGGGTTCTGTCGCCCGCCTTCCCGCCTCTCCGGTGTCGCCGAAGGTTCACCGTTGAAAGTGGCTGTGTAGACAACCGCTAACAATTCGCCGCTCGGGAGAGTCGCCCTCTGCACCATAAACTACTGACCTGGAACGATCTACCCGCCAGTGTCTCAAATGGCTCTCCGAATGCTCTAACACATGGCAGGAGAACAAGGACATGAGAGACAACGTTTTGAAGCTCTATATGAAGATGCAGAACCTGAAGGATGCGGTCATTGGGAACCAGAGCGGGCAGGACCTGATCGAATACGCCCTGGTGGTTTCGCTGATCGCCCTGGCGGCTACTGCCGGCATGTCAACGGTCGCGACCAAAATTGGCACCGCTTTCACGGCCGTCGGCACCAAGCTGACCACCTACACCAGTTAAGGCCCCGCGAGAGAAGGGCGGGCGCGCGGAAGCCCCATCCGCTTTCTCTTGCGGACCCCTATGAACATGCACTCCATCGCGTGGTGGCCGATCCTCATACTGCTCGTGATTGCTACGGCGGTGGATATCCATAGCCGGCGCATCCCGAACTGGCTCGTGCTGCCGTTTTTGGCCGCCGGTGTCATAGTGAACACGGCAAGTCACGGCGTGAAAGGTTTGGGACAGAGTATCGCCGGCATAGCGCTCGCGGTCGCCGTTACGGGAGTGCTCTGCTGGCTCCGCGGGATGGGCATGGGCGATTTGAAACTATGCGCCGCAGTTGGCGGGTGGATCGGCCCTGGGCAACTGGGTATGGCACTGGTCGCAACGGGCATCGCGGGCGGCGTGCTGGCGCTGATCTGGGCGGGATGCCACGGATCGCTCGGCCAATCGCTGGAAGGTTCCAGCGATCTCGTCTCGGCGTTCTGGACAAAGGGTGTTCATCCCCATCCAAGCTTGGTTCTCGATAACTCTTCCGCGCGGACAATGCCCTACGCTCCAGCAATCGCGATCGGGACCATCTTTTCCTTTTTTGCAATATGACGGCAAGACCGGTAAAAGCTATCAGTTAACAGGTTCCACTATGCCCAATGTTTCGGATTCCGACGGACCGGCCGCTCTCTCGGTTGCGCTAGTCATGCCGAATGCCACGCGACGCCGGTCGCTCGTAGCGGCACTTGCCGGAACGCAGTTCGTTCCTCTCGTTCACGAGTTCGCGTCCTATCCGTCGCGGGACGATCTACCCGCAATCGCACGGCTGGGCTGCCAGGTGCTCATTGTGGATCTGGACGACGATGTCGAGCAGGCCATCCATGTGATTGAGAATATTGGCCGCCACGAAGCCGCAATGACTGTGATGGCCGCCTCCAGCAGGAACGATTCAGCCTTGATGCGTCGATCCATGCAAGCGGGTGCGCGCGACTTTCTGGTTGAGCCATTCCTTCCGGAAACCGTGGGCGAAGCGTTTGCTCGTACTTGCTCCCGCGGGACCGGTCAGAAGAAGGCCCTGGGAAAGGCGCTGGTTTTTGTGCCATCGAAAGGCGGTGTGGGCGTCACCACCATCGCTCTCAATTTTGCGCTGGCGCTGACCAAGGAGTCCGGCGCCAGAGTGGTGGTCGTGGACATGGATTTTCAACTGGGTGAGATTGCCCCTGGGCTCGGCATGACCACGACTTTCTCGGTGGTGGACGCGCTTGCGAGCGCCGCCCGGCTCGACCGCGAGTTTCTGGCCACTCTCTTGATCCGGCACGACTCCGGCCTCGCGGTGCTGGGCTCTCCGGAAAGCTATGACTTCTTTCACTTGGCCGACGACAAAAGCGTCAGAAAGCTAATGCGGATTCTACGCGAGGAGTTCGACTACGTGGTGGTGGATTCCGGATCCTGCCACGGCGATACTCAGGAAACGCTGCTTGGAATGGCGGACACGCTCTATCTAGTCACGGAAATGACTTTCGCGTCGCTCCGTAACGCGCACCGGTTGATCTCATTTCTTTCCGCCAGAGATGGGTGTCGCCATCTGAAAGTGGTTTCCAATCGGTTCAACGCGCGCTACAACAACATCGACGGGAATAGCGCCACCAAGGCGTTGACGCGGCCGGTGGACTGGAAAATTCCGAACGCCTACGCCGCCGTCCGGGCCGCGCAGGACAACGGTATTCCGATCGCCATGAACGATTCGCCCTATACGCGCGCAATCGCGCAAATGGCGAGAGCCGCCTGCGGCAAGCCCTTGACCGCGGCAAAGAAGGCCAGCCAAGGGTTCAACCTCTTCGGTCTGCGAGGACTGCGGGAGCTGGCGGACACTTAAATGGAAGTCCTCGATTTCCAAAAACTGAAAACCGATCTGCATGGCACCCTGCTATCCAGGATCGACCTCGAAAAACTCTCTTCGGTCGATGACGCAAAAGCCCGCCGCGCTGTCGGCACGATCATTCAGGAGATTGTTGGCGCCCAAAAAGTACCTCTGAACGGCTCGGAAAAAGAGCGGGTTGAAAGCGAGCTTCTGGACGAAGTCTTTGGGTTGGGGCCCCTCGAACCCTTGTTGAAGGATCCCACCGTATCGGACATTTTGGTCAACAACAGAAATGTCATCTATGTTGAACGCGGTGGAATCCTCGAGAGGACCAGCGCGAAATTTCGGGACGACCGGCACTTGATGCAGGTGATCGATCGCATCGTATCCCGCGTAGGCCGCAGAGTGGATGAATCCTCGCCCATGGTCGATGCCAGGCTTCCGGATGGCTCGCGAGTGAACGCCATCATTCCGCCGCTGGCCCTCGACGGCCCTTGCATGTCCATCCGGCGCTTCGGTGGCGGGCCCGTCGCGGCGGAGACTCTGGTGAAACTCAAAAGCATCTCCGCCGAGATGATGCAGATTCTGGCCGCCGCGGTGAAAGCGAAAATCAGCATCCTGATCTCGGGAGGCACCGGCGCGGGCAAGACTACATTTATGAACATCCTCTCCAGCTTTATTCCGGAGACCGAGCGGATCGTAACCATCGAAGACGCAGCCGAGTTGCAGCTCAAACACGAGGATGTCGTGCGGCTTGAAACCAGGCCTCCCAATGTGGAGGGACTGGGAGCCGTGCGCCAGAGACAGCTCCTCATCAACAGTCTTCGCATGCGGCCGGACCGAATCATCATCGGTGAGGTTCGTGGCGACGAAGCGTTCGACATGTTGCAGGCCATGAATACCGGGCACGAGGGTTCGATGACCACCATCCATGCCAACACCTCCCGTGACGCTCTTTCAAGGTTGGAGTCCATGGTAGCCATGGCGAGTGTCAATATGCCCGAGAGGTCCGTCCGCCAGCAGATTGCGTCCGCGATTTCAGTGATCGTGCAGGTGTCGCGCATGAGCGATGGCACCCGAAAAGTGGTCAATATTTCCGAGATCACCGGCCTCGAAGAAAATGTCGTCAGCATGCACGACATTTTTAACTTTGTCAGGAAAGGCATCGGGCCGGATGGAAGAGTCGTGGGTTCGTTTCAGCCCACCGGTATTCGTCCGAAGTTTCTCGATCGGTTGCGTGTTGCCGGCATCCTGCTGCCGGCCGAACTCTTCGAGCGCTCCGTGGAGGTCGACTGAGAATGCCGCACGGGACACAAGGAAGCGTTGCCACATGTTGCTGATGGTTCTGTCAATCTGCGTGGGGAGTTTCGCGGCCGCGGTATTGGTCGCCATGACAGTTGGAAAAGGCGCGTCCAAGCATGGAACTCTAAGGCTCGCCGCATTGGATCACGAGTTCGCGCCAACGGATTATGAGGAACAGATCACCGATATTCGGAAACATCAGCGACTTTTGAGTGCAATTCCGTGGTTCAACCACTGGCTGACCAAACTGAACCTGGCGTCGGTATCCAGCCTGTACCTGTATCAAGCCGGTGTGACCCTGACGCTCGGAACCCTGGTCCTGACATCCATCGCGGGCTTCGCCTTCCTGGGATACATACTACATTTGCGATTCGGAGCCGTGCTTCCGGCGCTGTTTCTCTCGGCCGGCTTTCTGCCGCTGCCATTTCTGTACGTCCGGCATAGGCGTACAAAGCGTCTATTCAAGCTGGAACAGCAATTGCCCGAGGCGCTCGGCATGATGGTCAGCGCTCTCCGCGTAGGCCACAGTCTGATCGCAAGCCTTGGAGCCGTCGCCCAGGACTGTCACGAGCCGATCAGCGGAGAAATCCGTAAGTGTTTCGAGGAACAAAACTACGGGGTCGACTTGCGTACCGCGCTCGTGAATCTCACCGAGAGGGCCCCTATACAGGACTTTCGTATCTTTGCCGCCGCCGTGCTGATTCAAAAGGAAAGCGGCGGAAATCTAGCCGAAGTGTTGGAGAACGTGGCCCAGACCACGCGCGAAAGGTTCAGGTTGAAGAAGCAGGTGAGCGTTCACACCGCACAAGGGAGGATGACCGGCTGGATACTTTCACTTCTTCCCGTGGGGCTCGGGCTTGCCATGTATTTCGTGAATCCCGACGGAATGAGTGTTTTGTGGAAGCGCCCCATGGGCTTGAAGCTGCTCTACACAGCCATAGGCATGGACATTGTCGGCGCCCTCATTATTCGAAAGATTGTTCGTATCCGCGTCTGAAAGGCACATTATGCAGCTTGCTATCTTCGCGTTCCTTGCGGCCTTTCTCTTGATGTCGAGTCTCGGTCTCTTGATCTTCTACCGGCAAACGACGCTACGAAGACTCTCGCAAGTGGTGTCGAGAGCGGACGACGCCAGTCTATTGCGTAGCATTGCGCCGGGCCCAGGCTCCAGGCTCGAACAACTCGTAAAGCCATTCCAGAAACTAGTGCCAAGAAATCCAGCCGATGTCTCAACAGTTCAGAAACGGCTCGCGAGGGCAGGTTATCGCGAACAATCCTACATCAACATCTTCTATAGCTCCAAGGTGCTCGTTCCAGGCGCGTTATGCCTTATTGCCACCATTACGCGGATTTACGCATACTCTCCACTGTTCATGTATGCACTGGCGGCGGGCCTCGGGTATTTGGCCCCGGATTTCTGGCTGAACAATCGCATTTCCGCCAGAAAGATGGAGTTGGCTCTGGGCCTTCCGGAAGCATTGGACCTGATGGTGGTCTGCGTGGAGGCGGGCCTTAGCATCGACAAGGCGACCATGCGAACCGCGGAGGAGTTGCGGATCAGTCAGCCGGCCATCGCCGATGAACTGAGTCTCGTATATCTGGAACAGCGGGCCGGACGCCCACGCGCGGAAGCGTGGAAACATCTTGGGGAGCGCACCGATGTCGACACCGTTCGTTCGCTGGCGTCGATATTGATCCAAGCGGACAAGTTCGGCACCAGTATCGGAAAGACCCTGAGGGGTTACTCGGAAACGCTGCGTACGAGACGGCGACAGGATGCGGAGGAGAAGGCGGCGAAGACCACCGTGAAACTCACCTTCCCGCTGGTTTTGTTTATCTTTCCCTCGTTGTTCGTCGTGACGCTCGGCCCCTCAATGATCGTTATGTTAGAGGGATTTGAGAAGTATTTGAGTTGATCCGGCACTGAGCCGTGTGAACTCGAAAGAAAGGAGAGAACACCATGGATACGACGACCGTTATCCGCCTCGTGGCGGGCATCCTGTTTGTCATCGGCTTAGTGTACTTTGTCCAACGCCGCCGCAAAGCGGTAAAGTAGTCGCCGCGGTCGCCGCGCACTTTCACGACGCGTGGAACTCGCAGGGGCGCGGCAAGTGTAAAGGAGTGTATGTTGGAGCGACGCCGGGTCGGCGGGATGAAGCAATATTCGGGTGCGACAACTATGAGACGGACCTGTTGTGTGTTCAATCTGACTCGCGAATCGTTCTTGGGACTTCGCGTCGCTCCCGCCGACACTTGGCGCTTGGGCCTGAAAACGCTCTCGGAAAAGAGTGGAGTGACACCCGACGATGGCATCTGGCTGATTCCTTCCCGTAGTGTCCACACGATCGGCATGCTTTGTGCCATCGACTTGATCTACCTGGATTCGGCGAACCGCGTGCTTTATCTCGTCGAGCAGCTTGGGCCGTTCCGTATCTCGCCCATCAAAAGCAAGTGTGCCAGCATTCTGGCGCTGCGTTCGCGGGCCATTTACTCCTCCAATACACGGATCGGCGATGAATTACTGATTTGCACTCCGGAGCAAATGAAGGAGTGCGTGGAGAGGGAGGACCGAGAACCCGCCTTCCCGGACAGGCAACAGTGAGTCAGGCGATGTTTCAGGGTGCGATAGGCAAGATTAGAGGATGGCTGGCCCGGGAGAAGGAGGAACCCAGGCGGGCGCCAAGGAGCATCCATCCGGAGATTCTTGTGCATTACTGGGATGGCTCCGCACCGGAGGGACGCCGTATCCACGACATCAGCCGGAGCGGTGCATTCATTTGTACGCCGGAACGCTGGTACATCGGCACGATCGTTCGGCTCATTCTTCAAAGAGGCCCGACGGCGACGCGAGAGGGTGGTGCGAAGATTCCCATGGCTTCAATCTGTATACCCGCGCGAGTTGTAAGGCACGGGTCCGACGGCGTAGCCGTCGAGTTCGTTTTTCGCAACCGCCAGGAGGAGGCGAGTTTCCGGACATTCCTGGCTGCCATTCCAGCTCAACCGGGGGAAAGTGCGCCCTTCAAAGGGACGTTGCGCAGGGAAGGACAGGCCCTCGTCGAGTTCGCTTTGATGATTCCACTGGTTTTTCTTCTGGCCGTGAACGCCGTGAACTTCGGCGGCTTCCTTTTCGCGTGGATTACCCTGGCCAACGCGGCCCGCGCCGGAGCGCAATACATGAGCATGTCCAGCGCTTCGCCGGGGGCGCCCACTCGAGCGACGCTGGCTCAAATCACCACGCTGGTGACGAATGACGTCTCTTCGCTATTGAACCGGTCCAGCCTTGTGGTTGCCATATGCACCAATAACACGACGGCGGCGAATGGCTGCACTACCCTCTTCGACCCCGAGGCGCCGGCTTATACTCTGGCTACGGTGGACGTGACATACACGTATAAGCCTTTTATACCGTTGTTCTCGTTTCCACAGGTGGGTATTAGCGCTACTCTGCCATCCAGCACGATCCACCGGAAGGCTGTCGTGAGGATGCTCCAGTGACCGGAGGCGCCGGAACAAGCGGGCTTGCCGGGCGTAGTGGTCAGACCCTCGTCGAGTTTAGCGTGGTGGCGCTTTTGACGGCTATTATGCTTCTGTTCGTTGTCGAGATAGGCAGGGTGTTGCTGGTCTATACGACGGTTGCCAACGCGGCGCGCGCGGGCGTGCGTTACGCGATTGTGCACGGCAACACGCGTTCCGCTGGGGCGACCGTCGATAACGCCAGCGGGCCGGGCAACGACCCCACCCAGGTTGTGACGGTCGTGAAGAACTTCGCGAGTGGCGGCCTGTTAACCACCAGTCGTCTGGTGGTTCATGTAACCTATCCGGGGGGTTCCAATGCTCCGGGCCAGTACGTGAATATCACTGTCGTGTATCCATACGATCCACTGACGACGTACTTTTCGCACACGTTTCGGCTCGGTAGCGCCACGCAGGGGATCATAGTATTTTGAAACGTTTTGCCACTACTTTCGGCCGCAAGGACGGACAGGCTGTCATTCTGGTCGTGGTGGCCATGAGCATCCTGCTGATCGGCGCGCTCGGGTTGGCGATCGATGGCGGGCAAATGTACGCGCATCGGCAAATGGCGCAGGCTGCCGCGGATGCCGCCGCCCAAGCCGGCATCATGAGCATTTTTGATGGAACCAATGCGACATCGGCGCACCCGTTCGGGACCGGAACTCCTCCCATAGCTTCGTCCACTTGCACTACGGCGGACGGTCGGACGCCCTGCGTCTATGCGCGAAATAATGGGTTCGGCGGGACAGCCGCGGACACGGTGACGCTGAGTTTCCCGGCCACCGTTTCCGGTGTCACTCTTTCGTCCGCTAGCGTTCCGGCGTTTGCCGTCACCGTGCAAAGAACCCTGCGAACGGGCCTGATCCGATTTATCGGGGCGGCCTCCACTGTTACCATCACGGCAAAAGCCACGGCGGGGCTGGTGAGCGCGGTTTCACCCAGTTGCATCTACGCGCTCGATCCCTCCGCGCAAAACGCATTCAAGGCAACCAATGGCGCGACGGTGGCGTTAAACGGCTGCGGGATCGCGGTAGATTCCAGCAACAGCGATGCCCTAACCGTATCGGGTAATTCGACCGTCACGGCATCGGCGATTTCGGTAGCGGGCGGAGTCTCGATCAGCGGTGGCGGAAGCACCACGCCTGCTCCTACCACCGGAGCAGCCTCGGTCCCCGATCCGTTCGCCTCGCTGCCGTCGCCGGTAGTGGGCGCCTGCGACCATACCAACTACAGTCCCGGTTTTGGAACCTGGGCGCTCACACCCGGAACCTATTGCGGCGGAATCAACATCTCCAACGGCGCCACGGCTACATTCGCCGCAGGTACTTACATCATTAAGGGCGGCACACTCTCACTGATTGGCGGCACCACCGATACAGGTAGCGGAGTGATGTTCTATCTCACCGGGACGAACGCGTCCTATGGTTCCGTGAACATCTCTAACGGCGCCATCGTTACCTTCTCGGGGCCGGCTTCCGGTCCGTACATGGGGGTCGTGTTCTATCAGGACAGAACGATTACGTCGGCTGTGGGCGCCACCTTCTCTGGCGGCGTCTCCATGAAACTGACAGGCACCCTGTATTTTCCGACGACATCCGTCACGTTCTCAAATGGGTCCAGCGTTTCCAATGTCTACACGGCTATCGTTGCCAAGCAGGTTGCCTTTACGGGCGGAACAAGCCTCCAGTACGATGCCACCGGGTTGAAGACCGGTCTCTTCTCGCAAGCTGTTGCGCTGGTGCAGTAGTAACTGAGTGCTGGGTTGGAGAATATCGACTCGAAAGGCTGCTTAAACGGCGGGATTCGGCGGTGTTTTCGGGAAGACTTAAAAAAGAGGCCCTCCTCTCCGCCGCCATTCGTCCTCGTAGAATATCCGCTCGATCCGGCGCGCTTCCTCGGCGTGACCGCCTGGCCGCCCGCGCGCCGAGCCCCGGCGCGCGGGCTACGCTCGTAGCCAGCGCGGCAGGGACACCGAGCGGGGAGAAGACGGCGCGGCATTCTCGAAGCCGCGACAGCGCGCGCAGCCACCGCACGGCGCCGGGCCGGCGAGAGATCGGCCGGTGGTTGCGGGAAGTGAGGATGGGGCCGGGCGAGCGATTGCCCGCTACATTGCGAGACTTTAAGCTGAGGAGGCCGTCTCGCCTCTGCCAGAATCGTGGTGCGCATTTCTTCGGAATTGTGTTACCCTTTCGCCGGGCCGGGTCATTGCGCCGGGTCCCAGGAGGTCCCACTTGTGAAACCGATTGTGATCGCCGCTACGCTTGTGTTCGCTTTTGGTGACGGCTGTGCCCAGACTGCGTCCCTGACCCCGCTGGAACGACAACGGCTGGTGGCGCATCTAGAGATGACCGGAAGCTGGCTAGGCGATGAGGTGTCCGGCCTGTCTCCCGCGCAACTCCAGTTCCGGCCTGCGCCAGAGGCATGGAGCATCCTGGAGGTGGTAGAGCACTTGACGGTCGCCGACCCTATCTATTGGCGGCAGTTGCACGAAGCGATGAAGGCGCCGCCGCGCAGTCAGGGGCAGCCCGCCCGGGACGCAGACGTTCTCTGGTACGGCATCGACCGGACCCAACGGCAGAAAGCGGTGCCATCGGAAGAGCCGAAGGGGCAATTGCACGATTTGAGAACCGGGTTGGACGCCCTCCGGAAGCTGCATGCCGAGATGCTGCAATACGCCAAGACCACCGCCGAAGATCTCCGGAGCCATGTAGTGGAAAGGGAGGGAAGCGATGCGTATCAGTGGCTGCTCCTGATTTCCACTCACGAGCAGCGGCACATTCTGCAAATTCGGGAGATCAAGGCGGATCCGAAATTCCCGAAAAAGTAGCGGCGCCGTTCGACGAGAGCGGGTTCTTCCATGTGTGGCAAGTTCCTACATTCGGGGGCATGGATGTGGTGTATACTGACACTGGTCAGGGAGTTCAGGATGGGACTACCCGCTTGAAACCCCTGGATCGGCATATAAGGGCGTATAAATTAGGAGGCGAACGTTATGGGAAAAGGCTTTCCGCGTAGGACTCTGTTTCAACTGGCCGGAGCCGCGGCGTTGCTGCGTAGCCGCGTCGCATCGGCCCAACAAGCACCAACCCCCGGCCAGGCGCCGACCGTTCCGGGTCAGCCCGGGGCAGGCGGACGCGGACGAGGAATGATGATGGGGGGCAATCCCGAGTCGTTCCCTGAGCTGGAACGTAGGGCTACGGTGGCGCTGACCCAGGGAGACGACCGCCGCAAGAACGTATACAGCGCCCTTATGGCCGTCGATAAGGACCTTCAGCCGAAGCTGAGGACCCGGAAATACGTGGTCATCAAGCCGAATTTCGTCAATATAGCGAACCAATTGGCGGCGAGCCATGTCGACGCGATGCGCGGGATCCTGGACTATCTGTCCGAGCGCTTCAAGGGGCCGGTCGTCATCGCCGAATCGTCAGCGGGGAATACCCAGCAGGGCTACGAAAACTTCAAGTTCACCGCATTGCCCGCGGAGTACAAGAAGCAGCAGATGCAACTGATCGATCTGAACGCGGAAGCCAAGTTCGAACGAATCACGGTGCTCGACAAGGACCTCCATATCGTCCCGATGCGCCTGGCAGCGCGGCTGCTCGACCCGGAGGCCTTCGTGATTTCTTCGGCCATGCTGAAAACCCACAACACCGCCGTGGCTTCGTTGTCGATCAAGAACATGGTAGTTGGAGCACCGCTGCACAATGCGCCGAACGAAACCACCCGCTGGAACGAGAAGCGCAAGTTCCACGTCGGTCTCCGCCAGACCCACTACAACATGCTCCTGACGGCTCAGCGCCTGGCGCCGAGCTGGGGCGCTTCGGTGATCGATGGCTATGAGGGCATGGAAGGAAACGGTCCCAGTTCGGGAACCCCGGTAGCCTCACGGCTGGCCATCGCTTCGGCGGATTTCGTCGCCACCGACCGCATTGCCGCTCAATGCATGGGTATCGACCCGGAGTGGCTCGGCTACGTCAAGTACTGCGGAGCGCTCCACCTGGGCCAGTTCGATGAAAGCAAGATCGACGTGATCGGCGCGAAAGTTGCGGACGTCAAGAAGGCCTACCGCTTGCATGCCGATATTGACAAGGAGCTGCAGTGGCAGGGCCCCATGACGGAAGTGCCCTTCAACCTGGGTTGGGTGACGCCGCAACACAGCCCCGAAGCCGCCTGACCGTACCCTACGGCGCAAGCTGGAGCGGCGCTCGCCGAGAGCCGTTCCGGGCCTCGACTGCGCGTTCGGCGCGTACGCCCGGGCGGCGCTGCCTTCGTTGGCGGGGAAGCCTGAGCGCCGCTCCGGTTCCGTGCCAGCGCAACTTTCGAGCCACGGCCGCGCGCGCAGCGACCGCACGGCGCCGGGCGGGCGAGACGCGAGCGCGAGCGGCGGCGAAGGGCACAAGCAGCGCCGGCGAAGCCCCATGCACGCGCACGGGAGTCTGGCGGACGGGCCGTGGCACCCTAGCCGCTCGCTTCCTGGCTGATCTCTCTAAGGCGAGCTCGCAGCCGGTTTATGCGATAGCCTGGAAAGACACGATCAGCCGCTGTGCAAATGAAGAAACTTCCACGAAAAAGCGGTAGCCGTTCAGGAAAGCAGAATCGCTTTTCGGACCACAAGGACCGGCGGCAGCCTCGTTTCTCACGGGAGCTTTTCGTGCTTTACGAAGACGATGCCGTGGTGGTCCTCGATAAACCTGCCGGACTTCCGGCTGTGCCTGTTCAGGGCTCCGATACTCCGTCCGCTTTGTCTCTTCTCTCCGCAAAACTTAAACTGAAGGGACAACGAGCCTTTGTCGTACATCGCATCGATCGTTTTACGTCCGGGGTTCTGCTCTTTGCGAAAACTGAGCCGGATCGCGATACACTCGTTCGACAGTTTCTCGGCCATACTCCCGTGAGGCAGTATCTTGCGGTGGTTCGCGGGCGTCCCGGCGCCAAACAAGGGACGCTCGTTCACTACTTTCGACGTGAGGGAATGTTTCAAACGTTGCGCACAGAGAGCGACTCCAAAGCGGCTCGCGCTGAACTTCGATATTCCGTCGAACGCCCTCTTCTGGGCGCTTCGCTCGTCCGAGTTGCGTTGGTGACGGGATTGCAAAATCAGATCCGAGTGCAGTTTTCAGCGATCGGCCACCCCGTCGTCGGTGACAGAAAATACAACTTGGCGGAATCGTCGGAGCGGCGAATTGCTCGCGTTGCTCTTCATGCAGCGCATCTTCAGTTCATTCATCCACGCTCAGGAGAGAGCGTCTCGATTGACTGCGAACTACCCCCGGATTTTCAGTCTCTTCTTCGAGCATTATCGCCACCAGCCCGCCCGCGTGGGTGAGCGTTCCAGTGATGTAGCTATCACTCGGGAGCCATTCCTAAACACTCGACGACCTTCGACGGGTAATCGGCTGCATCCGCTACATCGCACTCCGGGCCGGGAACCGCGGGATTTTCGGCGGCCGCTTCCTGCTCATCGGAATCGGGAACTTCGGTTCAGCCGGCTACCCCCATTGACTTCCGCGGCCGCCTGCTCTCATAATCGGCTAGCCCTTGGGAGGCAGCCATGCCAGAAGCACCGCAGGCCGTCGAAGCACCGAAGGGCCACGAACGGAAACTTTCCGGCATCGGGGCCACGGAAGATCAGGTGGATACGCGCGACACCATCCCGCAGCGCATCGACCGCAAAGGAACCAAGGTCGAGGACCTGGCCGGCACCGGCCAGCACGATTCTCCCGGAGGATGATCTCAGCGATATAGCAGGTACGGCTCGCGCATCTTGACGAACGCCGCCACGGCATCCTGAAAGCCCTGCTGGATACTGCGCGGGTCGTCGCCTGCCTGGAGTTGGCCGATCGCCTCGGCGCTGCCGATCAGCAACTTGTTCACCGGCAAGTCGATCTTCCCCGGATACAGCTTCGAAATCGCCGCCGCCACTTCCAGACCCAGGCGCGTCGAATCCAGCGACTCGCGGTTGACGATCACGAATCGCACACCCTCCACCGTCCCCACGCGCGCCGGATACGCTCGCACGCCGGGAATTTCGCGGCGATTCAGATACGCCGCCAGCTCGCGTCCGCCAATGAAATCCGCCCCGATCTGCTCAAAGGGGGAATCCGTTCCGCGCCCCACCGAGTATCCCTTGGAAGATTCCAGAAGGCACAAGCCGGGGTACAGCGTGGCGGCGTTCAGGCTGCGCATGTTGGGCGAGGGGTCGATCCACGCGAGGCCCGTCTCGTCGAACCAGTCGCTGCGATTCCAGTCCTGCATCTGGATCACGGTGAGCGCCACGCCGATCTTGTTCTCCCCATTGAAGAGGCGCGCGAGTTCGCCCATCGTCATACCGTGGCGCACCGGGAGACCGGGAAAATAGCCGACGAACGACTGGTTGGCGGCGTCCAGCAGCGGGCCTTCCACGTGCGTCCCCGTGATGGGGTTCGGCCGGTCGAGCACGTAGTATGGAATTCCGGCCTTGGCCGCCGCTTCCATGGCGTATGCCATGGTGGTCTCGTACGTGTAGAATCGCGCGCCAACGTCCTGGATATCGAAGACCAGCGCGTCGATGCCGCGCAGCATCTCCGGCGTTGGCCGCAGCATTCGTCCGTACAGGCTGAAGACCTTGATGCCGGACCGAGCGTCGGTAACGTCGGGAAGGCCGGGCCGGTCTTCCCTGCCCTCGAGCCCGTGCTCGGGAGAGAACAGTGCAACCACTTCCACGCCCGCCGCGCGCATCAGGTCGACATTGCGGCGGCCCAGGCGGTCCACACCGGTGTGGTTGGTGATCAGGCCGACACGTTTTCCCTGGAGCGGCTGAAACTTCCGCGCCACCAGCACATCCAGGCCCGTGAGCGTCGCGCCGCTGCGGCCGATCTGGCGGCGCGCGCCCGCGAGGGTCTCGTTGTAACCCGTCACCGTGACGCCCTGCGCGCCGATGCCCAGCGCCGCGGCTACAATGGTCGCCACCTTCCCGCGCAGCGGCGTGAGCGCCGGCCGCCCCTCGGGATGCACGCTGTTGGCCAGCAGGATGACGTAGCTCCTGGTCGAAGGGTCGATCCAGATGGAAGTGCCGGTGAAACCGGTGTGGCCGAAAGAGCCTATGGGAAACAGCTCGCCGCGGTTGCCCGAGTAGGGCGAGTCGATGTCCCACCCCAGCCCGCGCAGGATGGGCTGGTCGGGCGGGCTTTCGGGCTCGGTGAACTTCGCCACCGTGAGCGGGCTGAAGAGACGGACGCCATCGAGCGATCCGCCGTTGAGCATCAGTTGCGCGAAGCGCGCCAGGTCGGCGGCGGTGGAGAACATGCCGGCGTGTCCCGCCACGCCGCCCATCGCCCGCGTGGAGGGGTCGTGGACCACGCTCCGCAAGGGCGGACCGGTCTTATCGACGCGCTCGGTAGGCGCAATGCGCGGCACGAGCGACGCCGGCGGCAGAAACATGGTTTCCGTCATGCCCAGCGGCAGGAATATGTTCTGCCGCGCGTAATCGGAAAGCAGTTGGCCGCTGAGCCGGTGAACGATTTCGCCCAGCAGGATGAAATTGATGTCGCTATATACGAAGCGCACTCCCGGCGGCCCGGCGGGCTTGGTGGCGCAGGCGAGATGGATGCCGGTGTCGTAGCCCGTCCATTCCGGTTTGAGCGGCACGTCGGGCTGGAGACCCGAAAAATGCGTGAACAGGTTTCGCAGCGTGATGTCGCTCTTGCCTCCCTGAAATTCGGGGATGTAGTCGGTGACCTTGTCGTTCAGCCGGAACTTGCCCTGCTCGAAAAGCTTCATCAAAGACGACGTGGTGGCAATGACTTTCGTGAGGGAGGCGCAGTCGAAGATGGTATCGAGGGTCATGGTCTCAGCCTGCGGAACCAGCGCACGCTTCCCGTAGGCCTTGCGGTAGACGATTTGGCCGTCGTGCCCGACCACCAGAACGGCGCCGGGCAGGCGATCCTGTTCGATGGCCCGATTGATGGTCTCATCCAGCGCCGGCGCTCCGGCGAAGGTCTGTGCGGAGAGCGAAACCGCGGCCAGCGCGGCGCACCACAGAAGCTTCATATCACTCCATGATAGCGGTGCTTACGGCTTTCCGCCCGTTATGGCCGCGGCTCAGCTCCGAACCGTGCGGCCAATCTTTTGATTGGCCGTTGCCTGAGGGCAATCCTTCGATTGACCAGCGCTATGCGCGGAGAAAAGAGAGGCAATTGAGGTTCCCCAAGAGCCATGCTGCCTTTAGAACGGTTGTGGCACGATCAAAATCGAACTCCGGTCCTGTTCATCAGCGGCATCATCATTCTGGTAATCGCCGTAGTGGACTGGTGGACAAAGCCTTACGTGTCGCTGGGCTTTCTCTACCTCTTCCCCATCATGTTTGCGGCGGCGTTCCTGCCCCGGTGGTTTGTCGCACTGCTCGGCGTCGTCTGCGCAGTGCTCGCCGAGGTGTTCAGTTCGCTGGATCCGTCATTCGTTCGTCTGACCTTCGAGACTCTGGCGCTGGCCGGATGCGGATTGTTCGTCGGAGAATTGGTGCGGAACCGGCGCCTGAGCCTGGAATCCCAGGCGAGGCTGAAGGCGTTGGTGGAGACGAGTCCGGCAGCAATTGTGACCGTCGATGAGCGCGGTTTCATCGAACTGGCCAATCGCGCGGCGGTTGACCTGATGGTTCCGCGAGGAGGAGATTTAATCGGCGATCCGATCGCGGCGTTCCTGCCGGAACTGCACCATGCGCTCCGTTGGGAAGAAGCACCGCAGTTTCGGGCATCGATGCAATGCCAGGGTCACCGGGGCAACGGTGAAACCTTCACCGCCGACGTTTGGTTCTCCACATACTAAGGAAGGGCCAGCTCCCAAGGTGGCGGCAATCATTGCGGACGTCGGCGAAGAGGAGGTGATGGGCGCGCCGGGGACCGTGGATGTGCATTTATCGGAGCATCGGGAACAAGCCGCATTGAACAGTAGAGAAACGGAGGTCCTGCGGTTGCTGGTGCAGGGTTTAGCCAACAAGGAAATCGCAGGCCGAATGGAAATCTCGGAGAGCGCCGTCAAGAACACAATTCAGCAACTGTTTGCGAAAACAGGTGTGCGAACTCGCAGCCAGCTTGTACGGGTTGCGCTCGAACAGTACCGGAATATTTTGTGAATCATGCTACGCGGGACCAATCAAAGGATTGGCCGTTCGGCTGACGGGATGCTGAAAGTTTGCCGGTGATCGATTGATCTGTGCATACATGTCCGGTCGTGGGACGAAAAAGCGAGCGTAGGCACCGAATCGAAAGACTGGGCAGACTGTACATCGGGGTCCTTTCACCCGGGCCGCGGACCATAAGTGTGCTGGTTTTAGAGGATCTATGATCGAAGACTTGCTCCAACCACGGCACTTGCTGGTTATTCTGGCAATCGCACTCCTTATGTTCGGCCCGAAGAAGCCGCCTGAGCTCGGAAAGGGCTTGGCCCAAAGAATTCGGGGATTCAAAGACGCCCTCAAGCCCGACTCGCACGATTCCGCTTAGGTTTGGCGAAGCGTTGAATGATGACCAATGACCGTGGAGCGCGGCTTGGCATTCGAAGGAGCTACGGCGGTGGTCGCATTTCGGGGCCGTCTCATCAAACCGTTGGCAGTCTCGAGCGAACCTTCGAGCGCCGCCCGGACAAGCCGGCTCCGTGTTCGCACACCGGTCCTGTAAAACAACTGCTGCACCGACGCCTTAACGGAGCCTTCCGAAAGGCCTAGGTTTTCCCCGATCTTTTTGTTTGTAAGACCTCCGAGAATACCCAGGAGCACCTTTTGCTTTTGCTGTGCTCCTTTCCCGAGGCTACCGAGTGCACAAGCCAGGTGGGCCGTCCCGATGATGGAACGGACACCACGGGTTTTTTCAACACGGAATACTACGTCGGCCTGAAGCCCAAGGAGCAGTGGCGGCCGGGGTTTCACCAGCACAAGGACGAGCTCATCGCGGGCATGAACCGGGAACTCGAAAAGATCCCCGGCGTCCTTTGGAACTTCTCCCAGCCCATCGAGGACAACATGGAGGAAGCTGTCAGCGGCGTAAAGGGAGAACTGGCCACCAAGGTATATGGCGACGATTTGAGAGTGCTCGAAGACAAAGCCGATGAGATCGTAAAGGTTCTGCGCGGGGTCAGAGGAATTGAGGACCTGGGCGTCTTTCGCGTTCTGGGCCAGCCGAATCTGAATGTGACGGTAGATCGCCGGCAGGCCGCCCGCTACCAGATCAACGTGGCGGACGTACAGGATGCCATCCAAACCGCCGTGGGAGGCAACGCCCTTACGCAAGTTTTGCAAGGCGAGGCTCGCTACGACCTGGTGATGCGCTATCTGCCTCAGTACCCCAACACCAAGGAGGCGATTGAGAACATTCGCTTGCTGTCGCCCACCGGCGAGCGGGTTTCGCTGGCGCAGCTTTGCGCAATCGAAGAGCGGGACGGCGCCTCCGAAGTCTACCGTGAGGCCAACCAACGATATATCGCGGTCAAATACAGCGTGCGCGACCGCGATCTGGGCAGCGCGGTCGAGGAGGCCATGCGGAAGGTAACCAAGGGGGTCCAACTGCCGCGGGGCTATCGCATCAACTGGGAAGGCGAATACGAGAGCGCGCAACGCGCCCGGGCGCGCCTGTTCATCATCGTGCCGCTGACCGTTCTGCTGATCTTCATCATTCTGTACACGATGTTCCGCTCTTTCAAATGGGCAATGCTGATTCTGGTGAATGTGATGGCCGCGCCCATCGGCGGTTTGCTCGCGCTCATGGCCACGCACACCAACTTCAGCGTCTCCTCGGGGGTCGGCTTTCTCGCGCTATTTGGGGTCTCGGTCCAAACCGGCGTCATCATGCTCGAATACATCAACCAGCGGCGTGCCCGAGGCGCCTCGATAGAGGAATCCGCCATAGAGGGGGCGGTGTTGCGGCTGCGGCCCATCATGATGACAATGCTCGTGGCCACTCTGGGGTTGCTGCCGGCCGCGTTGTCCCATGAAATCGGCTCCGACTCACAACGGCCGTTCGCAATCGTGATCGTGGGAGGTCTGATAGCCGCTTTGGCAATCAGCATCTTCCTGCTGCCGGCGCTCTACGTGTGGCTGGCCCGTGATGGCGATGTGCTCCCGGAGGTCGAGAGGGAGGTTTTCTAACCCAGGCGCGTGCCGAAGCGGCGCACCACACAAGCTTCACGTCGCTTATGATAGTCAATTAGCATCGGTGGTCTTCCGAACGCTTCACAGGCATGCAAACCCGCGTCATTCTAGTTCTTGCCGCCGCTCTGCGACTTTGCGCGCAGGATCCCGCGCAGGATCCCGCGCAGCCCGAGAAATGGAACCTGCATTTTCAGGCTACCTCCATCGGCCAGTATCACGGCGGCTTCAACTCTCCGTACGCGGACGCTTTCAGCTTGCAGGGCCATCCCGAAGCCGAAGCTTCGCTGACTTCGACGCTGTTCTTCGGATGGAGGTTGGCGCGCGACACGCAATTCTACTTCGACCCCGAGTTGGCCGGCGGTCGGGGCTTTAGCGGCACCAACGGAATCGCCGACTTCCCCAATGGCGAGATGCCGCGCGTGGCTACCGCCGCTCCCAAACTGTACCTGGCGCGGCTGTACGCGACCCAGGATTTCGGATTCGGCGACGCGCGCGAATCCATCTCGAGCGACGAGAATCAGCTCGCCGGCAGCCGGCCTATGACCCGCTATTCGGTGACCATCGGCCGGTTTAGCGTGACCGATTTCTTCGACAACAACAAGTACACCCACGACCCACGGACGCAGTTCATGGGCTGGGCCATCATGTACAACGGCGCGTGGGACTACTCGGCCGATACTCACGGCTACACCTGGGGCTGGGTGCACGAGTTCCATACGCGGCGCTGGTCGCTGCGATACGGCAGCGGAGCCATGCCGCGCGTTGCCAACGGCCTGCGCTTCGACCGCCGCCTACTGCGCGACCGTGGCGATGTTTTCGAGGGCGAGGTGCGCGTGAAGCCCCGCGGCCATGACGGCGCCGTCCGCGTTCTGAGCTACCAGAATCATGCCCGGATGGGGACCTATGCGGATGCCATTCGTCTCGCCGACGAGACCCACACGACACCGGACGTGACCGCCACGCGGCGCCCCGGCACGCTGAAATACGGCTTCGGCCTGAACGTGGAGCAGGAACTGGCGAAGGACGTCGGCGTGTTCGGACGGCTGGGATGGAACGATGGCAAGACCGAGAGCTTCGCCTTCACCGCCATCGACCGGCTGGCGAGCGTGGGCGTGTCGGTGGGCGGCGCGCGATGGAAGCGGCCGCACGATACGGCGGCCAGCGCGCTGACGGTGAGCGGACTGTCCGCCGTCCACGCCCAATACCTCGTGCGCGGCGGCCTGGATTTCCTGATCGGCGACGGCACGCTGCGCTACGGACCCGAGTGCGTCTCGGAGAGCTATTACAGCGCCCGCGTGACGCCCGGCGTCTTCGCCACCATCGACCTCCAGCACGTAACCAACCCGGCCTTCAACCGCGACCGCGGTCCGGTATGGATTGGGGCGCTGCGCCTGCACGTAGAGTGGGGCCGGTAGGTACTGTGGCGCACGCACTCGTGCGTGCCGCGTCGAGACTCTTCTCGACGCTTGGCGGCCGCACAGCGTGTCGGCACGAGTGCCGACACGGCACGCAAGAGTGCGTGCGCCACGTCGGCAAACCGGGTACAGCCATCCAATTCCAAAACGCGGAATTGGATGGCAGTCCCCGCTTTGCAGCCTACTTCACCTTGGCGAAGAGCTTCGCTAGAACTTTCACGGCCTGATCGACTTCCTTCTCCGTGGCGATGTACGGCGGCAGGAAGCGCAGCACGGTCTCGTGCGTGCAGTTGATGAGCAGGCCTTCGGCCATCGCGTCCAGCACGATCTGCTTGCCGGGAATGGCCAGCTCCATCCCCAGCATCAGGCCGAACCCGCGCACTTCGTTTACGAAGCCGTGCTTCCGGGCCAGTTCGTTCAGCACCACGTGGAAATACCCGCCCACTCTCTGAATGGAGGGCAACAGCTCGTCCAGAATGTCCAGGAACTCGAGCGCCACGCGGCATGCCAGAGCGCCGCCGCCAAAGGTGCTGCCGTGCATTCCCGGCTTGATGGCGGCTGCGGCTTTCTCATTCGCCACGATCACGCCCAGGGGGATTCCGCACGCCAGCGGCTTGGCCGCCGCCATCACGTCCGGCAGAATCACCGGATGCGAGCGCTGATAGGCAAAGTATGTTCCCGGCCGGCCCACGCCGCACTGGATCTCATCCGCCACCAGCAGCGCGTTGTAACGGTCCGCCAGCTCGCGCGCCTTAGCCACGAATTCGTGAGTCAGCGGATTGATTCCGCCCTCGCCCTGGATCATCTCCAGCACGATGCCCGCGGTGCGCTCGTTGAAGGCCGCCTCCAGAGCCGCCATATCGTTAACCGGAATGAATTTGACGCCTGGAATCAGCGGCTCGAAATCCTCCCGGTACTTAGCCTGGCCGGTGATGGAAAGGGCCCCCAGCGTGCGTCCGTGGAAGGCATTCTCGAGCGAGATAATCTCGTACTTCTCCGGGTGGATGGCGCGGCCGTGCGCATGCACCATCTTGAGCGCACCCTCCATCGCCTCCGTGCCAGAATTGGCAAAGAAGGTGCGCTGGAGCCCGCTGATTTCCGCCAGGCGCTTGGCCAGCGGCCCCTGATACTGGTTGTAATAAAGGTTCGAAGTGTGGATCAGCAGCCCGGCCTGCTCGCGAATCACCGCGACAATCCGCGGATGCGCGTGTCCCAGCGCATTCACGCCGATGCCGGCGATGAAATCCAGGTAACGATGGCCTTCCAGATCGTAAACATGGCAGCCCTTTCCGCGCGCGAGGACCAGCGGATAACGGGCGTAGTTCTGCAACACGTAATCCCGCTCCAGGTCCATCGTCTGCTGGGCGGATTGATCCACAGTGGGGGGGGAAGGGCTCGACATCTACTCATCATAGCGCGGCCCGCGGTGATACAATGCGCTTCATGAAACGCATACCCACTCTGGCGGGATTTTTGGTGGTGCTGGCCGCCCTGCTCTACTCGGCCGATGCCACCGGCAAGTGGAAAGGGACGCTCGAAGCGCCAGACGGCACCCACGACTTGACGTTCGACCTCAAAGCCAGCGGCGACGTCCTGACCGGCGCCATCGGCGGCTTGGCAGGACAGCCCAGCGAAATCAAAGACGGCAAGGTTGAGGGCGACACCGTGTCCTTCTGGGCCATGGCGGAATACCAGGGCCAGCCCATCAAGCTGGTCTTCAAGGGCCAGGTCCTGGAGAGCGAGATTCACTTCACCATGGGCCTCGATGACGGCAGTTGGAGCACGGACCTGGTAGTCAAAAAGGTTCTCTGACCCGGCGCCCATTCAACCCGCTTACTTGCCGTACAACTAATAAATCCAACGTTTTAATGCCAATCCGTACCACTTCGCCCCGCGCCTTGCGTATACTCTTTTCAAACGCTGTCTAGTCACTCAAGGGAGATTAAACGGGATGCATAAGCCTATTAAGTATGCTGAAAAAGCCCTGACATACGCCGCCGGCGCGGCCTGGTTGGTCTTCGACAAATTCAACCAGATCCACCAGAATCCGGGATTCGTGCCGAAGTGGTCGGATAAGCCGCTGTTGAAATCGTGGGAAAAGACCAAGCCTCCGCTGGGCTGGCCGCGCGAGACCGATTCCCTCTGCCCGCGCTGCGTCCCCGAAATCCGCCAGCAGATCCTGGACGGCAAGACTCCCCTGGAAGTCCTCTACACCGATAAGCCGGGCGAGATCAAAGCGCAGATCGTCGAGCGCGACGGCCGGATACTGATGGTCAAGGAGTGCCCCATCCACGGCCGCTTCGAAGATGTGATGGCGGTCGACACGGCGTTCTACCGGCACATCGAGCAGGTCTTCCCCGGCCGCGACATCCGCGCGCACAACGATGCGACACTCCACAAACACGGCTCGAGCACCATCACTCACGGGCGCGGCTCGGTGCTCACCATCGACCTCACCAACCGCTGCAACATGATGTGCGACCCCTGCTTCATGGACGCCAACCAGGTGGGCTTCGTGCATGAGCTGAGCTGGGAAGATATCCGGACGCTGCTCGACAACGCCATCACCATCAAGCCGAAGCGCCAGATGTCGGTGCAGTTTTCGGGCGGCGAGCCAACGCTCTCGCCTTACTTCCTGGACGCCGTCCGTTACGCGCGAGAAGTGGGCTACACCTCCGTGCAGGCGGCCACCAACGGCATCGAGTTCGCCAAGAGCCCCGAGTTCTGCCGCCAGGCCGCCGAGGCCGGGCTGCGCTACGCGTACCTGCAGTTCGACGGAATCGGCAACGCCGCCAACCAGCACCGCAAGGTCGGCAACCTGTTCGACGTGAAGCTGCGGGCCATCGAGAACCTGTACGCCAACGGCGTCGATATCATCCCGGTCATCACCATCATCAACGGGATCAACAACGAGCAGGTGGGGCGGATCGTGCAGTTCGCGCTCGACAATCCCCAGAAGATTCCCTTTCTGTCTTTTCAGCCAGTGTCATTCACCGGGCGCGACGAAGCCGTCACCGACGAGCGCCGCGCCGCCCAGCGGTATACGCTCTCGCACCTGGCGCACGACGTGAAGAACCAGACCGGCCTGGGCGAGCCGGCGCGCGACTGGTTCCCGATTTCCTTCATGTCCACTTTCTCCGACTGGAGCGACCTGGTGCACGGCCCGCAGGCCGACTGGGGCCAGTTGAGCTGCGGCTGCCACCCCAACTGCGGCGTCGGCATGGCCGTGATGGTGGATAAGGAAACCAAGGAATCGGCGCCCGTGACGGCGTTCCTGAACGCCGACCGGCTGGCCCGCGACGTGGCCCGCATCAACGACGCGGCGCGCGGCAAGTGGCTCTCGATGGCGGGCATGGCGATGGCCGTGGCGCGCAACTACGATCCGTTCCAGGCCCCCACTCATTTCAAGCTCAGCGACATGCTGAAGAAGTTCGATAAGACCTTCGGCGCCACCGGCAAGAATTACGGCAAGGTGGGCAAGGACCGCAGCTTCGACGACATCGAGCGGCGCCGCAGGGACCGCTGGAACTTCCTGTTCATCGCCGGCATGTGGTTCCAGGACCTGTTCAACTACGATTTCCGTCGCACCGAGCAGTGCATCATCCCCTACGCCACGCAGGAGGGCGAAATCTCTTTTTGCGCCTACAACACCGGCGTGGGCTGGCGCAACATCATCGAGAAGATGCACATGACGGCGACGCTCACCAAGTGGTA
>PMYB01000184.1 GCA_003170915.1 Bryobacterales bacterium | reverse complement strand
ATGGCGACCCTGGTGGCCAACACCGTGCCGCTGGTGCAATCCATCGCCATCGCCGCCGCCACGCTGAACAATAAGATCATTTCCGGAGCGCTCGAGGGCGTGGCCCAGGGCGTCAAGCGCGGCGAGGGAATCGCCGCCCCGATCCGCAAGTCCGGGGTCTTCCCTCCGCTGGCGTCGCACCTGCTGTCGGTTGGGGAAGAGACCGGCCGGCTCGACCAGATGTTCGCCCGGATGGCGGATATTTACGAAACCGATACTCGGGCCTCCATTAAGCGTTTCACCGCGATCTTCGAGCCGCTCGTGATCCTGGTGATGGGCGTGATGGTAGGAGCCCTGATTTTGAGCATGCTGCTTGCGATTACCAGCATCAACGATGTGGCGGTGTAACCATGTTCCAACGAAAACGAAGAAACGGGAGACGCGGTCGGGCGGGCATCACCCTGATCGAAATGCTCGTGGTGATGACCATCATCGCGCTGTTTGCCGCGCTGGTCGGACCCTCCATTCTGAAGCACGGCGACACGGCCCGAATCACCGCGGCGCGCGCCCAGATCCACAACTTCATGACCGCGCTGGGCGCCTACAAACTGGACACGGGCACGTTCCCCACCACCGAGCAGGGCCTGCAGGCGTTGCGCGTCAGGCCGGGGGATCTGAACCAGTGGGCGGGGCCTTACATGCCCCAGGAAATCCCTAAAGATCCGTGGGCGCACGACTACGTGTACAAGTACCCGGGCGATCACGGCGACGAGCCGGATATCGTCTGCCTCGGCGCCGACGGCCAGCTTGGCGGCGAAGGGTTGAATGCAGACATTCTCAGTTGGAAGAGCCAGTAAGAGCGGGGGCCGCGGCGTCACGCTCGTCGAGATGATGATCGTGGTGGCGATCGTCGGCCTGATGGTGGGCATTACTTTTCCGGCGGTGTCGGCCGGCCTGGACAGTGTGCGCCTGGCCTCCGCCACCGATTCGCTGGCCAGCTTCCTCAACGCCGCGGTGAATCGCGCCGAGCGCCGCCAGCAGCCCATGGAGCTGATCATTTCCCCCAAGGACAACCTCCTCACGCTGTACTCCAACGAGCGTGGATTCACGCGCGAGCTGAGGCTTCCGGAGGGCATCGCGATCGAAGCCGTGCTGCCGCGGAATCCCGACGATCCCCAAGGCGCGCGCCGCCTCATTCTCATGCCGGGCGCCACGGTACCGGGCATCGGGATTCAGATTGCCAACCAGCGCGGCGCGCGCCGGATTGTGCGGCTTGACCCCATGACCGGCTTTCCCCACGTGGAAAGCGTGAAGGCGGAGTGACGGGCAAGCGCGGATTCACGCTTCTGGAGATGGTGGTCGCCACCCTGATCATGGCGATCGCGGTGGTTGGCCTGCTTTCCGGTATTTCGGGCGCCACGCGCAACGCCGCCCGGCTCCGCGACTACGACCGGGCCGTGCAACTGGCGCGGCTGCGTATGAACGATCTGCTGATGGACTACGTCATGCCGCGCGATACGCTGGTGAGCGGCACGTTCGACCCTTCCATGACCGGCGGCGTCGAAAGCGGCTGGCGCGCGCGTCTGGCCAACTTCGAGATGCCGCCCGCGCCCGCGCCCGGCCAACTTGCCCTGGACCGCATCGAGTTGGAAATCTGGTGGGCTTCCGGCAAGGACCACCGCACCCTTACGCTGGATGCATATCGCTCGCGCGTCTTGAGGCCCGGAGACGTGGCCCCGGGGGCGCCCCAATGAGACGCGAAGCCGGAACTACCCTGATTGAGGTCCTCATCGCCGTCACCTTGCTGAGCCTGCTCTCGGTTGGCATGCTCACCGCCATGCGAGTCGGTCTCATGGCTTTCTCCAAGACCAGCAACAAGCTCATGGAGAATCGCCGCGTGGCCGGCGCGCAGCGCGTGGTTCAAGAACAACTGGAGGGCATGATGCCCGTGGTGGCGGCTTGCGGAGAGGCTCCCGGAGCTACCCCCGCGAAGACCGCCTTCTTCGAGGGCCAGCCCCAGACCATGCGGCTGGTGTCCACCTTCTCGCTGCAACAGGGATGGCGCGGCCAGCCGCAGATTCTGGAACTCTTCGTCATCCCCGGAGAAGACGGCCGCGGGGTCCGCCTGGTGGTTAATGAAATCCCGTATACGGGCCCCGCCGGCACGGCCCAGCTTTGCACGGGCCGCACGCGGGACCAGCTAACCGGGGGCACCCTGGCGGTGTTCGCTCCGGTCCAGGCGGGGCCGAACTCCTTCGTACTGGCCGATAAGCTGGCTTACTGCCGGTTCTCCTACTTCACCATCCCCCTCGACCGCACCCTGCCGCCGCACTGGACGCCGAGTTGGAACATTTCGGGCTGGCCTTTTGCGGTGCGGATTGAAATGGCGCCCCTCGATCCCGACCCTTCGCGGTTGCAGCCGATCACCGTCACCGCGCCGATCCACATCCATCGCGCCCCGGAGATTCAGTATGTGGACTACTAAGTGGCGCAGGCACTCGTGCCTGCCGCGCCACGTCCGCGGCAGCGCATTGTTGGCGGTTCTGTGGCTTTCGGCGGCCCTGGCGGCTATCGCGTTTTCGCTCTCCAGTACGGTTCGCGGCGAGACGGAGCGCACCTCCACCGCGGTCGATGGGTTGCGCAGCTACTACCTGGCCTCGGGCGCCATCGAGCGGGCTTCTCTGGAACTGCTCTGGACCATCACAAACCCGGGTCAACGCAAGATTCCGCTCGGCTCGGCGGCCGTGGACTACAACTTCCCCAGCGGCATGGCCCACGTTGAGATCATCCCCGAAGCCGCCAAGCTGGACGTCAATAAGGTTTTGCCGGAAGAGTTATACCGCCTGGTAGTGGCGCTTGGCATCGAGCCCGATCGGGCTCAGGAGATTACCCTCGGGATTGTCGACTGGAGGAGCCCCCTGGCGCAGGGGGCCAGCGCCGTTGACGGGTATTATCTATCGCTCACTCCGTCTTTTCGGGGGCGCCACGCGTCCATTGAAGAGATCGAGGAATTACTTCTTGTGAAAGGCGTTACGCCAGATATTTTTTACGGAACCTACGTTCCCGTGCCGGACGCGGAGTTGGGCGGGGGACCTCGCCTGGCGCCGCGCGCCGGGCTGGCGGACTGCCTCTCGGTTTTCGGATCGACCCAGCAGGTGGACGCCAATACCGCCGCTCCGGCGGTTCTGGCTGCCATCGGGCTGGCGCCCTTCGCCATCCAGTCACTGGTGGAGCTCCGGCGCAGCGCGCCTCTTACGCAGCAGCAACTCAGCGGCTTCCTGCAATCCATCGGGGTCGGCTCGAACCGCCTGGCGGTGGGAGGCCATTCCATCGTCACGGTGCGCGCCACAGCGCGGTTGCGGCTGGTCAACGGACAACTCTCGGACCTCAGGCGCACGGTAGGGGCGCAGGTGAAGTACATGCCGGTGGGATACGATTCCCCCATCCACATCCTGCGGTGGTACGACACGGCTTGGAGCAATTGACCCCGCCATGGCCTTCCAGATTCCCATTTCCAAAGACCTTCGCAAGCTACTGGCGTTCGGCTCGGGGGTCGGCATTGAGATCGGCGCCACGGACCTGGAAGTGGCGGCCGTCCGGGTGCGCCCCACGCAGATTCGGGTGCTCGGCCGCGTTACGATACACAATTTTGCCGGGCGGCCCGCGGCCGAATGGGGCGCGGAATACGCCCGGTTCCTGAAATCGTTGGGGGCGGGCCGCATGAGCGCGACGGTGCTGCTGCCACGGCGGGAAGCGATTGTGCGCCAGATGGCGCTTCCCGGGGTTGCCCGTAAGGACATGGAAGGCGCCATCCGCTTCCAGTTGGACTCGCTGCATCCTTACGGCGAAGACGAGGTCTCATGGGGCTGGTCCCGGCTGGCCTACGGCGCGGTTCTGGTGGGGATTGTCCGGCGCGCCACGGTCGAGCAATACGTCCAACTCTTCACCGAAGCCGGCGTGGCGGTGTGCAGTTTTACCTTCTCGGCCGCCGCCGTGCACGCCGCCATCCGGCTGAACGGCGCCGGACTCAAAGGGCTCCCCGGGGACGGATTCATCGCACTGAGCCGGTCCGCTTCGGGCGCCGTGGAGGTATACGGGGAAAGCGCCGCGCACCCGGTTTTCTCGGCGGAATTCGAGTTGGCGCCGGAACGCGCCGTGGGGCTGGCGCTGGCGGAGTTGCGTCTGCCTCCCGAAACCACTCCCTCGACGCTCGAAGAAGTGCTTCCCACCCCGGACGTCAATCCGGTGGAGAACGATCTTTCCCGCAACGCACTGCCGTACGCAACGGCGCTGGCTGGGGCTTGTCCCCGGCTCGCGCCGGCGGCGAACGTGCTCCCCCCGGAGCACCGGCGCCTCAGTTCCCGCGCGGTTTTTATCCCGACGCTGGTTCTGGCGGCGCTGGTGCTGCTGGTGGCCGGCGCCGTGATGGTATACTCCAGACTCGCGGAACGGCAGTACCTCCGCGGGATCGATGCTGAAATCGCCCAATTGGAACCACTGGCGCGGCGCGCGGCGGCGCTCGACCGCGATATCGATCGCCTGCGCACGCGCTCTCAATTGCTCGATCGGCTGCGCAACCAGACGCGCGGCGATCTGGACGCCTTGAACGAGCTGACCAGACTGGTTGAACCTCCGGCCTGGACCAACTCCATCAACCTCGCGCGCGATTCGGTGCGCGTTACGGGCGAAGCCCCGCAGTCCGCGCTGCTTCCGAAAATACTCGATTCCTCGCCACTTTTCGAGAATTCGGCGCTCGACATGGTCAACCGCGGCGCCACCGGCGAGCTCTTCCAGATCCACACCGCCCGAAGGAGCAGCCGATGACTGTCGGAACATTGGACCGGCGCATGCTTCTCGTCCTGCTAGGCGGGCTGCTGCTGATCGCAGTGCTGAGATTCGGCGTGTACGGGGACCGGCCAACACAAGTAGTAGCGCCTTCGGAATCGATACCGGCCGCCGAAAAACGCCTGGAGCGTTTGCGCCAGGTCGCCGCCACGGTTCCCGGCAAGGAAGCGGTGCTCAAACGTGCCTCCGCCGAACTGGAAACCCGCGAAAAGGGCATCCTCAAGGCCGATACGGCCGCGCAAGCGCAAGCCCAGCTTCTCAACGTGATTCACACCATCGCCGCGGCCAATGGAATCGATGCGCGAGGCGCCGAAGGATTTCCGGCTCCCAAGCCCCTGGCTGCGGATTATGGCGAGGTTTCCGTTCCCGTGACCTTCACCTGCGGCATCGACCAGCTTGTGAACTTTCTGGCGGCTTTGGCCAACGAGCCTGAAATCCTGGCTACCAATGAGATTCAAGTGACTGGCGGCAACGACAAGAAGAAGAACGTGCAGGTGCGGCTCAACCTGTCCGGAGTAGTGCCCAAGAAGCTGGTGCCGGAGAAAAAGGGAGTAGCCACGTTTTGAACCGCAAACTGTTGATCCTCGACGTGGTGCTGGCGGCCGTGGCGGTCTACGCCGGCTTCCAGTTTCGCAGCCAGTGGCTGGCGGCTAAGGCGCGTGAAGCCGCCATCATGAACCAGAAACCGACCCCGCTGCCGCCGCCGCAGTTTACCCCGCTGGCCACCGCGCCTCCGGTGCTTTCCGCGGGCTATGCCGAAATCGCGCAGAAGCTGCTGTTCGACCGATCGCGAAACTCCACGGTGGTGGTCGACGTGCCGCCTCCGCCGCCTCCCAAGCCCGTGCCGCCGCTGCCGGTCTATCACGGCATGATGAATATCGGCGACGGTCCCACCGCCATCCTCAGCGTAAACGCCTCCTCCCCGCAAATGGAAATCCATCCCGGCGACATGATTGGCCCATTCAAGCTGGTGGACGTCAATACTCAAGAGATCGCTTTGGAGTGGGACGGCAAGATCATCCGCAAGACGGTGGACGAAATACTCGACCGCGCGACGAGGCAGGTGGTTGCGGACGCGAACACGCAGGCGCCCGCGGCAGCTCCGGCCTCGGTGCTTCCGGTCATCAAGACACCACTCGGTCCCGGTGAAGATACCGGCCGGGGCTACAAGGTTTGTAACGTGAACGACAGCACGCCCGACGAAACGGTAGTCGACGGCTACCGGAAGGTATCCATCAAGACGCCGTTCGGCAGCGCGTGCCGGTGGGACCCGGTAGGACGGTAATGCTCTCAAGGACTAACGAAATGCGCCCCTTAACGTATGTTCGATTGATTCTGGCTATGTGCGCCGCGGCCGCCGTGCTTTCGGGCCAAGCCTCACCGCGCATTTTCCAGCCGCCGCCAGCGGAAGAGCCGCCACCGCAGCAGGCGACGCCGCCGCAGCCGACGCAGCAGCCGGCCACGCCGGCCACCGCCCCCAGCGGCCCTCCGCCGGCGCGCCTCACCGAGAACGGCGGGTTCCTGCTTCCCAACGTGTCTCTCACCGAGATGATCGACATCCTCGCCAAGCGGATGAAGATCAACTACATTCTCGATCCCGGCGTCAGAGGATCGGTGACGATCTACACCTACGGCGAAGTGAAGGCGGTGGACCTGATGCCGCTGCTGGAGACCATCCTGCGCGTAAACAGCGCCACTATCGTGCAGGTGGGCGACCTCTACCGCATCGTGCCGATCAACAGAGTTTCACAGCTTCCGCTCCCACCGACGACGGACGTCGACCCCAAGACCCTCCCCGACGACGAGCGCATGATCTTGAACCTGGTGTTTCTCAAGTACGCCACGGTCGGGGAATTGGCCAAGCTCATCCAGCCATTTCTGGGCGAAGGCGCCTCGATGTCGACTTACGATCCCGCCAACCTGCTGCTGATCCAGGATAATAGCCGCAGTATGAAGCGCACCATGGAGCTGATCGGCATGTTCGACAGCGACACCTTCGCCGGCCAGCGGGTGCGTCTGTTCGATGTCGCCAACAGCCGCCCATCCGACCTGGTGAAAGATCTCGATTCGGTCTTCAAGGCGTACGCGTTCTCCGAGAAGAGCACCTCCGTGAAGTTTCTTCCGGTGGATCGCATCAATACGATCATCGCGGTGGCGCCCAACCCTGGAATCTTTCCGCAGGTGAAGGAGTGGATCGAGAAGCTCGATATTCCCGTCAAGATCACGGCCGGCGCGATAAACAATTATGTTTACCGCTTGAAGTACGGCATGGCCGAAACCGTGGCCATGGCCATCATGGCGCTGTATACCGGCAACGTCTCGGCGCTTATGAGTCTGGCCGCAATGAGCGGCGGCATGGGCGCTGGTATGGGCATAGGCGGCGGTATAGGCATCGGTGGCGCTATGGGCGGCGGATACGGCGGCATGGGCGGGGGCGGATACGGCGGTGGATACGGCGGTGGATACGGCGGCGGCATGGCCGGCGGTGGATACGGCGGCGCATACGGCGGCATGGCCGGCGGCGCATACGGCGCAATGGGCGGTGTCACTCCGATGGGCTCAACGCCAGCGAATTTCAACGCAGCGACGAATTCAGCGATGGGCGCCAACCTAACCCCGGCGGCAGGGTTTAACACCGACCTCACCGGCAGCTACCTGGGAAGTAATCAGGGAGGGGCGCCCGGAACCCGAATTCCGCACGTCATACCCAATCCTTTCGATAACACCCTGCTCATTCAAGGCACGCCACAAGAGTACGAGCAGATCAACTCCCTCCTGCGGCAGCTCGACGTGCCGCCCCGCCAGGTTCTCATCGACGCCAAGATTTACGAGGTGGACCTGAGCGGCGCATTCTCGGCCGGCGTCACTTCGTACCTGCAGCAGAAGGATACGGGAGGTACGATCTCTCGCGTGCTGAATGCGACCTCCGGCGCGGGCGGCTTGGGCATCTCCATAGGTGCGCTCGTCCTGCGCAGCCACGAGTTGCTGGGCGCGCTCGAAGCTAGCGAGGTCACCCAGAACGCGCGCGTCATATCCGCTCCCAGTATCATCGCCACCGACAGCGTTCCGGCCACCATGAACGTGGGTCAGTCCGTCCCCGTGCTCACCTCGCAGGCGGTTGTCAGCGGCGTCACAACGGGTGGTACGAGCCCGTTCGCGAACACGGTGAACAACGTCAGCACGGGGGTGACGCTTTCCATCACCGCGCGGGTCAATTCGAGCGGCGTGGTCACGATGATCATCAACCAGCAGGTGAGCTCGCCGATACAGCCTTCCTCGGACGGAATTCAATCGCCGTCCTTCTCGAACCGGTCTTTCAGCACACAGCTCACGGTGCAGGACGGCGATACGGTAGCCATCGGCGGCTTCATACAGGAAACCTACGGAATTACCTCCAGCGGCGTGCCCTTCCTGCACCGCATTCCCATACTGGGAGCCGTATTCGGCTCAAAAAGCATCAGCAAAGCCCGGACCGAGCTGATCGTCTTCCTCACGCCGCGCGTCATCTACGACACCAACCAGATTACGGACGCCACCGACGAGATCAAGAGCAGCCTTAAACACATCCAGAAGCTCGACCGCGAACAGTAGGGGCCAGGTGGGGCAGGCGGTGCTCGCCTGCCCGAGCCTCAGCCGGCCTCGATCAGTTCGCGCAGTTGGCGTTCGTCGAGCACTGCGACCCCGAGTTCCCGCGCCTTGGCAAGCTTGGAACCAGGATCCTGGCCGGCCACAAGATAGCTGGTCTTCCCGCTCACCGAGCCGCTCACTTTTCCGCCCGCGGCTTCGATCAGCCGCTTGGCCTCGTCGCGGCTCAGTTGGGGAAGCGTGCCGGTCAATACCAACGTGAGACCCTGGAGCGGCCCGCCCGTGGGCCGCGCCGATTCGCAGGTGAACTGAAGCCCGGCGGCGCGCAGGCGCTCGACCAGTTCCCGGTTGCGCGGCTCCGAGAAAAACCGGGAGATGCTCAGGGCCACCTTCGGCCCCACTTCTTCTGCCTGCTGCAACTCCTCGAGGCCGGCCGAGGCGATTCTGTCCAGGCCGCCAAACGCCTCCGCCAGAAACACCGCCGTGCGCTCCCCCACGAAGCGGATACCCAGCGCGGTCAGCACGCGCGGCAGTGGATTCTTCTTCGAGTTTTCGATGTTGCGGACGACATTCGCGGCGGACTTCGCGCCCATGCGCTCCAGCGACGCGAGGTCTTCGGCCCTCAGATCGTAGAGGTCGGCCATGCTCTTCACCATCCCGCGGTCCACCAGTTGATCCACCAGCGCATCGCCCACGCCGTCTATATTCATGACGCCGCGCGAGGCGAAGTGCAGAACCGATTCCTTCAGCCGCGCGGGGCAGTCCGTGTTGATGCAGCGGGTGGCCGCCTCGCCCTCTTCGCGCACCACNNGGGCATGCCGCGGGCATGCGGAACTTCTTGCGGTCCGGCCCCTGGGAGTGTACCCGCACTACTTTGGGGATTACGTCTCCGGAGCGCTCGATTACCACCTGGTCGCCGATCTCCAGGCCCAGCCGCTCGATTTCGTCCTCGTTATGCAGCGTGGCGCGCGAGACCGTCACGCCGCCCACCTCCACCGGCTTGAGGTGCGCCACTGGGGTGAGGGCGCCGGTGCGGCCCACCTGGACCTCGATGCCCTCCACGGTGGTGACCGCCTGCCGCGCGGGGAACTTGTACGCGATGGCCCACCGCGGCGACTTGGCCGTGAATCCCAGCAGCCGCTGCTGCGCCACGGAATCCACCTTCAGCACAATGCCGTCGATTTCGTACGGCAATTCTTCGCGCCGCGCTTCCCACCCGGCGCAGAACGCCAGCACTTCTTCCACGCCCCGGCAGAGCTGGCGGTGCGGATTCACCTTAAACCCCATTCGAGACAGTTCTTCGAGCGAGGTCCAATGGTTCTCGAACGCGGGTTGCCCATCCGCCAGCAGGAAGTAGGTATAGTAATCCAGTCGGCGCGACGCGGTGATCTGGGGTTCGAGGACGCGCAGCGATCCAGCCGCGGCGTTGCGCGGGTTGGCGAAGCGCGAAAGCCCGCGTTCGTCGCGCTCCGCGTTCAGCCGTTCGAACGCGCGCCGGTTCATGACCGTCTCGCCGCGCACCTCAAAAGCGCCCAGCTCCGTTTTGACGAACAGGGGGAGAGAGCGGATGGTGCGCGCGTTTTCGGTGACGTCTTCGCCCACCGAGCCGTCGCCGCGCGTCACCGCCTGCGCCAGGCGGCCCTCGCGATAGAGCGCCGCCATGGAAAGCCCGTCCAGTTTCAGCTCGACCGCATAGCGGTATTCCGCGCCGCCCAGCAGTTCGCGCACGCGGCGGTCGAAATCGCGCAATTCGCCTTCGTTCAGGGCATTATCCAGACTCAGCAGAGGAGAGCTGTGCTGGACTTTGACGAACCCCTCGCGCGGCTTGCCGCCCACGCGCCCGGTGGGCGAATCGGGCGATGCCAGCTCCGGGTGCCGCGCTTCCAGGTCGCGGAGCTCGCGCATGAGCGCGTCGTACTCGGCGTCGGTGATCTCGGGCTGGTCGAGCACATAGTACAAACGCTCGTGACGGCGGAGCTGGTTGCGGAGCTTTTCGATTTCGCGCGCGGGATCTTTCATGGGCTTCTCATCTATAATCTAACCAGGACCCGGAGAACACGCCATAACCATTTTCAAGAACACCGTCCTGATCTACAACTCCTATGCGGGCAAATTCGGACGGAACGGGGACTTGCTAGTTGGGCGCGTTGTCAAAATCCTCAAGAACAACGGCCACAACGTGACAGTGGTCCTCACCAGGGGCCGGGGAACCGCGGGCGGCATTGCGCGCGAGCACATCGACCGCGGCGCCGACCTGATCGTGGCCGCCGGTGGCGACGGCACCATCAATGAAGTGGCCGAAGGCATGGTGCATTCCGACGTGCCCCTGGCCATTCTGCCGGGCGGCACGGCCAACGTGCTGGCCATGGAGATGAAGCTCGGATCGAGGATCGAGCGTGCCGCCGCGCGCCTGGAGGAGTGCCTCCCGCGGCGTGTTTCCGTCGGCCATCTGACGTGCGATGGCGGCCGCGTTTCGCGGCATTTTCTGCTCATGGCCGGGATCGGTCTCGACGCCTACGTCGTCCACCACGTGGACGGCGAGCTCAAATCGCGGACCGGCAAGTTCGCGTACTGGGTGGCCGGCTTGAGGCTGCTGGGCCGCCGCCTGGAGGAGTTTCAGGTGGATATCGGGGGCGAAAAGCGCCGCTGCTCTTTCGCGCTGGTGAGCAAGGTGCGGAACTACGGCGGCGATTTCGAGATCGCGCGAAGTGTGCGTCTGTTTGACGACCGGTTCGAGGTGGTGCTCTTCGAGGGCCGCTACACGCTGCGTTATCTGAAGCATTTTGCCGGGATGATGCTGAACCGCCTGGGCGCGATGAAAGGCGTGGCGGTGCTCAGAACCGATTGCCTGTCGCTATCCGACCCCCAGGACCGCCGTGTTTATGTCCAGATCGACGGCGAGTTCGCCGGGCACTTGCCGGCCGAGATCCGCATCGTGCCCGACGCCCTGACGCTGCTGACGCCGCCGGAGTACGGAGGGTAGGCTACCTGTCCCTCACCCGTCGGTTTCTCCGCTTCCGGTCAGCCGCATCAGCTCCAGTCGGATGGCCCCCACCAGCGCCTTCCAGCTCGCCTCGATGACGTTGTCCGACACCCCCACCGTCGACCAGGTCTTGCGGTGATAGCCCCACTCGATGAGCACCCGGACCTTCGCCGCCGTGTCTTTTTGCGAGTTGATCACGCGCACTTTGTAATCCTTGAGGCGCACCTCCGCGATCTCCGGATACTGCTTCGCCAGGCACTTTAGCAGGCACAGGTGCAGCGCGTTAAAAGGCCCGTGCCCCATGGCGGTCTCGGATAACACTTCGTCCCCCGCGAGCAATGTGACGGCCGCGGTGGTGCGCGAAGCAGCCGGACCAAAGGCGCGCGTGGCCACGTCGTAGCTCTCCACTTCGAAGAAACGCATCTCCGGGTGCAAGGCCTCGCGCGCCAGCAGCTCGAACGTGCCTTCGGCCGCCTCCAGCTCGTAGCCTTCGTGTTCCATCTGCTTGATGCGCTCCAGCAACTTGGCGCGCGCGTTTTCATCGAGGCGGTCCGCCAAGCCAAGCTGCTTCAGCTTGTAGAGCACATTGCCACGGCCCGACAGATCGCTGACCAACACGCGCTGCAAGTTGCCCACCGTCTCCGGAGGGACGTGCTCGTAAGTCGCGGAATCTTTCAGGACCGCGGCTACGTGCACGCCGCCCTTGTGTGCAAACGCGCTCCTCCCGACGAACGGCTGATCGTTGCGCATCGGCAGGTTGGCCCGCTCCGCGATGAACCGGCACACCGAAGAAAGGCCGGCCAGGTTCTCCGGCCCCACGGTGGTGTGTCCCAGTTTGATCTCGAGGTTGGCGATGACGGAGGCCAGGTTGGCGTTGCCGCAGCGCTCGCCGTAGCCGTTCATGCAACCCTGCACGTGCGTGGCGCCTGCCTCCACCGCGGCGATGGTGCTGGCCACCGCCATATCCGAATCGTTATGCGTGTGGATGCCGATGACGATGCCATCGAATCGCCGGCAGACCTTGGCGACGATCTCCGCCAGCCGCCCCGTGAGCATGCCGCCGTTGGTGTCGCACAGGCACAGCACGTCCGCGCCGGCCTGGTGCGCGGCTTCGAGCGTTTCGAGCGCGTACTCCGGGCTGGCGGCATAACCGTCGAAGAAGTGCTCGGCGTCGTACACTACTTCCTTGCCGTGGTCCTTGAGGTGCTTCACGGTTTCGGAAATGAGCTTGAGGTTCTCCTCCGGGGTGATGCCCAGGGCGCGTTTCACGTGCAGGTTCCAGGTCTTCCCGAAGATGGATACCACCGGCGTGCCCGCTTCCACCAGCGCGCGCACGTTGCGGTCCTCCTCGACGGGATTCCTGGCAAACCGCGTGGAGCCGAAGGCCGTGAGCCTGGCGTGCTTGAGCTTCAGCTCCACGGCGGCGCGGCTGAAGAACTCCTTGTCCTTGGGATTGGACCCGGGCCAGCCGCCCTCGATGTAGTCGATGCCAACCTCATCCAGTTTCTGCGCAATGACGAGCTTGTCATCCACGGAGAAAGAGACGGATTCGCCCTGCGTGCCGTCCCGGAGAGTTGTATCGAACGTATAGATCTTCATGCGTCAGCCTTTGCCGCCGGTGTTATTCCGTCGGCACGCCGGCTTCCTTCTTCTTTTTCAGGAACGGCATCATCTCGCGCAATTCGCGTCCCACCGTTTCGACGGGCTGGTGGCGGGCCGCTTCGCGCATGGCGAGAAAGTTCTTGCGCCCGGTGCGGTTCTCTTCGATCCACTGCCGCGCGAACTCGCCGGACTGGATCTCGGAGAGGATCTTCCTCATCTCGGCGCGGGTCTGCTCATTGATCACGCGCGGGCCGCGCGTGTAGTCGCCGTACTCGGCGGTGTCCGAGACCGAGTAGCGCATGTAGCCGAGGCCGCCTTCCTGAATGAGGTCGACAATCAGCTTGAGCTCGTGCAGGCACTCGAAGTAGGCGATCTCGGGAGCGTAGCCGGCGGCCACCAGGGTCTCAAAGCCGGCGCGAATCAGCTCGCTCGCTCCCCCGCACAGCACCGCCTGCTCNNGCCTGCTCGCCGAAGAGATCGCTCTCAGTCTCTTCCTTGAAGGTGGTCTCGATGACGCCCGCCTTGAGGCAGCCGAGCGCCAGCGCATAGGCCAGGGCGCGCTCCAGGGCCTGCCCGGTGGCGTTCTGCTCCACCGCCACCAGCGCCGGCACGCCCACACCCTCGGTGTACAGCTCGCGCACGCGATGTCCCGGGGCTTTGGGCGCGATCATGGACACGTCCACGCCCGGCGGCGGCGCGATCTGTTTGAAGTGGATATTGAAGCCGTGGGCGAACATGAGGGTTTTGCCCTCCGTCATGTGCGGCGCAATGTCCTTGTTGTACACCTCCGCCTGGACGTGATCGGGCACCAGGATCATGATCACGTTGGCCAACTTGGCGGCTTCGGCGGTGGTCATGACTTTCAGTCCGGCGGCTTCGGCCTTCGACCAGGAAGGGCTGCCGGGGGCTTCGCTGACCACGACGTCCACGCCGGAATCACGCAGGTTCAGTGCGTGCGCGTGGCCCTGGCTCCCATATCCGATAATGGCGACTGTGCGCCCGTTCAAGTATTCCAGATTTCCGTCTTTTTCGTAGAATCGTCTCGACATTATATGTGTGCTCCAGGAACCGCTCCCTAACGGTCGCGGCTCAGTCAACAAACTCTTCCATCTTGGTCTTGGTCGGCACGGGGGGCTGCAAGCGCAGCTTCTTGGCCTCCAGGCCGATCGCCAGCGCGCCCGAGCGCGTCACTTCGATCTCGCCATAGCTGTTCATCACATCGATGAACTCGCCCAACTTCTCCGGATCGCCGGTGGCCTCGATGGCAAAGCCCTCGGTGGAGGAATCCACTACGCGCCCGCCGAAAATCTCGGCCTCTTTCAACACCGCCGTGCGCGACTCCTGCGGCATTCGAATGCGCACCAGCACCAGCTCGCGCACCACCGCCGGCGAATCGGTCAGGTCGGTGGCCTGCAAGACGTTGATCAGCTTGTTCATCTGCTTGATTACCTGCTGGCGCTGCACTGAGTCCACATCCACCACGATGGTCATGCGCGAAAGTTCCGGGTCGAGCGTGCGCGCCACTGTCAGGCTCTCGATGTTGTAGCCGCGCTGGCTCAGCAGCCCGGTGACCCGCATCAGGGCCCCCGGCTTATTTTCCAGCAGTAGGGAAATCACTTGCAGCATAATCCACTCCTCGCTATTTCGCCGGCACGGCCACGGGTTGCGGCGGCCCCAGCACCATTTCCTCAAGCCCGCTGCCGGCTGGCACCATGGGGTACACGCACTCGAACGGCGTGACTTTCACGTTCAACAGATACGGCCCCGGTTCCGCCACCGCCTCTTCGAGCGCCGGCGCCAGTTCCCACGGCTTGTCGATGATTCTGCCCTTGAAGCCATACGCGGCCGCCAGTTTTTCCACGTCGGGGAAACCATCCAGCTCCACCGCGCTCAGCCGGTTGTTGTAGAACAGCGTCTGCCACTGGCGCACCATACCGAGGTGGCCGTTGTTCATCACCACGATCTTGATGGGCAGCCCGTTGCTGGCGATGGTGGACAGCTCGGGAATGGACATCTGGAACCCGCCGTCGCCCACGATGGCAAAGACCAGTTTGTCGGGACGCGCGAACTGCGCGCCGATGGCCGCGGGGATCCCGAAACCCATGGAGCCGAGACCGCCGGAGCTGAGCCAAAGACGAGGCTCGTTGAACCGGACAAGCTGCGCCGCCCACATCTGGTGCTGCCCCACGTCGGAAGCGACGATGGCCTGGCCGCCCGAGATGCGGTCGATCTCGGCCATCAGGTGTTGCGGCTTGATCTCGGTATCGGACGTCACCACGTCGAACGGATGCTCCTGTTTCCACTGCCGTATGCGATGCCACCAGGCCCGCCGGGCGGCCCGCAGCGTTTCATCCGGCGCATTCCCGCTCTCCGCCAGCAGTTTGTTGAGCTTGACCAGGACGCGCTTGACATCGCCCACGATGGGCACGTCGGGCGCGCGGTTCTTGCCGATTTCCGCGGGGTCGATGTCCACGTGGATGACCTTGGCGTGCGGCGCAAATGCCGCCAGCCGGCCCGTGACGCGGTCGTCGAAGCGCACGCCCAGGGCGATCAGCAGGTCGCAATTGGTCAAAGCCATGTTGGCCGCGTAGCTGCCGTGCATACCCGGCATGCTGATGAAATTGGGGTGCTCGGAAGCCAGGCCGCCCAGACCCATAAGAGTGAGCACCGCCGGCAAATCGGCCAGCTCCACAAACTCGCGCAGTTCTTTGGCCGTGCCCGCCGCAATGATGCCACCGCCACCATAGACCAGCGGCCGCTGGGCTTCCTGGACGAGTTGCGCCGCGCGGCGAACCTGGCCGGTGTGGCCTTCGGTGAAGACCCGGTAGCCGGGCAGGTGAATCGCCGTCACCTGTTGATAGTGGCCCTGGGCTTGCAGCACATCCTTGGTGACATCCACCAGCACCGGCCCGGGGCGCCCGCTGCCCGCCACGTAGAACGCTTCGTGGATGGTCTGCGCCAGGTCTTCCAGTCTCTTCACCAGGTAATTGTGCTTGGTGCAGGGGCGCGTGATGCCGAAGGTATCGGCCTCCTGGAAAGCATCGCTGCCAATCAGCTTGGACGTAACCTGGCCGGTGATGGCGACCACGGGGATGGAATCCATCATGGCGTCCACCAGCCCGGTGGTCAGGTTGGTGGCGCCGGGACCGGAGGTGGCGCAGCACACCCCCACCTTGCCCGTGGCGCGAGCGTAACCCTCCGCGGCAAACGCCGCGTTTTCCTCGTGGCGCACCAGCACGTGACGGAGGGGATGGTCGTAGAGGACATCGTAAAACGGGATCGTGACTCCACCGGGATAGCCGAACAGGCAATCGACGCCCTCCCGCACCAGACATTCCACCAGCATTCTTGCGCCGCTCATCAACGTTGACATATGTTCCGCCTCAAAAAAGTAGGTGCCTAACAAAAAAGGCCATCAGCCGGGCTGCTTTCCCCGCCGATGGCCTTGGAGCTTTCTCCGGCTGGCCTTCAAGCGGGGCCGGCTACGATGACCACAATAATAAGAATGCTTACGGAAACAGCGATAGGGTTGGAGGGATAAGGATAAACCGCCCGGTCTCGAACGCCGTTGAGCATCGCTGAACTCCCCTCAAGTTTAGCCTGCCAGTCCGCTAAATGCAAGTGGGGCGAACGATAAATAATATTTATGCCTGTATCCCCCCTCACAAACAGCACGACCACCCCGGCGGCGCGCCGCGCGGCCGCGCTTCCCTGGACAGCAGAAAAAAGTGGTTCCCCCCGGCCTCCACCACTTGATGACTCGCCAGAGCCGCTGCTTCCACCGCGCCGCGGTACTGCTCTGGAAGCAGAAAGTCGCTCCCTGGGTGCGCGCCGATCGTCCGCGCCAGTTCCTCCGGCGACCCGGCCAGAATAAGCGTCCCGATGGGCTCGCCGGAATCGAGTCCCCACTCCCGCAGGCGCTGGCGGAACACCGGTTCCCATTGGGCGAGGCCGTCGAACTGCGCGGCCGTGAGAATGATCCCCATGTCACCGAAGTTCATGCCATACCGCCCGCCGGCCAGGCTGGCGCCCACCAGGCAGTAACGCAATTTCGCCAGGGGCAGCGTCGAGGCGTAGAGGTCGTCATCCATACCCACCAGAATCAGCTCATTGCCGCGCGCGCGCTGGCAATACTCGGAGAGCAACGGCGCATCCGCCTGCACCGTGCCGCGATGGAATGAGATTCCCCACGACGCGGCCGGGGCGGCGACCTTGGCCACAAACGCGACGCCAACGAGCGCCAGCATCCACGGCGCCCTCCGCTTCGAAAAAAGCGGCCCGTACACCGTGGCCAGAATCGCCAGTGCCGGCGCCATGGGCAGCAGGTACGAGATATTGCGATACTGCCAGGCAAAGATGGCCGCCGCCAGCGACGCCAGCCAGCACAGCAGCAGAACCGGCGCCGCGGACCACTTCCGCACTTCCATGATGAACCGGGGCAGGGCGGTCAGAGCAACCGCCGCGAGCACCGGGTCGACCAGCGCCATGCGCATCAAATAGAACAGCGCCTGGTTTTCCTGCGAGGTCTGAGGCGGCGCGCCGGCGCCGAATCCCAGGATCTCGACTCCAATGTGTTCCGCCCAGAACCATCGTCCATGGGCCCACAGTTGATACGCGAACCAGGGCGCCGCCAGCGCCAGGGCCAGCCCCGCCGCCAGGCAGGCGCGGGAAAAACTCGGCCGCTGGCGGCGGGGTCCGGCCAGCCAGTAGAGCGCCAGCACGCCGAGTGGCAGCACCCCAGCCAGACTCTTGGTCAGGATAGCGGCAGCCACCGACCCCGCGAAGCCCCAAAGCGCGGACTTGGATTCCAACCAGGGGTCGGAGAAAAGACAGAACAGGGCCGCGGTGTAGAAAGCGGCCAGCAACCCGTCGGTCATCGACATCCCGGCCAGGACGTGCCACAAGTGATTGGAAACCAGCAGCACCGCGGCGCACGCGCCGGCCTGCCAGGAGCGCAGTTCCGCCGCCCACAGAAACACCAGACCAACCGACAGGCTGGCCAGCAGCGCGACCGGCAACCGCAGGGCAAGCCGCGAAACCCCCAGAATGCGCACCGAAAGGCCGGACACCCACATCAGCAGCGGCGGCTTATACAGCCCGTAGCGGCCCATGAACATAGGGGTGAGCCATCCGCCCTGGCGCGCCGCGCGAATGGCGCTATGCGCATACAGGGCTTCATCCTGCGCGGTGACTTTAGAGATGGGATCGACATAGTCGCCGGCCAGGCCCACGCGGGCCGAGCGGACCAGGAGGCAGGCCAGCGCAAGCAGGGCAACGGCACACAAGCTCCGTCGCATATACTTCACGACGATAGCACGTGGGGCGGACGCCTTCGTCCGTGCCGGACCCTCGTCGCGCCGGACCTCCTGGTCCGGCTTCTACTGATGCTGAATGTGCACGATATCGGAACTGTAGGGCGTCGGCAATTGCACCCGCACTCCGCTTTGCATCAATTGCGAGCCGGTCTGCAAATAGATGGACGGATCGTTCGCAAACCACACGACGTACTGTTGATCGGGAACCAGACCCTGGGGACGGAAGATGTAACCGGGGCCATCGGAATTCGCGCGAGTGATGACGGCGGTGGCATTGTCGGTGGCCGGATTATAGCTCTGAATAGCATCGGTCCCGTCGGCAGCCGGAGGGAGGATGTGGTACACCTTGGCCTCCGCGATATCGGCGCGCTGGCTCTTATAAACGCCGATCTGTTGGGCCAGGAACCCCACCTGGTCCGGCGTGAGGTCCACCAGGCTGTTCATGAGCACCCAATTGCCGCCGAACATGTAGCTGCCGGTGGCGTACAAATCGAGACCGTCCGAGCCGGGCATGTAGCGCTCGGCGAAGCGCGGGGGGAATGGGTACGTCGCGCCGTAAACCGCTTGGCGGGACGCCAGCGAGCCGGATGCGTCGTTGGTGATGGAGGTGACGTAGCTCTTCACCATGTTGAACGTCATCATGCTGCCGCCGTTCTCGCAGTTCTCCCAGTTCACATTCGGCCGCGCCGCCTGGATGGCCGACACCACCGCGTTCAAACCATCCACGGCGTTGGCGTAATTACTGTCGTTGGGATCGTGCGTGTGGGTGGTCTTGGTGCACTGCTTGACCATGTTCTGCCCGTCCTGAAGAATCCAATCGACATTGTATTGGTCGATGATGCGGATGCCTTGCTGGATGAGCCAGTCGCGCGTGGGCTGATTGGAGAGACACAAAGAGCTGGCGCCGAAGTAGCCGTCGCTCTCGGTGGACGTCCAATCCGGGTTGGCTTGGAGCACGGGGCTGGCGGGGTCCGCTTCGGTCAGCGCGAAATGCAAACCGAACTTCATGCCCAGCGAATGCACATAAGCCGAAACGGCGGAGAGGCCATCGGGGAACTTGGCCGGGTCCTCATACCAGTCGCCGATGGCGCGCGCCCAGCCCAGATCCACGATAAACAACTCCACCCCGACGGAAGCGGCAACGTCTGCATTGCGCATTAAGGTCTGTTCGTCGATCTGGTCTTCGTACGCCCAGGAGTCCCAAGAGACGTAGGGGAAGGTCTTGGGGTCGGGCGCGGGCTTTGCCAGCACCGCCTCCGAGAAGCGCTGTGTGCGGTAACCAGCTTCGTCCCAGTCGCCGTGAAACAGACCGAGGAAAGCATAGGGCGTCTGGAAATCGCCGACCGGCGGCACCGGATGGTTCAAATCGAGCACCGTGGAGGAGAACTGGACATAGCCTGGAGAACCAACCTGGCGGACTGTAGTCTTGACACGGCCGTCGAATTCCCATCCGGCGAACAAGCCTCGCATATTCGCGTCGCGGAGCGCCAGCCATCCGCACTGCTGCCCGCCGGCGCCCGAATCGACTTCGACCGGGGTCCCGCTCGGGTCCAACACCGTTTGCAGGGGTTCGAAGTCTCCCGGCGTGGAGTCCACCGACCACTGGTTCACGCGAAACGCCGCGTAGCTTTGGCCGGCGTCGTCAAAGGTCCAGGGCAGCATGTTGATCCAGTTTACGTAAGCCGGGGAGGCAGTCAGATTCCGGTAGCGCAGGCTGTAGCGCAACACCGGCTGGTTGTCATAGACCTCGAGAATGACGGTGATCTGGGCGACGCTGTTCAGATCCTGAAGCACGATATACTGCCGCAGACCCGAAGGATTTACGGTCTGGGTGTACTGGTCCAGCAGGAGGAACGGCCGCTGGACATCGAACACGTCGGTGCCGGCTTGCAATCGCACCGGAGACGTAGGCCGGTTCGGCGAGGGCGTCCATTGATCTCCGCTTTGCAAATCGGAGATCTGCCGAGTGAGAAAATACCCGTCGGGACTAAGCTGGAAAACCGCGCGTATCCAGCCGTTGCCGATCGTCCAGATGTTTTGCGAGGGATCGAAAATCGACTGTGCCCCAAAGCTGAGGGGCGCCACGACTGTCATCCATAACAAGATGACCGCATTCCGCATGATGTTCGTTCACCTGGTCTTATCGGCTTAAACACTTCGATGCGTGAAATGTTGAATAGGAATACGTTTTTTTTCGTAAATCTTTATAACAGGGAATCACCCCATTAACGGCGGCTGGAATTGTCCGCTGACGGTCTCACTTGACGATATCTCGATGATTCACTTTGGCCTTGAATCCGGCTTGCACCAGATAATTGCGGATTTGCTCAGCCATCATTACCGAGCGGTGCTGCCCGCCAGTGCACCCGAATCCTATTGTAAGATAACTCTTCCCCTCTTGAATATAGTGCGGCAATAAATAAACCAATAAGTCCGAAATACGCTGCACAAATTCCACAGTCTGAGGAAAAGACTGGATGTAACGGGCCACACTGGGATGCCGGCCGGTCAGGTTCTTGAACCGCGGAATGTAATTGGGATTAGGCAGAAATCGGACGTCGAACACCAGGTCGCTGTCGGGCGGCACTCCGTTGCGATAGCCGAAGCTGGTGACGTAGATCATGATCTTGGACTGGTCGCGCTGGCTCCCGAACCGCTCCCCGATGAACTCCCGAAGTTCGTGCACGGTGAACTTCGAGGTGTTGATGGTGAGATCCGCCATGGCGCGGATGGGCGCAAGCTGGGCCCGCTCCGAGAGGATGCTCCGGGTGATCGATTTGTCGGTGCCGAGGGGGTGAGGGCGGCGGGTTTCGCTGAACCTGCGGACGATCGCCTCGTTGTCGGCCTCCAGAAAAATCAGTCTGGCGTTCACCGACTTGCGAATGCTGGAGAACACCTTGGGAAACCGTTTGAGTCCCTCCCCCTCGCGAACGTCCACCACCAGGGCGGCCGCCTGAATGCTGGGATTATCGTGCGTCAGCTCCGCGAACTTGGGAATCAGTTCGACGGGCAGATTATCGACGGAGTAGAAACCCAGATCCTCGAGAGCTCTGAGCACCGAGCCCTTGCCCGATCCACTCAGGCCGGTAATTACCACCAGATCCGGCTTGCGAGACGCTGGTTTGGAGCGCACCGTGGCGGAAGAGGTTTTGCGCGGCATCTCCGGCTGTTATGCCTCGACCAGGTCGAAGTGCCCGTCGCGCCTGCGGACCAGCACTGAGACGCGGTCGGTTTCGGCATCCCGGTATACCAGGTAGTCGCGGTTCTTGTCCATCTCCATCAGCGCCTCATCCAGCGTCATCGGTTTGCGCTTCTGGTGGTGGTTGACTCGGTAAATGCGGCGTTCGGGCTCGGCGTCGGCGTCCGTTTCCGTGGGAGGCTCGGCCTCCACCTCCGGACTGGCCTTATGCGGCGTGCGCTTGGTGTCGCGCCACTTGGTGCGGGCTTTCACAGCCTGCTTTTCCAGTTTCTCGACCGCGCAATGGACGGCCGTAAACAGATCGTCGCTGGACCCCACACCCACGAGCTGGTGGTTGAAGTAGTTGATGGTGGCTTCGGCCGAGTGCATGCGGCGCTCGAGGGATAGAATCACGTGGGCTTCACACTCGCGCCGGCCGTCCAGGATCTTGCCGATCTTGGCGAAGCGCGCCTCGAGCTTCTTTGCCTGAGCTGGCGCCAGCTCCACCTGTCTGCCCGTATATGTGATCTTCATGGCTTCCTCCTCAGTTCCGGACGCGCCGCTGGTGAGTGGACGGGATCTTCATATCCTCGCGGTATTTCGCCACCGTGCGCCGTGTGACGTTGATCCCCTGGGCCTGCAACATGGCGGTGATCTGCTCGTCCGTGAGAGGCTTGGTGCGGTCTTCTTCCGCAATCATTTTCTTCACCATCCGCTTCAACAGGAGAAGCGGGGTGGAACCGCCCAACGGGCCCTGCACGGCTTCCGAAAAGAAATAGCGTAGTTCGAACACCCCCTGCGGCGTATGGACGTACTTGCCGGCGACGGCGCGGCTGACGGTGGAGGGATGCACCCCCACCTCCTCCGCCACCTCTTTGATCATCATGGGCTTGAGGTGGTCCAGGCCGTAAGACAGGAACTCCGTCTGGCGGCGCACGATGGCCTGGCAGACTTTCAGGATGGTCTGCTTGCGCTGCTCGATGTTCTTCATGAGCTGAATCGCGGAGGTATAGCGCTCGCGCACGTAGTCGCGAACCTCTTTGGTGGCGCCATTCTCCCGATCGAGCATTCTGCGGTACTGCGGATTGAGCCGGAGTTGCGGCACGTCCTCGTCGTTCATCTGGATGATGTAATCGTCACCGTCCTTGATGAAGGAGACGTCCGGCTCCACCACGCGCGCCCCCGATCCGGAATAGCGCAAGCCCGGCCGCGGATTGAGGTGGTGGATCATGTGGACGGCGAGTTCGATATGCTCCATGGGCCGCCCCAACAACCTGGCGATCTCCTTGTACTGCCGCATCTCGAGCAGCCGCATATGGCCGGACACGATCTGCCAGGCGACGCCGCCCCGGCCATTGACGCTCTCGATCTGCAACAACATGCATTCCTGTAAGCTGCGTGCGCCCACACCCGCCGGATCGAGCGCCTGCACCACCCTCAAAGCCTCCTCCACGTCCTCCTGGCGGTGCTCTCCGACCGATGCGATCTCCTCCAGAGACGCGAACAGGTAGCCGTCCTCGTCCAGGTTGCCGATGATGGACTCGGCGGCGTCGCGGATTTCGTCCGGAATCAAGCTGACGCTCAATTGCGAGCGCAAGTGGTCGCCCAGCGTGAGGGGCGCGGAAAGGAAGGTCTCGAACGAAGGCTTCTCCACCGATTCCGAGGCGGGGCTCTTGTAGCCGGGATCGAGATAGTCGTCGAAAAACGAGCCGAAATCGATTTCGTCGAACGGGTCTGTGGCAGCAGGCGTTTCCGGTTCGGCGGCCGCGGCCCCCGGTTCCGGTTCCGCCACTGCCCCCGCGGTCTCTTCGGCATCGGGAAAGAGGTTCCCGTTGATGGCGACGTCGCCCACCGAGCCGCCGAGCGAATTGGCGTCGTTCAATACGGCTGCTTCCAGGATCTGCTTGTCGGCGGGGTCGGTCACGGTCTCCGCCTCGGCCTCGAGCAGCGGCAGCAACTCCTCGGGGGTGACCTCTTCGCCGGGCTCTTCGGTGGCTTCCTCCAAAACCGGATTCTTGACGATCTCCTGGGTGATCATCTCCTTCAGCTCCAGCCGGTTGAGCTGAAGCACGGTGACCATTTGCACCAGGCCGGGGGTCAGAATCTGCTTCTGTGCGACCTTGAGTTGCAATCTTGGCGACAGTAAGCTCATCGATATCCCATGATATCACTCCAATAATGGATCCCCGGCTGCACGGGGATTACTGGCTGCAAGAGGGGCCCCCCTACACGTACACGCGCCGCACGCGCGCGCTGATGCTGCAAAGAATGTTGTAGGAGATGGTGCCCGCCACTTTGGCGATCTGCTGCGCGTCCAGGCGGGTGTCGCCTTCAGCTCCCAGCAGCGTCGCTTCATCACCCGCGGCGAGGGCCGTGGTGTGGCTGAGGTCGATGGTGGTCAGGTCCATCGAAATGGTTCCGAGGATGGAGGTCAGCTTGCCGTCCGCGATGACCTTGCCGCGATTGGAAAGCCGGTGAAACACGCCGTCGGCATAGCCGGCGCCCAGAATACCGATGCGCATGGGGCGGGGCGCGCGGAAAGTTCCGCCGTAGCCGATCAGCGCCCCTTCGGGCACGTCCTTGACGGCCAGCAACTTGGCCTTCCAGGTGAGCGCGGGCTTCACCTCGAGGAGTTGGCGGGGCGCGTCGCCGCGCGCCGGAGACACGTAGCCGTACAGCGCGTGGCCGGCGCGCACCATGTTGTGCCAGCCTTCCACCCGCCCATAACCGATGGCATTGGTGCTCGACGTGTGCCGGTACGCCGCGTTCACCCCGGCCTCGCGCAACCGGGCGCAGATGGCGTGAAAGTATCGAAGCTGGTCGCCGGTCTGGCTGGTGGTGTAATCGGTGGCTGACGCGAAGTGGGTCATCAGGCCCTCCAGCCGTGCGTGGCGGTTTTCTTCGAGAGCTGCGAGGATTTCAACCGCCCCGGCGCACGTGCCCAGCCGGTTCATGCCGGAATCGATCTTCAGATGATAGGGGATCGGCTTCCCGGAAGCGCGCCCGCATTGGTCCAGCAGGCGCAGTTGGTGGAGCGAATGAACCACTGGCGTGAGATGGTGTTCCACCAGCGCATCGCTCTCATAGGGCAGGAAGCCGCCCATCACCAGGATGCGGGCTTGCTGGATGCCTCCGCGGCGCAGCCCGGCACCTTCCTCGACGGAGCTGACCGCCAGCCATTTTGCGCCTTCGCCAACCAGCACACGCGAGACCTCGACTGCGCCGTGGCCGTAGGCATCCGCCTTGACCACTCCGGCGACCTCGACATCGGGGCCCACGACGGAGCGGACGTTGCGGTAGTTGAGGGCGATTTGCTCGCGCGAGACGACGACGTAGCAGCGGTAAGGAGGGGACACTGCTTCTATTTTAAACTCAGCTCGCGTAGTAACTTCTCGTAAGCGTCCGTCACCGCTTCCCAGGAATACCGCTGGCGCACGCGATCCATGGCACGCTGCCCGAGAGCCGCGCGGTCCGCTTCGCTCATCTCCAGCACCATGCGCAGCTTCGCCGCCAGGTCGTCCGGATCGAACGGAATCCCCGCGCCGCCCGCGACTTCGGCGTTTTCCGGCGTGTTGCGGTATAGCACCAACGCGCCGCGTCCCATGGCTTCGATCAGCGCGGGGTGCGTGCCGCCCACCTCGGTGGCGTGAATGTAGGCGAAGCAGTGCGAGCCCAGTTCGTGGTAGCCCGCGCCGTAGATGGCGCCGGGCATCACGATGCGCGGGTCCCGGGTATCGCGCACGCGGCGGATGTAATCGCGGGCGTAGGGAGCGTCGCCGATCAGGGCCAGCTTCAGCGATGTGCTCACCCGCTCGAACGCCTCGCGCACTTCGAGCGGATGGTTCTCCGGTTCCATGCGGCTCACATAAAGGAAATACTTGCCGGGCTCGAGTCCCAGTTTCGCCAGCGTCTCGCAACCTTCCACCCGGCCCACCTCCGCGCCGTATGGAATGAAGACGGTCGGTTTGCCGTAGCGCCGGCGGTAGTAGTCCTGCATGGCCAGCGCATCGGTGACCACCACCGTGGGGCAGAACGTGGCCAGCCATTCGGAAACCAGGTACCAGGCCTTGGCGAGCCGGTTCCACTTCTTGCGTTGGCGCTCGATGCCGTCCACATTCAGCGCCACCGGCATACCGAGAATTCGCGGCAACGCGGTGAAGATGGCGTTGGCGCCGTTGCAGTAGAGCGCCACGTCCGAGCCATGCCTCAGCAGGTGGAGGGTCGAAAGGAGGGCATGGGCAAGAGTATCGAGGTACTTGTGGCGAATGGTGGGGAGATACTGAAGCCGGACGCCGCGATAACGCGGTTGGGGGAACGGCTTCCGGCAATAGACGGTCACCTCATAGCCGCGCGCCGCCAGGCGGGCCGACAGTTCTTCGGCGAAAGTCTCGAATCCGCCATAGTTGGCTGGTATGCCGCGCGTACCGAGGAGAGCGATGCGCATGGGCGGTCCGGGCATGAGCGGGCCGGGCATGCCCGGCCCCTACGTCTTCGCGGTGGCGGAGCGCGAAAGCACGCGAACCATTTTCTTGGGCGCCTTCTTGGTCACCGGCGCATACTGGAACCAGCTCGCCATGTACTCGTCGTCCACCCGCCGGCGAACCTGGATCTGGCGGCGCTTGGCGAGCACCCGTTTCAGGTTCCTCCCCAAGTACCAGAAGGCTTTGAGCGAAGTGTGTTCCCACAACATGCAGCACATGACCACCATCAGGTCGCGCGCGGTAATGGAGAACCAATTGCGCCAGTAGAGGTTCCCGGAGATGTTCTTGATGCGCATCAGGAAGCGGTTCTTCACCGAGTGCATGTTGATCTCCGGAGGCAGTGCGCGCCGGTTGCCCGGCAGGACTTTGCGCACATGGTAGCCGCGGGCATGAGGAGCGTACAGGCATTTCCAGCCCATCAACTGCGCGCGCCAGGCGACGTCGGCGTCTTCGCGGTAGACGAAGAAATCGGAATCGAAGAATTCTCCGTCGATCGAAATTTCCTCGATCATGGTGCGGCGGTACAGGGCCGCCGCGGCTGTGGCGCCGAAGACGTACTCGTGTTGCAGGTAGTGGCCGTTATCGACTTCCTGGCTGCCGCGGTCCAGGTGCCGCAGCATGGGATTGAAGTAAATACCCGTGGAATCCACTACCGGCCTCTCGGGAATCTCGAAATGCGAGGTCATGGTCAGCAGCTTCCCGCAGACCGACCCGATCCGGGAATCGGACTGGCCGGCATCCACCAACGCCTGAATGAAGTTGGGCAGCAACAGGACGTCGGGATTCAGCGTGAGCACCCAGTCGCCGTTCGAAAGCTTGATGGCCTGGTTCTGCGCCGCCGCAAAACCCATGTTTTCCTCGTTGTAGTACACGTGGCACCGGCCCTCGAACTGTTCGAGGATGTCGATGGTGCCATCGGTGGAGGCGTTATCGACAACGATGACCTCTTTGAGCGGATACCTTTGGGATAGCACCGATTCAAGGCAGCGCTTGATGAAGCGGCCGCTGTCGTACGTAACTATCGTGACGGAGACGAAGTCGTTTTGCGCCATGAACCAGAACCAGAGAGGCCGATCTTTTCTTTCACCCTTGGATCCTAAAGATTGGGGCCGGACCGAACAACAAGCAGCGGCCGGCGATCCCCACGACTTTCCCGTACGCTGCCAAAGGCTCCAGGCTCCGATCGAGAATCGATTCCGCTATGCTCCGCGGGAAGGATCCCGTCACAATGGCCAGACACACCGCTCGGAAAGCTCTCGGGCGGAAATGCTTGGCTGTATATCTTAGTAGACCACAATACCAGTAAACGCGGCGCATCTCCACTGTCAGGCGCCGGATGGAATGCGCCCCCGTGTGTTTCGCTACCGCCTCCGGGACGTAATATAGATGATACCCCCGATCCGCCACCCGGCGGCAAAAATCCACGTCCTCGAACCAGAGCGGGAAAAAGCCTTCGTCGAAGCCGCCCAGTTCCTGCCATACCGCCCGGCGGACCATGAAGAACGCTCCCGCCGGTTGCTCCACCGCCAAACGCGTGGAGTAGTCCAGCGCCAAACCGCGGTACCGCCGGTTAACCGGATTATCCGGCCAGATTCTGTTGAGCAATACGGCTTCCAAAATCAAGGTGGCCGGTGTGGGCAGTTGGCGCACCATGAAACCAATCTGCGGGCGTCCGCCAGCGTCCAAAAGCCGGCCGCCGGCGCCCGCGGAGCCGGGAAGGTCGCATGCCTCCAAGAGCGGTTCCAGGCCGCTCTGGAGGACGGCATCCGGGTTCAACAGCAAGACATAAGGGGAGTCCAATACCGCAAACCCTTGATTTACCGCCGCTGCGAAGCCCTGGTTGGACGGGTTGGCGATTAGCCGGACGCCACGGCGGGCGACCTCCGCGATGGTCCGGTCATGGGAACCGTTGTCAACCACCACCACGTCGGCGCCGGTGAGCAGGGCAGCGTCCAGCGAGGCGCCGATTTCGGCCTCCGAGTTATAAGTGACGATGATGATGCCGATTTCAGCCATGTGTCACTTTGCCCCGCCACGGGTCAGAAGAAAGTACAACCTCCAGTAAATGTCGAAGCCAGTGGACGCCTGTACGCTGCGAATCAGGTCTTCATTCGTACTGAGCACGCTGATTAGTGTCTTTGCGTCGAGAGCCTGGCCGCGCGTGGCGAAGAAACGACGAAGCCCCTGCCATTCGCCGCGCAGCCACGCGAAACCAGCACCGTGCCGAAAGGCCACCGCACCCCACAAGAACTGCGCCACAAAGATCGGCCAGAACCAACCAACCAGAAGCCGCCGGGGATAGTGGCGCGCCAGCAGCAAGAGTTGATTGCGGGCCATGCGCCGCACGGTTTCGGGGTGCCACCGGCCGAGCGTCGCGCTTCCCCGATGCCATGCGAGTGCCTCGGGGACGTACTGGCCGGCGAGTCCCTGCGCGGCGCAACGCAGGCCGAACTCCACATCTTCCAGGTACGATTCGAAGCTTTCTTCCAGCAGCCCCACCCGTTGGAACAGTTCCGCGCGAAACAGGGCCGCGGTCCACGGCGCCGACCAGATCGGGCGGGCGAAGGAAAATGCGGAGGCGTCGGCGCGGCCGTTGCCTACGCGCCACGCGGCGCCGCCGCGGCAGAGGGCGTCGAAAGTGGCATCGATGCGGTTGCCCGATCCCTCGGCCAGGATTTTGCCGGTGGCGAACCAGACATCCACGGCGAGAAGTTTTTCGAAATAATCCGGCGCCAGTTCGACGTCGCTGTTCAGCACCGCAATCCATTCGCCGCGGCTCTCGCGAATGCCGCGGTTCACGGCCGCGGCGAAACCGGCGTTGCGGCCCATCGCAATCACGCGCGCTCCACGTGCGCGGGCCAACTCGGGCGCGCCGTCCGTCGAACCGTTGTCCACCACCAGCAACTCCGCGGCGGGCTCGGTCTGGGCCTCCACGCTGGCGAGCAACCGCTCGAGAAGCTCGCGGCCGTTCCACACCGGCACAATGGCGGTAATGCTCATCGGAAGAGGCGTTTCTTCAGCAGAAAAGCGAGGTTGTGAAAACCATCGCGCCAGGGGTTCAGTTTGGTCTCACCCACGCGGGAGGAATACTGAATCGAGATCTCGCCAAAACGGATCCGCGGGTTGCGCACGGCTTCGATCTTGATCTCCTCGGAGAAGGCCATGCCGTCGGATTCCAGCTTCATGTCCGTCAGAATCGACCGGCGAAACACCCACATTCCGGATTGCGAATCGCGCACCCAGCGGAAGAACAGGATGGACATGGCGAGCGATTGCACCAGGTTCCCGAATTTGTGCTTGAAACTCATGGCGCGCCGGTCGCGCACGGGGAAGCGCGAGGCGTTCAGGAAATCGACATCCAGGTGCAGAAAGGCCTCCAGCAGATAGGAGAGCGCATCCACGGGATAGCTGTGGTCGCCGTCGAGCGTCACGATGAGGTCGCTGGTGGCGCCGGCGAACCCGCGCTTGTAACTGCGGCCGTAGCCGCGGACGTCCTCGCGAATCACCTTGGCGCCGAGAGCGGCGGCGACTTCGGAGGTGCGGTCGGTGGAGTTGTTATCGACGACGATAATTTCGTCGACGAAGTCCGGCATTCCGCGGAGGATCTTCTCGACGCCCTGCTCCTCGTTGAGGCAGGGGATGATAACGGCGATGGATTGGCCTTTATACATGGAATGCGATCCCCTTTCCCCGCTGTTTCCGTCTTTTTGGATTTCCCCAGCGTCTGGATATCATGGAAGTAATGAAGCGGCTTCTGCTCCTCCTATCTTGTTCCGGCGCGTTACTATCCGGCGCGGAACTTTCGGGCGTACATACGGTGTACGTGCTGCCGATGTCCAAAGGTCTCGACCAGTACCTGGCGAACCGGCTGGCCAATGACCACTTGTTCCAGGTGGTGACGGACCCCAAGCTGGCCGACGCCTTCCTCACGGACCGCGTCGGAGAAAGTCTGCAATCGAAACTGGAAGAGATTTTTCCCCCGCCCGTGCCCGAGAAGGCGGCTCCGGCCGAGAAGCCGGCGCCAGCCGCGGAGAAAGCGTCAAAAGCCGACAAAGACAAGGAGCCTCCCAGCAATCCCATGCTCGCCGATACGGTGAACAAGTTGGCCGCCGTCGGGACCAGCAACTCGTTCAGCCGCGGCAAAGGCACGGTCTTCCTGGTGGACGCCAAGTCGCGCCAGGTGGTCTGGTCGGTATACCAGCTCCCCAAAGGTTCGAGCGCCAAAGAATTGGATCGCACAGCCTCCGACATTGTAAGCCGTCTCAAGCGGGATCTGAAAGGGAAGTAGACCGTTTCTCCCTCACCAACTCCCGGTAGCTATCCACCAGCTTGCGGGTGATTGCCGCCATGTCCCAGTTGGCCTCCACTTCGGCCCGTGCGCGGGCCGCCATGCCGGCGGCAGTCTCGGGATCTTCGAACAGCGCCAGCACCCGCTCCGCGAAAGCCGCCGGCTGGTCCGCCAGCGCGCAGACCTGGCCGTCCGCGCGCGCCAATCCTTCGGCCCCCAACGTGGTGGAAACTACCGGGATGCCCGCCGCGAACGCCTCGAGCAGCTTCACCCGCACGCCGGAGCCGCTCAGGATGGGGCAGACGAATACGGCGTACCGCGCCAGCGGCTCGCGCACGTCCTCCACGTATCCCAGCATTTCGAGAGACGCCGAGTAATCGGCGTAGGCGTGGGTCGGCGGGGGATCGGATCCGGCAACCACCAGCCTGGCGGTTGGCTGGCCCGCCATAATGAGCGGCAGGACGCGCTGCACGAACCAGTCCAGCGCGACCCGGTTCGGTTCGTGCCGGAAGCCTCCCAAAAACAGCATGGTCAGTGGTTCGCGGCCGCCGGAGCGGAACTGGTAACGCGCAACGTCGATGCCGGCGCGCAGACCGCACCGCAGCTTGGGCTCGAGCTTGGGAAGAAAGGAAAGCAGGTAGTCCCGGTTGGCCGGCGTGCAGACTTGCACCTGGTCGCACGAAGGAAGCGTGCGCAGCTCAAAGCGCAGCGCGCGGAGATACTCGATGCGCGCCCTCACCTCGCCCAGCAGGCTGGCCATGTGGCCCAGGCCGCGGGCGATGGATTGAAAGTGTACATCGTGCTCGAACAGCGCGCTGGCGATGCGGCGATACGCGCCGCGATACTGCGCCATGGGCGTGTATTCGAGCTGGAGGACATCGATCCGCTGGCGATAGAGNNTCGCCGTTGGCAAATTCCCGGACGGCGTGCGGCTCGAGAGACCCTATGCCCTTGGGCCTTCCGCCACGGTGAACAATCCACTCGGCGGAGGCGCAGAATTGGCTCAGTTCCCGGTTGGCTTGCTCCTGCCAGGGATACTCCAGCAACTCGACGACGTGCACTTCCGCGAGCTTGGCCAGCTCGCGCAGCGTCTGGTACATGAACACACCGCCGCCGTGAACCGGGGGGCAGATGGGGTACGGAGAAACGAAGAGCACGCGCAATTGCCGGGGAGCGCGGGCCATAGGCTCGAAACGGTCGCGGAAATAGCCGCCGAGCGGGCGCAGGAAAGCTTCGCTGTCGCTCACCCTGGCGAGGCCACGGGCGCGCCATCGCGAGCGCACCGCTTGCGGCAATTGGAGGAACGAGCGCCACAGCGCGTAAAAGTTCGGCCGGCCGGGAGCGTCGCCGAAGACGACACTGAGAACCGCGCCCGTCCAGGAGAAGAAGAAATGCGATGCCAGCCGCGGCCACTCGTGAATGTTCTTCCAGCAGAACAACACGTAGTTCTTCTTCAGAACGCCCTGTATCCGTTCCTCGCCGAAGACCTTGCCGATGGTGCCCCGGTGCTGGTGGTAGACCGCGCTGCGAGGCTGGTACAACACCTTCCAGCCGCGCTTCCAGGCCATATAGCCGAGGTCCGTGTCTTCCAGATAGAAGGGATGGAGCAGGGGATCGAAGCCGCCCAGCTCGATAAACTTCCCCCGGTCGAAGGCGCAGGACCCGCCGCCGCCGTAGAAGCAGGGGAAGAGATCGTCGATGGCGGGGTCGATGCGATGCCTCACGCGCAGGCCGCCGTCCTGCCACCAGCCCTGCGTCAGACCGGTCTCCTCGCGAACTTTGTTCGTATCCGCGAAGAAGATCTGGCAGGCGACGGCGAAGACCTGGGGATCGCGGAAGCCTTCGAGCAATGGAGCGAGAAAGCCGGGGGCCACGCGCATGTCGCTGTTGAGCAGCACCACGATGTCGTT
>PMYB01000210.1:19802-37693 GCA_003170915.1 Bryobacterales bacterium | reverse complement strand
TCGGAGCAGCAGGTGATGTTGGCTGATGCAGCGGCGGGCGGAAAGGTGGAGCACGAAGAGCAGTACCGGAAGAAGATCCGGGAATCCGTGCAATCGCTTCTGGGAGCGGTTTCGGAGGCGGATCGGATTCTGCTCATGCTGAAGGAAGTGGAAGGGCTTTCGTTGAAAGAACTTGAAAAGATCTACAAAGTCAACGAAAATGCTCTTAAGGTACGGTTGTTCAGGGCTCGTCAAAGGGTTCTGAAAGCCTATGGGTCGGCGGAAGCAAGAGAGGGAACCGGCCACAGCCGGTGAAGTAGAGGTAATATGAATTCGATGCGCGGCAACGTTGATGAAAGGCTGGATGCCCTGTTACGGGCATACCGGGACGCGTGCCCCACGCCGGAGCCCAGCGCCAATTTCATGCCCAGTCTTTGGCAGCGGATCGAATCGCGCCAAAGCTTCACGTTTTCATTTCAGCGCATGGCCAACACATTTGTAACGGCGGCGGTGGCGCTTTCCATCGCGTTGGGCGTGTACATGTCGATTCCGCGCTCCAACTCGTCCTCCTACTCGCAAAGCTATCTCGAGGCGCTGGCGGATGCCAACACCTTGGATACCCCGGATTACGTTGCCCCGGTCCGCCTGGAACTGTCCGACCCAGGCCGGTGAACTGGCTCATGCTCAGATCCAAGTTTTCCGCGCTCCTCTCCCTGCTGCTGGTCTTCCTGAGCGGGGTGTTGGTGGGAGGTTTTGCCTACCGGCTCTATAACGTCTCCGTGGTTGCCGCTCCAAACAGCGGCAAGAAAGCCGATCCCGAGGAAGCTCGCAAGCATATCGTGGCGGACATGCGCGATCGCCTCAAGCTGGATGGCCATCAGGTTGACCAGTTGCAGCAGATCTTCGATCAGACCCGGGATCAGTTCCACCAGATTCACGATAAGATGAACGCCGAGGGCCAAGCCATTCACACCAGCCAAATCGAGAAGATCAAGACCATGTTGCGCGCCGACCAATTGCCCCTCTACGACCAATGGCGGGCCGAGCGCGAGCGCGACCACAAACAACACAAGCAAGGCGAAAAGAAATAGGCGGGTGGCGCAGACTCTCAGTCTGCCGCGTCTCGACTCGTCGGGACGCTCTTTGGAACACGCTCGCCAAGCGTCCCGATGAGTCGGGACGCGGCAGGCATGAGTGCCTGCGCTACGCCGTCGGTTGTGCCTTCTTGTCGCCGCGCGAGGCCTTGTACTTCTTCTCGAACCGTTCGATGCGGCCCGCGGTGTCCATCAGCTTCTGGCGGCCGGTGAAGAACGGGTGGCAGGACGAGCAGATCTCCACGCGGATATCGCCCTTGTGCGTGGAGCTTGTCTTGAAGGTGTGGCCGCAGGCGCAAATGACGTTGACTTCGTTGTAAGCGGGGTGAATACCAGCCTTCATTTTATTGGGGGGAATCCTTTCGAAACATTCAGTGTACCAGAAACACGAACCCCCGTGAGCCCCGAGGGCCCACGGGGGAGGGTAGCCAAAAGGTGCAACCTGAGGCTTAAGCTGACGCGTGAGGCAGCCGGTCCACAGGAACGTGATCCCGCCACTGGACGGAATCGGCTACTTTAGAGGCTCGACTTCAACAGTCGGCCACCTCTCGCGGTCGTATGTTAATCTCCATCTTGCTGGACCACCTCCTTTTCCAGTGATGTTTTTATGCTCTCATGAGGTTCCTGGCTTGTCAATATGATCTTGCGTAGACGTGCGGATAACCACAATGCGGTGTTTGGGTTACAAGTGCCGCGCGGCGAAACGGCACATCGCCAGCCCGTCCATGAGCTTGAACGGAAACCGTCCCGTGGTGTAGTGACCGCAGGGCAACCTGAAAACCTGGTGTGCCAGCTTCAATTCCCGAAAGTTCTGTAGAACCTGTTGAGAATAAACCGGCAGGAAGCTGGTATCGTGGCGCGCCCAGATGAGCAGGCTCTGCATGTCCCGGCCTTGAAAGCGCTTCAGATAAGATGCCGGACTGATCACCGACCAGTAGCGCCGCAAGTCGTCCTGGCCGACCACATCGCCGAAGCCTTGGCGCACGTGTTGAGTGGAGAGCCCGGTCCAGACCACGTCGGAAAAGTACATGGACACGTGGTTGAAGATGCCCACCCGTACGCGCGGATCGTGGGCGGCGGCAATAAAGGCGATGCACGAGCCCAGGCTGGTGCCCAGGATACCCACCCGCGAATAACCCTGTTGTCCCAGCCAGTCCAGGCAGGCGCGCGTGTCGATGACGGATTGGCGGGAGGCGTGGATGGTACGGCCGATGTTGCTGGAAACGTGATACTCCGCGCGCTCGAGTTCCGCCGGCATGCGCTCGGCGTGGTACGCCATGGTCATGCGCAGAGCGCTGATTCTGAACCTGTTAAGCAGCTTGGCCAGGCCCACGTGCCCGTTGGCATCGGAGTTCCACTGTGGCAGGACCACCAACGCCCGCCCCTGGTCCTTGGGCGCGGGGAACCACAGCGCATTGACCGTGTCGTTCTCCGGGCAGCGCGACCGGACCGGGCTGGTGAAGGTCAGCCGGCCTTGGCTCAACCGGTAGTCGCCAACCGGCGCATAGGAGTAGAAGCGGTCGGAGTCGCTCAGCGCTTCCGTTACGAACCGGGAAACCGAAGCCGCGGGATCGCCGCCGGATTCGGCGCCCTCCAGCCACTCGAGGCCCCATTCGAACGGCCGAACCACGCGATTGGTGTCGCGCGTGGCGAGGTCACGCTCCCATCGGTCAATCCAGCCAGCGTAGAGTTCCATCGGGGTTCTCCCTAGTCTACCAGACCAAAAAAACACCCCGCACCGGTGGATGGGACCGAGGCGGGGCTGCGGTTTAAGCCCAGATGGAGGCAACGCACCAAAGCAGAGAAGCCTCTAAGCCAACTCGGTTCACAGCTTGCAAGCCGGGTGCCACGCCCAAGTTGTTGATACGGTTCGGCAACATCGCCTCTTCCTACCGAATTCGGTAGGAAGAGGCTACGCATTTCCAGAAAAACGGCCAAGGGCCTCCGGCGAACTACCCTGCCACGGTACAATCGGACCTGTGAGTTTCGCCCCCTCCGACGCCGAAACACGCTCCAAGAGTGCCAACGCGGGCGGGAAAGCCCTGGCGGGGTTTCTGCTTTCGGGGTTTCTGCTGGCGTTGCTGGGAGCCATTCTGCCGGCCTGGGGATATCATCGGGACCCGCCGGATTTCACGGCCGTGGGCAATTACTTTCTCAGCGTGGCCGTGGGCGTGGTGGTGGCGGCGGGCTTGGCCCGGCGCATCATGGCCCGGCGCGGCCTCGCTTTCCTGCTGGTGTTTGCCTGCGCGCTCTCCTGTGTGGCTTTGGCTTACCTGGCGCTGGTGTCGCCGCCGGCTTCGCCATGGTGGCGCGTGGCCGGGCTGCTGGTGCTCGGCACCGGCGCCGGGTTGCTGAACATGGCCCTGTTCCATGCCATCTCGCCGAGTTACCAATCCGACGCTGCGGGCACGGCCACCAAGGGCGGCATCTGGTACGGCCTGGGCTGTCTTACGGCTACCCTGCTGGTGGCGGCTACCTTGCTGGCGGCGGGCACCTCCTACGTGCCCGGCCTTCTGGCATTCATGGCCGTGGTTCCCGCGATTTTTGCCGCAATCTACGCGAAAAGCTCTTACCCGGCCCGTTCGGAAAGCGCCCAGCCCACGCTGCGGCAGGCGCTGAAGGACTTCCGCAGCCCCGGCGCGGTGATGTTCGCGGCATTGCTGTTCTTTCAGTTCGGCAACGAATGGTCCATCGCCGGTTGGCTCCCCTTATTCCTGATCCGCCGCGTGGGCCTAAGCCCCGAGGCGGCGCTCATCATACTGGCGCTCTATTGGCTGTTCCTCCTGACCGGCCGCGTGGGATCGGTGGCCATCCTGCCGCGCGTGCGGCACCGCCGTCTGCTGTTGGGAAGCGTGCTGGCGGCGTTATTCGGCTGCCTCGTCCTGTTTCAAAGCAAGAACGCGTTCGGCGCCGCATCCGGCGCGTTCTTCCTGGGAGCCGGCTACGCCAGCATCTATCCCCTGGTGGCGGAGGCCATCGGCAGGCGGTTCCCCTACTACCATCCCGGCTTCTTCAACGGAATCTTCTCTTTGGCCCTGCTGGGCGGCCTGCTGGCGCCGGCCAGCGTCGGATATGCCGCGGCGGGAATGGGCGTGGGAGTGGTGATCGGGATTCCCCTGGCCGGGACTTGCATGGTGATGGCCCTGGTTTCGCTGATTTGGCTGGAATCGAAGGTGACTGGAAGATGAGGGGCCGGCGTGTCGCTCTCGTCTTCGCGATGGCGCTTCAGTTGTCCGCGGCGTCGCTGCCAGAGAGCATCGAGAAGCTGCTGGCGGCGTCGGCGGCGGCCCGGACGGCGTTTTGGGGAATCCAGATTGTGGATCTCGGCAGCGGCAAGACGCTCTACGAGCTGAACCCCGATCGCTTCTTTGTCCCGGCTTCCAACACCAAGCTGTTCACCACGGCCCTGGCGCTCACGCGGCTCGGGCCGGACCTCACCTTCCAGACGCGCGTGCTTGCCGATAGCCCGCCGGACGCCGATGGCCGTATCCGCGGCGCCCTGCGGCTGGTGGGCGGCGGAGATCCCAACCTGTCGGCACGCGCCATCCCTTACCGCATGGGCCCGGTGACCGGCAATCCGCTGGCGGCTATCGACGACCTGGCGGAGCAGGTGGCCGGGCGCGGCGTGAAGCGCATCGACGGCGGCATCGTCGGCGACGATACCTGGTACCTGTGGCAGCCATTTGCAGAGGGCTGGGCCATCGACGACCCGCAATACGAGTACGGAGCGCCTGTCTCGGCCCTCACCGTCAATGACAACGCCGTGACCCTCGGCATCCGCCCGGGCGCGCGTGAGGGAGACCCGGCCGCGCTGGCCTGGAACCCGCCGCTCGAGTATTACCGGGTGGACAACCGCATCCGCACCGTGTCGGCGGGCGGCGAGCGGAGCATTCGTTTCCGCCGCGACCCGGGCAGTCTCCAGGTGCGGCTGTGGGGATCGATTCCGCTGCGCGATCGCGGCGAGGACCTCGTGCTGGCCATCGAAGATCCGGCCCTATACGCCGCCCAGGCCCTGCGCCAGGCGTTGGAAGAGCGCGGCGTCTCCGTCGGCGGCGGCGCTACGGCGCTGCACGCCTTTCCCAACGAAACACCGGACCTCGCCCAGGCGGCCGCCCCTGCCGCCGTTTCGGGCGCCGAACTGGCGCGGCGCGTTTCGGCGCCGTTGATCGAAGACCTGCGAATCACCGCTAAGGTGAGCCAGAACCTGCATGCCGAGCTGGCGCTACGGGCGGTGGCGCGCGCCCGCCGCAACCTGGGCAGCCGCGAAGCCGGGATCGAGGAGATCCAGGCGTTCCTCGCCGAGGCCGGCGTCGAGCCCGACGCGTACAACCTGGCGGACGGTTCGGGACTGGCGCGCCTCAACCTGATCACGCCCGCCACCGTGGTCAAGTCGCTGCGTTTCATGTACGCCTCGCCCGCGCGGGAGAACTGGATCTCGCTGCTGCCGGTGGGCGGCCAGGATGGAACGCTCAGCGCGCGTTTCGGGGAGAGCGCCGTGGCTAGACGAGTGCATGCCAAGACCGGCTCGCTGGCGCATGTCAGCGCGCTTTCGGGCTATGTCGAGCGGCCGGACGGAGGCTGGGCAGCCTTTTCGATCCTGGTGAACAACTACAACGGGCGCGCGGCCGAGGTGCGCGGCGTCATGGACCGCATTTGTACGCTTATAATGGAATAGATAGCCATGCCGATTTACGAATACCGTTGCGAAGATTGCGGGACGAAGTTCGAGAAGCTGGTGCGCCGGAGCCCCGGCGCGCCGGAGATCGAGTGCCCCTCCTGCGGGCAGAAGCATCTGAAGCAGGAGCTTTCCACCTTTGCCGCGCACGCCAACGGTGGCTCGAAATCGCCGGAGATGCCGGCCTGCCCGAGCGGCGGGCGCTGCGGCAACCCCGGTATGTGTGGCATGAATTTCAATTAGGCTGCCGCGGTGTTTGAACGGGCCTTGTTAGAACTCGAAGTCCAACGAGAACTGAAGCTGCCTCGATCCGGCTCCGGTGAGCGGCTGTAAGAAACCGGGTTGTGGGAGGGTTCCTGCGCCGAAAATCGGATTCACCTGCGCGACGTTGGCGCGGTTGAACAGGTTGAAGGCTTCGGCCACCAGATCCAGGTGCGCGGTCTTGCCGAAGGGGAAATACTTCAGAACCCGGAAATCCATGTTCGCCAGCATGGGCGAGCGGAACGAGTTGCGCCCGAAACCCAGGGGCCGTACGGATAGCGGGAACGCGTGCGTGCCGTAGGAATCGACGCCCGTCAGCGGATTGACCGGCCGGCCGCTCTCCACCGTGAAGATGGGCGCCACTTCGATGTGGCCAAAGATGCGCGTGGCCCAGTCCTGCGCGGCGCCCGCTTCGTCTCCGATGGGCAACTCCCAAAGCGCGTTCGATACCAGGCGCTGCTGCTGTTGCTGCCGCGAGAGGGCCCACTCGGGCGCGAGGTCGAGAGGGTTCTGCGGCTGCTCGTCGAAATCCGACGCGCCATCGAAGGTCTTCGAGAGCGTGTAGCTGGCCGAAAACTCCAGCTCGTCCGACATTCGGCGGTTCAGCGTGAAGCTGACTCCGTTGTAGGAGGAGCTGGCGGAGTCCTCCAGTTGGAAGATGTCGGCTAATGGTGGGTCCGCTCCGGGCCCGCGGTTGACGTTCCGCGTGCGCGATAGCTTCACTCCGCGCACATGCAGGTACGTCGCGCTGGCGGTCAGGTCGCGCGCCAGTAAGTGCTCCACCGCGAAGCTCGACTGCTGGCTGTAGGGCGTCGCGAGGCCCTTATCGGCTGTGTAAATCGACGGTTGCGCCGCCGCGGCACCGCCATCCAGGACAACCTCGTAGGCGTTGATGCCGTTTATCTGAAGCACCCGGTTCAACGCGGCCAGCACGTACCGGTCATAGAAAATGCCGTAACCCGCGCGCACCACCCACGCCGGCGCCGCCTGATACGCCAGTCCAACGCGAGGGCTCACATTGTTGGTGTCCTGCCGGAACACGCCGGGCAGATGTTCGAAGTCATAGCGCAGCCCCAGATCGGCGGTCAGCTTACGCGTCACCGACCAATGGTCCTCGACGAAGCCGCCGAAGCTGGTGGCGGCGTAACGGGTATCGACAGCGCCGAAAACCTGCCGGAACTGGTCGGGGAGGCCCGCGGCGAAATCAGCCAGGCTGGCGAAGATATAAGTGCCGCCGAAACCATCCGCCATGGCGGCGTCCTCATGCACGCGGTTGAAGGTTGCGCCGGCTTTCCAGAGATGATGCCCGGCGGAGTGTGAGTAGGTATAAATCGCCTGGCGGTGCGTCTCGGTACGATGGCCGTTGCCGTCATAAGGCCGTCCGAATTCCACCAGCCCGGCGATATCGACTCCCGGCCCCACGGCGTCATTCGTGCGCAATACCGCACTGCGATCCGCGATTTGAAAACGCAGGTCGCCCACCGATGACGGAGTGAAGACCGAAGTCAGCGATCCTACCACTGCGCTGTCTTCGGTGAAGCTGCTGCCGCGCGCGCTGGAGTCTGTCCAGCCGGCGGTATTGAAGGCATCCCCGGCCTCACGATTGTCGGTGAAGGCATACCGCAGCATGACGGAGTTCCGCGGGGTCAACTGGTGATTGATCTTGGCGGAAGCTTCGGTTTCCGCCCGCGACGCAGGAAAGTAATCGTCGCTGATCCGCCGCGTAGCCAGGCCCGGAAAGCCACCGCCAGCGAGAATACCATTGATCGCAGCCACCAGCGCCGGACTGAGAAACGGGTCTTCGAGCGAGCGGCTGTGCTCCTGTTCGAACGCGGCGTAGTAGAAGGTGCGGTCCTTGACGATGGGGCCGCCCAGGGCCACCCCGGTCCGGTAACGGTGGAGGTTGGGCGTGGCGCTCTCGGCCTCGAACGGATTGCGCGCATTCAGCGAGCCGTTTTCAAGGAAGAGAAACGCATCGCCGTGGATCGCGTTGGCGCCTATGCGGGTCACCACGTCGATGGAGCCGCCCGAAGCCCCGCCGGTCTCGGCCGATAGCCCGGCGTTGACCACTTGAAACTCCTGCACGGTTTCCAGAGACAGCTCGGTGCGGCTCGAGCCTGTGTATTCGTCGTTGTTATCGAGCCCGTCGATGGTCACGTTGTTGCTCCGCCCGCGCAGACCGCCGAAGGTGAAGCCGCTGTCGGGCAACGGCGCCAGCGAGTGCTTGCCCGGCTGCTGCGCCGAACTGGCCACACCCGGCGCCAGCAGCGCGAAGCTCAGGTAGTTGCGGCTCTCCACCGGCAGCTCTTCGATGCGCTCCGTATCCACAACGGAGCTGACCGAGGTCTGCGCCGGATCGATGGCGGGTGGCTGTGCGGTGACGGTCACCTGCGTGTTGACGCCTCCCGATTGCAGCACGATGTCCAGGCGGACGGTCCCGCCGAGCGGGAGCGTGACGCCGGCGTGCCGGTAAGGCGTGAAGCCGGCGAGCGACACCAGGACCTCATAGGTGCCGACCGGCAACTCCGAAAAGTGGAACGCGCCTTCGGCATCGGTGGAAACCTCGCGCGCCTGGTGCGTGCCAGTTTCGCGCACCACGACTGTGACTCCGGGGATGCGGCCGCCCGTGGAATCGCCGACGGTGCCCGCTAAGGCGCCGCCGACCAGCGAAGTTTGCGCCAGGGCGAAGGAAGCCAGGAAGAGACAGGAGACGAGCGCTTTGAGGCTAAGCGGCACTACATTACATGATAAGGTAGCTTCATGTTCGAACGGACCTTCCGCCAGTGCGTATTCGCCGTTCTCCTGGGCTGGACGTGCGCCGCGGCGCCGGCCCCCACGCGGGCCGACATCCTCCGCGGCGAGTACGGGCCGTATCGCGCCAACAACGACCTGCTCTTCTACCATCTGGACGTCCGCGTCGATCCGGAAAAGAAGTTCATTGGGGGCAAGAACACCATCCGCTTCAGGATGCTCAAGGACGACACGCGCATCCAGCTCGACCTCCACGACGCGCTCCACATCGACAAGATTCTCCTCGGCTCGACGGCGCTCCACTACCAGCGCGACTCCGGCGCCGTCTTCGTGGACTTCCCGGAGACGCTCCGCGCCGGCCGCGTGTACACCATCGACTTCTACTACTCGGGGAATCCGGTCGAGACGGGCCGGTTCGGCGGCATCACCTTCCGCAAAGATCCGTCCGGGCATCCCTGGGTGAACACCGCCTGCGAAGGCATCGGCGCCAGCGTGTGGTGGCCCAATAAGGACCAGTGGCGCGACGAGGTGGAGAACATGCAAATCAGCGTTTCCATTCCCAACGGCCTGGTGGACGTGTCCAACGGGAAGTTTGTGGGCAAGACCGATCTCGGCGACGGTTACACGCGCTGGGATTGGCGCGTCCACTACCCCATCAACAATTACGACGTCTCGATGAACATCGGCAACTACCAGCACTTCGCCGACCGGCTCGGCAACCTGCCGCTCGATTTCTACGCGCTGCCCGAAGACCTGGACAAGGCTAAGAAACAATTCACGCAGGCCAAGGGCATGCTCCAGGCGTTCCAGCACTTCTTCGGCGAGTATCCGTTCCAGAAGGATGGCTACAAGCTGATTGAAGCGCCCTACTCCGGCATGGAGCACCAGAGCGCGGTGACCTATGGCAACCACTTCGCCAACGGCTACCTGAAGCGCGACTGGACCGGCGTCGGCATCAGCCCGAGGTTCGACTTCATCATCGTCCACGAAAGCGCGCACGAGTGGTTCGGCAACAGCATCACCGCGGCCGACCAGTCCGACATGTGGATTCACGAGGGCTGGGCCACCTACCTGGAGTGCCTCTACGTCGAATACATGTACGGGCGCGAGGATGGCCTGAAGTACACCAACGGGTACAAATCGAAAGTCCGAAACACTTTCCCGATCATCGCCCCGCGCGGCGTCAACAGCACACCGCCGCAGGACATGTACTTCAAGGGCGCGCTCTTCCTCAACACGCTTCGGAGCGTAGTGGACGACGACATCCGCTGGTGGGCGCTCATCCGCGGCTTCTACCAACACTTCAAGTACCGGAACATCATGACCGAGGATGTGGTCGAGTACTTTGACCGGAAAACCGGAATGAACCTGACGCCGGTCTTCGATCAGTATCTGCGCCACACCGCGCTACCAACTCTGGAGCTGACCTTCGACGATCCGGCGCGGACCGTCTCCTATCGCTGGAAGGCCGACGAGCCGGCGTTCGCCATGCCGGTGCGCGTCGGAACGAAAGACCACTGGCGGATCATCCGACCCACCACCAATTGGCAGACCATGGAGACGCCGCTTTCCAAGGACCAGTTCGAGGTGGCGACGGATCTCTACTACGTGAACGTGGGCAAGCCATAAGGCGCGCGGCCGACGCCGGCTCTCATTCTTGCTCCCGTTGTGGGGCTTGTGGGACTATGGCCGTATGCCCTTGCGGGTTATCCTCCTGGCCTGGCTAACCATCTCTCCGGGATTCGCCCAAGGTGTACGCACGGACCTCACTTTCGGAGGTTCTGGCAATGATGGCATCAACGCCGCCGCCGTAGATTCCGCCGGCAACGTTTACGTCGTGGGTACGACGTTCTCTTTCGACCTTCCGCTTCGCAATGCTTTTCAGGGTGCAAACAGCGGGACGCAACTGATCCTCAGCACCGATGCCGGCACTACCTGGAAGGCCCTGGGGACGCCGTACCCATCTTCCACTCCGCTGCAGCCGCTTTCGATCGCGGTCGACCCCACGAACAGCCAGGCCGTCTACACGGCTTCCGGAGATAGCGTTTGCAAGAGCACAGATGGCGGCCACCAATTCCATTGCGCCACCATCGCCTTTGCTTCCTTCCAAACCAGCATCAGCTCCCTCGCTATCGACCCGCAGCAATCCCCGACCATTTACGCGAGTGCCACGGTAAACGGGGGCGTGTTCAAGAGCATCGACGGCGGACAAACCTGGGTGAATGCGAGCCAGGGCCTCCCGGCACCGCTTTTCATCGACTCCGTCACTATCGATCCGTTTCACCCGAACGTTCTCTACGCCTGGGCGGGCATCGGCGGTTATGTATCCACGAACGGAGCGGGCTCGTGGTCGCCCTTGGGCACGCTGTGGCCGCAGGGCACGTCCGTTACCGGTGGAGGTCTGCACTTCTCCTTCGATCCGTTAGCGCCGGGAATTCTTTATGGACCGGCGTATGCGAATTCTCGCATCGGCATCCAGAAAAGCATGGACGGCGGCGCGACCTGGACTCAATTGAACACTCCGTTTAGCAGTTGCTGTGTACTCCCCGACCCGGCGGTCTCAGGGCGCTTGTATGCGCTTGCTCCGCCCAACGCCACTGGCGGCGCTGCTCTCCAGTTCTGGAGGAGCAGCGATGGCGGCGCCACCTGGATGTCTTACCAGTTTCCCGCCGGCCAAGGCGGCCCTCTGACCGTGGATCCGGCGAACCCGCAAATTATGCTAGCCGGAGAGTTTCGCAGCACCGATGGCGGCCAAACCTGGCGTCCCACTAACGCTTCTCGCCAGATTCAGCCCGTATTCGCGCCCTCCTCCGGCGCCCTGGTTTACGCGACCGCTCCGATAACTTCCGACGCTTTCCTGGCCAAGTTCCTCCCCGACGGCAAAACTCTCGCCTTCTCGACCTATCTCGGCGGCATGGGAAACGATACCGGGCAGGGCATCGCGCTCGATGCCGCCGGCAACATTTGGATCACCGGCAGCACTTCCTCGTATGACCTGCCCGCCACCCCAGGTTCATTTCAGAACACGCTCGAGGGAGAAACAAATGCATTTACGGCGAAATTCTCGAATGATGGCAAGCTGCTGGCGGCGACTTACCTGGGGGGATCCAACAACGATGCCGGCTTGGGAATCGCCGTTGACCCCCAAGGAAATCCATGGCTGATCGGCTCCTGGACATCTACCGACTTTCCATTCACCACCGCACCACCGGCAAGTCTCCCGTTTCCGGCTGCCGGATTCCTGACCGCATTCGATCCATCCGCTGCCAGGCTGCTGTACTCCACCAATGTCAGCGGGACGTTCGACGCAAACGGCAAAGGCATCGCCATCGATTCTTCGGGGAATATTACGCTGGTGGGGTCGAATTATGGCAGCTTCCCGATTACTTCCGGCGCGTTCCACGGCGGCGATGCCAGCCTCCACTCACCCAAGGTCTTCGTTCTCAAACTCACTCCGTCCGGCCAGGTGATCTACTCGACCTTCTTCGGAGGAACGCAAGCCGCACCGACGCCCGGTTCTGACGAGGGCGAGCACGATAATGGTGTCGCGGTTGCCGTGGACGACGGAGGAAACGCTTATGTCACCGGCTATACCAGCGCCGCGGATTTCCCCGTTACGGCGGCCGCGTATCAGACATCCTTCGCCGCGGGTTGTCCGTATCCTGCATTCACGATCGCCACAGGGATGATCGGCACGATTGCCGAATGGCTCGTGGACGATGTCTTCGTAGTCAAGCTCAGCCCGGATGGCAAGGCCGCGCTCTTCTCGACGTTGCTCGGCGGGTCCTGTTATGACCACCCGACCAGCATCGCGCTGGATGCTTTCGGCCGAGTTTATATCACTGGAGAAACGGATTCCGCCGGTTTTCCGCTCGTTTCAAGTTTCGAGCCCGCTCCACCAGTCCGTCAGTTCGCTTCGTTCCTGTCCGTGTTCAGTCCTGCCGGATCCGCTTTAATGCTCTCATCGCACCTTTACGCTGGAGCGGCTCCAAGCGTTGTCGTGGGACCCGGCCGATTGACTTACGTTGTCGGGAGCAGCGGTACTGGCGCACAGACTCAGCCCGATAGCGGCTTCACCAATCCTTTCCCCTTGACTGCCACGGACGGCTATCTCGTGCTCATCAGTCCGCCCGCGCGGTTCCGAAGACGCCTTCTACCGCCTCGGCATCGGGTAATTTCACACTACAATCAGGCGCATTTCTGATGCCCCGGCCGAGACGCAGGTCGTTTCTGAGTTACGGCTGTGGACCGCCGGAAATTCGTAAAAACTGCGGCAGGGGCCACAGCGGCTGCATTGACAGCAGGAACCGCGCAGGCACCGCCGGAGCGTGGGTCCGCAGCCCTCGGCTTTCTCAATCACAACCGTCCGGTCCTCGACGCCCGACGCCCACAGCCGCTACCCCTACAAAAGCGACTGGGCGGATCGGATCGATCACGCCCTCAAGACCGAATTCCCAGTCGGAATCGAACAGGACCTGGCCTGGGTGGTTGACCGCGCCACGGGCAAGAGACGCCGGCGTGATGCGTCAGAGGATCGCCACGCCGCAATCACTACTTCGCTTGGACGATGGTCACTTTGTCCGCTTCGATCTTGACTTGCTCTTCGCGCCCTTCTCCACCGCTAACGGGAACGATCTTGACCGCGTACGCACCGGGGTTTAGCAGGAGACCCTGCACCGAATTGTTGAATTCTCCGGCGTGGCCCATGAACTTACCGTTCACGTAAACGGCCGCGAACTTATCCTCAGAGACGGTGCGCAGGCGCCCGAAGGGCGGTTTGGCGGGCGGCAGCGCTTTCATGGTTTGAGCCAGTTGCGCAGTCTTTCCCGCTTGTACCGTGACCTTCGTCACCACGTCTTCGTAACGCGGCTCGGACAGCTTGACTTCGTGTTCGCCGGCAGCGACCACGTATTTCCTGCCCATGCCAAAATTCCCGGCCGGCCCGACGTACTTGCCGTCGATGAAGACTCCCGCCCGGCCTGGATCGACCTTCGTCTTCAAATAACCTGTGCTCTATTGTGCCACAACAGGAATGCCGGTCACCGCAATCAGCAGTGCCGCATTACGTACAAAAGAAGCGATCCGTATAATATGGGTGGCCTCGCGCGCCCAACAGGTTTATCATATTCTCCATGCCCGAGCCGCGCAACCTCGTGATGGGGGAACCAGAACCCCAGAAAGGAAACGTATAAACATGTTTAAAAACTTCAAAGAATTCGTAATGCGGGGCAACGTGCTCGATCTCGCCGTTGCCGTGATCATCGGCGCCGCTTTCGGCGCCATCGTCACCTCCATGGTGAATGACATTGTGATGCCCCCCATAGGCCGGGTTCTAGGCCATGTGGACTTCAAGGATCTGTTCATCAGTCTGAACGGCCAGTCCTATCCGACGCTGGCGGCCGCCAAAGCCGCCGCGGCTCCCGTCATCGCGTACGGCCAGTTCCTCAATACGGTGATCAATTTTCTGATTGTCGCGTTTGTGATTTTCGTGACCGTGCGGCAAGCCAGCAAGCTGCAGAAGAAACCCGCGGCCGCGCCGGCGGCGCCCACCACCAAGGATTGCCAATTCTGCTGCACGCCTATCCCCATTGCCGCGACGCGCTGCCCCAACTGCACCTCCCAACTCAGTTCGCCAGAGGTGGCCCGGCAATGAAGTCCTATCGCTTGTTTTGGTTGGTGGTGTCTGCCGGCCTGCTCTTGAGTACCGCCTGGGCGGACGAGGTGGTGATGAAGAACGGTGATCGCGTCACCGGCGCCATCATCAAGCAGGACGGCAAGACGATCACCGTCAAAACCGACAATTTCGGGGTCGTCACAGCTCCCTGGGACAAGGTCGCGTCGATCAAATCGGATCAACCGGTCCATGTTGTTCTCAAAGACGGAAAGACCCTGGTGGGTACGGTGGCCCCCAGTGACGGGAAACTGGAAATCACGACCAAAGATACGAAGATGGGCGTGAGCCCGGGCGAAGTCGCCGCTATCCGCGACGCCGGCGAGCAGAAGGCGTATGAGCGGCTGTTGAATCCGGGCCTGCTTCAGCTTTGGTCCGGCGGTGGCAGCGTCGGTTGGGCCGGCACCAACGGCAATGCACAAACGTCGACATTAACGACGGCTTTCACCGCCGCGCGGGTGACGGCCACGGACAAGATTTCCCTCGATTTCAATTTGATCAAAGCCTCGGCTTTGATCAGCGGCCAGACTGCCAGCACCGCCCAGGCAGTTCGCGGCGGAATCGGCTATGACCATAACATAAGCCCGCGCCTGTTTGTGAATGTCTTCAACGACTACGAGTATGACAAGTTCCAGAATCTGGACCTGCGGTTTGTAATTGGCGGCGGGCTTGGATTCCACGCCGTGAAGAACAAACGCAGCGCACTGAACGTCCTCGGTGGCGCGGACTACAACCATTCCAGCTTCAGCACGCCATTGACCAGGAACTCGGCGGAAGCATTCTGGGGCGACGAATATACTCTTAAGCTGACGGGTGCGAGTTCGCTCACTCAGAGCTTTCGAATGTTCAATAATCTCTCGGATACGGGCGAATACCGGGTGAACCTCGATGTTGGCGTCGCCACGAAGATCAAGAAGTGGCTTTCCTGGAATCTCGCGCTGAGCGACCATTATCTGAGCAACCCCGTCCCCGGCCGCAAGGGCAATGACTGGCTCTACACGACCGGGCTCGGAATTACATTTGCGCGTTAGAAACCCCCGCGGTGGGGCACGCTTTAGCCTGCTTGGACACTTCTATGTCGGGCTTCGCCGCGTTTTCTACAGGTTGTTCTGTTCCCGGTCGAGCACGTTGAAGCTCACGCCGTCGGCCCGGAGCCTGGCCTGAAGTTCGGAAACATTCAAATCGCGCGGCGGAATTCCCTTTCCGGCGGACATGGCGGCCGCCACGCCCGCCGCGTGGCCGGTCGCCATGCAGTTGCCCACGCTCTTCCCGGCGGCCGCGCCCAAATGCGTTGCCGAAATGCAACGTCCGGCCATCAGCAACCCATCCAGCTTCTCCGGCACGATGGCCCGATAAGGCACGTCGTGGATCTTCATCCGGGTGAACTCGGCTCCTATCTGTCCGCCCGGGTCGAGAAACCCGCTGCGCCAGGCGATGGCATCCTCAAAGGGCCGGCCCTTCTGGGCGTCGTCCTCGGTAATGACGTACAGACCTTTGACTCGGCGGGTCTCCCGCACGCTGACCTGCGGCCCGCTGCCAATCCAATCGATCTCGCGGACACCCGGATTGTCCGATTCGCGCAGGGCCTGGACCACTTGGAGCGCCTGCCGGCGGCTGGCGCATTCGGCCCTGGTCCGCTGCTCCGGATCGGTGGCGTCCACACGCCCCATATCCGCGGTCCCGGAGTGATTGATGTACCAACTGCCGCTGTGGGCAATCGGCCTGATCTCGAGGAACCCCGACGGAATCAGCGGGTACTTTTTCCTGGCGCCGCGTATGGACGACACGACGTCGGCAACCCGAACCTTCGTCTTATCGATATTGGTCAAGGCCAGAGACAGGGTCATGGGCATGAGGCTCTCGCGCTCGATCATGGTCTCCGCCCCGGCGTAGTACGCCACGTCGGCTTCATCCAAGGCATCCAGGATCGCAATCTTCAGGTACTCGACGTTGCACCACAGTTCATGCTTGCCCATCTCGACCGCCTGGTCGCCGTAGGCCGCCAGCTTGCGGATCAACAGTTCGTGAATCGCCGAGCGCGGCTTGCCGCCGGGACGCACCTGGTTGATCGGCATTCCGAAGGCCCAGGCCGCCACGCCCCCGAAGAAAGAGTGGTTCTCAACCAGCAGGGTCCTGGCGCCCGCGCGGGCCGCTCCCAGCGCCGCCCCGATGCCGGCTGGGCCGCCCCCCGCCACCAGCACATCCACCGCCGCGAAAACCGGGTACTGGGACGCTCTTCGGACCGCCGGCGCCTGTCCGAAAAGGTTCGCGCTGCCTCCCGCGGAGGCCGCCGCCCCCGCCGCAACCACCCCCGCCGGAAGGAATCTTCGCCGGGATATATCTCGCTGTTGGTTCATGGCGCCCTCATCGTAACGCTTATGGGCGCGGGCGAGACTCACGGCCGGTTCCAGCCCCGCTAGAAATCTTCCAGCAGGTGGCCCATCTTTTCCTTCTTGGTGCGCAGATAGGATTCGCGCGTATCCAGCACGTCGGCCAGGCAGGGCACCCGCTCGGCCACTTCGACGCCGGCCCTCTCCACGGCTTCCACCTTCTTCGGATTGTTGGAGAGCAGCCGGACCGCTTTCAATCCGAAGTATTGCAGAATGGCTCCGGGTAGCTCGTAGCTGCGCAGGTCCGAGTCGAATCCGAGGCGCTCGTTGGCTTCCACGGTGTCGGCGCCATGGTCTTGCAGCTCGTAAGCGCGGAGCTTGTTGAGCAGGCCGATGCCGCGGCCCTCTTGATGCTCGTAGATGAGCAGGCCGCGGCCCTCCTGGGCGATGCTCTGGAGCGCAATTTCAAGCTGCGCGCGGCAATCGCAGCGCAAGCTGTGAAACACGTCTCCGGTAAGGCATTGGGAGTGAATGCGGACCAGCGGAGGGGGGCCGCCGGCCAGTTCCCCCATTTTCAGTACCACGGCTTCTTCGGTGAGGTCGCCATCGCGGCCTTCGAATCCATAGATCCGGAAGGAACCGAATTGCGTCGGAAAGGCCGCTTCGGCCACTTTCGTGAGCCGCAGCCCGGAGAAGTTGTTCATGCTTGAATTACGGAAGTCTTACTCCTTTTATTATAATAGGTTCCAGCACCACATGCTGGAACGTTACTTGGTTGCGCTGCTGGTCAAGCTGGTCGCCATGGCTTCCATTGCCAGCGTGCTGGCGCGTTCCAACCGCTTCAAGTCGGCGCTCATGCGGGAGACGCGCACGCTGAAGCAGCGGGTGGTGCTTTCGTTGTGGCTCTCCAGCGTCTTCGCCGCCAGCGTGGCCACCCGCGTGGTCAGCCGGACCTACCACGCGGCCGATCTGGGCCTCGAAGGCAGCCTCATCGCCGGCCTGCTGGGCGGATACGTGACTGGCCTGCTCTCCGGCGTGCTCATCTCCCTGCCCGCGGTTTTCATAGCGCACGAGCGCGTCACCATGCCGTTGCTCGCGGGCATCGGTGTACTGGGCGGGCTGCTGCGCGA
>PMYB01000210.1:0-19797 GCA_003170915.1 Bryobacterales bacterium | reverse complement strand
CAGACCAAAGAGATTTTCTACCTTGCGCCGGACGCGCCCGGCTGGCCCCATCCGCCTCCGCTGACCATCCTGGCACTCTACGCCACCACCCTTTTCGCAGTGGCCATTCCGCTCAAGATCTGGAACAACACGCGCAACGAGAAGAAGCTAGAAGAGCAGGAGCGGCTGCTGGTTGAGGCGCGCCTGGCGGCGCTCACCAGCCAGATCAATCCCCACTTCTTGTTCAATACGCTGAATTCGGTTTCCTCGCTGATCCGCACCAACCCCAACCAGGCGCGGACGATGGTGGTGAAGCTCTCGGCGGTCCTCCGGCGGCTGCTGCGCAAGCACGAAAACTTCACCACGCTGCGCGAGGAGCTGAGCTTCATCGAGGACTATCTTTCCATCGAAACCGTGCGCTTCGGCGACAAGCTGCGCTTCGAAAAGGATGTGGCCGAAGATACCCTCGATATGCTGGTGCCCAGCATGCTGCTCCAGCCGCTGGTGGAGAATTCCATCAAGCACGGGCTCAGCAGCAAGGTGGAGGGCGGCACCATCCGCATTCGCGCGCGCCGCGACAAATCCGCGCTGCACCTGCTGGTGGAAGACGACGGAGTCGGCATTCCCGAGGCCAGGCTCGCCACTGTGTTCGACCAGGGCATTGGCATCGGCAACGTCAGCGAGCGGCTGAAAGTGCTGTTTGGAAACGAGTACCGTATGTGGATCGAAAGCCAGCCGGGCGAGGGCACCCGCACCCAGATCGAAGTCCCGGAGTTGCAGACCGGCCTGGCGGCGGTTTCATGAGTATGAAAAGCGATCCCGCCGCCGACCTGCTGAAACAGATTCATCCCGGGTCCGCCGCCTGGCTGGACTCTATCCCCACGCGGCGGGGCGCCCATACCGGCCGCGGCTTTTTTTTCCGCGAGTCGTTGAAGTCGTTGTCGGTTACGGCATCGTTGTTTCCCAGTTCCCGGTTTCTGGCGTCGGCTCTGTTGCGGCCCATCGACTTCGATCGGGCGCGGATCATTGTCGAGCTTGGCATGGGGACGGGAGCCATCACAACCGAAATACTGCGACGCATGGCGCCCGGTTCGATGTTGTTCGCAATCGAGGTCAATCCGGCGTTCATAGCCCATGTTCGAAGCAAGGTTCACGACTCCCGTTTTGTTCCGATTGCGGGCCGGGCCGAGCGCCTCGGCTCCATTCTCGGCAAGAGGGGCGTCCGCCGCGCGGATGCCATTGTTTCTTCTCTTGGACTGACGAGCATGGCTCACGATCAGCGAGCCAGCATCGTCGGACAGGCGGCCGAGCACCTGGGCGAGAATGGAGTTCTGACTCAGTATCAATACCTGCCCGCCAGCGCCAAACCAAAGTGGGTCCGTGCCTTGGGACCGAAGCATTTCGCCGAGGAGAGTTTCCTGCGCGAGTATTTTCGCGAGGTTCGCTCCGAACGCGTCATTTGGAATCTTCCGCCGGCCAAGGTGTATACCTGCCGGCCGTGAGAGGTCCCTATGTCCAAATCTTTCACCCGGCGCGGCTTCATGCTCGGCGCCGGCGCGGCATCGGCCGCCATCCTGACCTCCAGGAGAGGATTCTCCCTGGAGCCAGCCGGCGTCACCATCGACGCTTCCAAAGAGATCGGTCTCATCCGCCCGGAACTGCACGGCCAATTTGCCGAGCATCTGGGCTCGTGTGTTTATGGCGGTCTCTGGGTCGGCAAGGACTCGCCGGTTCCCAATATCGACGGCTATCGCAAGCAGGCGGTCGAGTACCTGAAGGGGCTGGTGCCCGTATTGCGCTGGCCGGGCGGCTGTTTCGCCGACGATTACCACTGGCGCGACGGCGTCGGTCCCGCCGCCAGACGGCCCAAGACGGTCAATGCCCACTGGGGGAACAACATCGAGGACAACAGCTTCGGCACCAATGAGTTCATCGGTTTGTGCCGGCTGATTGGCGCCGAGCCCTATCTCTCGGGCAACGTCGGCAGCGGCACGCCGGAAGAACTGCGCGACTGGATGGAGTACTGCAATTACCCCAAGGGCAGCTCGCTTTCCGATCAACGCGCCGCCAACGGCGCCCCCGAGCCTTTCAATGTGAAGTACTGGGGCGTCGGCAACGAGAACTGGGGTTGCGGCGGCCAGATGAACGGCGACGAATACGCCACCCTGTACCGGCGCTTCTCCAATTACGCGCGGGCCTTCGGCGAGACGCGCCCGTTCCTCGTCGCCTGCGGGCCGAGCGGCAACAACAAGGATTGGACCCAGAAGTTTTGGGGCAACATGGGGACCCGGCGCGCGGTCCAGGGTTTCGCCATGCACTTCTACTCCCGGGGCGCGAACTTCTCCACCAAATTCACCCCCGCTGAAATGCAGCGGCAATTCTCCAGCTTCCCCGAAATCGAGAAGGCCATCATCGAGCAGCGCGCCCTGCTCGACACCTACGACTCGCAAAAGCAGGTGGGCCTGCTGCTCGACGAATGGGGCGTGTGGGACCGCATGGTTCCCGAAGAGCAAACCCAATATGGCCGCCTCTTCCAGCAGATCACCATGCGCAGCGCCGTGGCCGCGGCTTTGGGTCTCAACGTGATCCACCGTCAGGCCGGCAAGCTGGCCATGACCAACATCGCCCAGATCGTCAACGTGCTGTACTCCATGCTGCTCGCCGATGGCGCTCAATGTGTCCGCACCACCACCTACTACGTCTACGAGATGACCAAAGCGCACCTCTCGCAGACATCCATCGCGGTGGCCGTGGAGAAGCCCGAGCCGGTGGGCCTGTCGGTTTCCGCTTCGCGTAAGGGCGGCGAACTTACCCTCACCCTCGTGAACCCCAAGCCCGATGCGGGCATGGCGGTGAACTGCTCGCTGGCGGGCGTATCCGCGCGAAGCGCCACCGCGCGGATTCTCCACCATGAGGACCTCAACGCCGCCAACACCTTCGCCACGCCCGGCCGCATCGCCCCGCGCGATCACCAGATCGCCGTGGAAGGCGCGCGCCTGGTTACCGATCTGCCCCCGCTTTCGGTAGTGACCGCGGCCGTGCGGCTGGCATGACCCCGGTGTAGGGGCCAGGCATGCCTGGCCCCTACTCGGTCTTCGAGTAGTAATACGTGTACTTGCTGTACAACTCCGAGGCGCGAGCCCCGTTGGCTACGATCCCCAGAACATTGTTCTCACACAGCGACTGCATGGCGCGCGTCACGTTGTCGAAGGTCGTGGAACCGATCTTGACCACCAGAATCGTGCCGTCCGCCATGGTGGCGAGCAGGTTGGCGTCGGCCGAAAACAGCAGCGGCGGAGTGTCGAAAATCGCCCAGTTGAAGGTGCGCGGCAACTCCTCGAAAAGCGCCCTGGTCTGCCTCATGTTCAGCAGTTCGAGAGGATTCTTGACCGGCGTGCCGGCCGGCAACACGTACAGACTCATGCCTTCGATGCGGCGCAGCGCCTGCGGGAACGTGCACTGGCCCGTGAGGTAGTCCGAAAGTCCCGGAGCACGATCGATCTGGAAGAGATTGTGGACGATGGGGCGCCGCAGGTCGAAATCGCCCAGCAGCACCGAGCTTTCCGCCAGGTGAGATTGCGCCAGCGCCAGGTTGGCCACCGAAAAGGTCTTGCCTTCCGCCGGCGAAGGGCTGGTCACCACCACCGTGTGCAGAGGTTGCAGTGTTTGCAGATGATTCAGGCGCGTGCGCAACGTGCGGAACTCTTCCGCGGGGGTCTCGTGCGAGTTGTTGAGGTCCAGCAGGTGAGATTCCGGAGCGGGCTGGAACGGCACCAGCGGCGCGTCGCCCAGCATGCCCGGATGAATGTTCAACCGTACTGGTGTCGCAGCCGGGGCCGGGGGGCCGTTCACCGGAAGAAACTCCGGCGTCCGGACCGGTTCCGGCGCCGTTTCCGGCGGCGCCTCGTCGGGCTGCAGATCGCCCATTTCGGCCCGGCGTAATGCATCGTGTACTCGACTCATGTTCTCTCCAGTGGCGCGCGGCCCCGTCCGTTCCTAGGCATGGCCGAAATAGTAGTAGTAAGCCGAGCCGCTCATGGCAATCGACCCGATGATGATCGCGCTCGACCACGCCAGCCAGAACAAGCGTCGCTTCCTTCGTACCAGCAACGCGTTTTCCAGAAGCGGAATGCTGCTCAGCACGGGCAAATTCGTATACGCCCGAACGTCCTTGAGATTCTTGAGGTACGTGTTCTTCACTTCCCTGCCACCCGCCAGCAGAATGCCGGCCACCAGCCCCAGCATGGTGCCGATTCCCGCGATGGCGAGACGGTTCGGCTCCGAGGGGGCTTCGGGCAGCGACGCCGGGTCCAGCACTTCGAGGTTCTGGCCCGCCTTGTGCTCTTCCAGGTTCTGCGCCGTGTCGGAAGCTTCGCGGCGCCTCACCATTTCCGAGTAGTTCTGCTTGGCCAGATCGTAATCCCGTAACAGCGCGGCATACCGCTGTTCCAGTGGCGGGCTCATTTCGATGCGGGACTGGATCGCTACGATCTGCTTTTCCAATTCCGCCCTCTGCCGTGTGCGCTCTTCAATATCCATGGTCGCCGCCTGGATTCGCACCTGTGTGGCCGAAGTTTGAGCCTGGACGTCTTGCAGGCTTTTCTGCATTTGCGGATTCGTCACCTTCCGCGACGTGGGCTCGGCCGTGGCCGTGGCTGCATGTTCAATCTCCTGCTTCTCCAGGTCGTCGCGCTCCTTCTCGAGAGCTGCCAGCCGGGCCTGCATAGTCTTGATATCCGGGTAATCTTCCGTGAACGTCTGCATTAACCCCGCCAGGTTCGACTTCCCGTCCTGGATCGCCTGGTTCAACCGGATGAGCCGCTCGTTCTTGACGGCCGTCGTCTGGTTGCCCACCGTGTCCTCCAGGTTGTTGGAGATGAAGGACCCCTGGTTCTTCAGGCTCTGCAGAGTGCTCTCCTGGAACATCTTCTCCTGGTTGTCGCGGTTGATGGCCTCATTGATCTGGTTGAGTTCCATCCGGAGACCCTGCAAGGCCTGGATGTTGGCCGGGAGTTGTTCCGGCAGACGGCCCTGGTTCTCGCTCTTGAATTTCATAATCTCGGTATCCAGGCTGTCGAGATTTTCCTTGGAGGTTTTCAATTCGTCATTCAGGAAGCCGGTGGTGAGGGTGGCCTGCTGTTTCTGCACGCTCGTGATCTGCTCCATGAATTTGCTTACCAGTTCGCGCACCACCGCCTGCGCCTTATAGCGATCGGAATAGGAGAACTGAATCAGAAAGGCGGATGCTACACGGCGTTCCCCGCCGCCGGTGGGCCCACTGTTGGGCGTATCCATCATCTTGATCTGAATGTACTTGTTGCGCATGTCCTGGATGATGTCTTCCAGCGGCAGGCGCTGCCGCTCTCGCTTGTACAGGTCCAGCGAGGGCCGCAGGATGAGTTCCTGCAAGCTGGTGCGGCTGAGGATCTCCTGCTGCATCTGGTTGAGCCGCTCCGCCATCTGAGTGTTGAGCACGCTGGGGACGAGGTTCTCGGGAACCTGTTGGGGCGTGATCCGCATGACCGCCTGCGAAATATACGTGTCCGGCCACATGAACGCCACCACGACCGACAAGACCAGGCCCGCGAACATCGGACCGACGATCCACGATCGGTAGCGGCGCAGCATATCGATGTAGTCTTCGATATCCGGTGGGCGCCGCGAGACACTCACATAGTTCTGCGGGGAAGCCATAAGTCTCAGTACCTTAATTCACGATAATCTTATCGCCCGGTTCCAGAAGAATATTCTGCTCCGGCTTTTTGCCGCGAGTGACCTGCTTATAGTTGAACGTGAAATGCTTGTCGCCACGCAGAATCAGAATCTTCGTGGTGTTGGCGAAATCCCGGAAGCCGCCCGCATTGACCAGCGCTTCGAGCACATTGGTCGGCACCACCAGCGGGAACGAACCCGCATGGTTCACTTCACCCAGAATGAAATACTTCTTGCTGCCGACCACCAGGATGCCGACGTTGACTTGCGGATCCTTGATGAACTTGGCAAGACGTTCTGAAATGTCCTTCTCCAACTGTTCCGGAGTACGGTCCGTGGCCGTGACATCGCCGATCAGCGGCACCGAGATTCGGCCATCGGGCCGAACCAGGAACTGCCCCGAAACGTCGTTATCGCGCCATACCTTGACGAAGATCACATCTTCGGGGCCGATGACGTAAGTCTTGGCATCCACCGGCGCGGCTCCCGGAATCTTGATCTCGCGCGAAGGTTTGGGCGCGGCCAGATTGGCCGGGATGGTTTCGATCGCCCCGGGCGTCGCCGGCTTGGCGGGCGGTACTGCGCCCCGCGGATCGTCCGGCGTTTGCGATTGAGGCGGTGGAGCGGTCTTCTCTTGTGGCGGAAGGGCTTTTTCTTGCGTTTGACCCTGGTCCGCAACCTTCCACCCCAGTGCTCCGCCTCCGTGTAGCAACGCAGGCAGCACCGCTATCCATGCGGACAATATCACCTTTCTCATCATGTTTCTCGGAGACTTCATTACATTTCAGCAGCCCGGTCCGCAATCGTCCAACGACGCGACCGCGCCATAGGCACTCGTTCTTATCATTATAGCTAAGAGATAGCTTACAGCATCGGGGGCTGGAGTGGAAGCGCCGTTGGTCGCCGCCAAGAAGGCCTGGCCTGGCCGAAGCCCCTTCCCCATTTCTAGCGGTAGCTGTACAGAGAAACGCGCAGAATGCCCGGATTGGCGGTCAGCCGCGGGCTGGCCCGGTCCGCGCCGCCCATGCCCGTGTCATCGCCCGCACGGTGACGTCCCACAGCTTTCGCGTTTCCGGCAGCAGGCTGCTCTTGTTCTTCTGGAGGTAGTCCATCAACTCGTTGGGCGCCGCTCCGGCGAAAGCCTCGTTGGCCTCTTTGCACCGGTCCCTCGAGTCGCCCAGCAGGCCCACTTCGTTCTCCATCTGAATGTCGAGAGAATCTTCCGGCCCTTCCCGTCCTTGTCCCGGGCCACGGGGTACTTGTCCGGATTCCGTTTCACCCAGGTGGGAGGATAACTCGACGTGCCGTTCTTCCAGGTCTCATGGCTGATTTCCTCAATGATACCGGTACAGCTTGACGTGCTGAATGCCCGGCCCGTCGTCCATGAAGCGCAGTCCGCTGCCCGACTGGTTCGCCGCGGCGGCCTTGGCCTGCTCGTACTCCAGCACGCAATCGTCGCCGGCCAGCAGACGCGTCACCACCCACGCGCCGTTATCAAACCGGCCCTCTTCCACCCTGGCCAGCCCGGCGATGGGCGGCCCCGGCGTCTTGGGAAGGAACGTAATTTGCACATCGTTGCCGGCCGCCCAGAACTCATCCTGCCCCGCGGCAATGACCATCGCGTAACCCACCTCGGGAATCACGTTGGGAGCACGCCGGTTGCGCCTGAGATTGACGTTCATCGTGTAGCCGCCCAACTCGATGTCTTTCATCTGCAGACCCTTGTTGAGCCACGCCGCCGCAATCGTGCCCTTCGCCTGCGCTTCCAGAATCAGCGGGCTGAGCTGGGCCAGCACCTTGTAGGCCCTGGAAAACGGGAGGTTCGCGAGGTCCGTCGGCGTCGCCACCGCGACTCCGGTTCCCGGCCGGAAACCCAGCAGCCGCTGCGGCTGATCGATCCCCATGGGCGAGTAGCCGATCCCGTTGTGCTGCCCGATGGCGTAGAACGCGTTGGCCGCGCCCCCCACGGTTGCGGACGATTCCGGAATGAACAGCGGGCTGCCCTTCCGGCTATACCGGTCCGCCAGCTCGTTGAAGTTCGGCAGGTAGACGTCCGGCGACAGCATGTCGATCTGCGGCCCGCCGGCCCGCCAGATATCGTGCATGTGATCCTGCGGCCCGCCGCTCGGATAGTCGCCCGGCCCCTTGTCTTCCGGCTGGACGATCCAGGCGTTCACGTACATCGGCACCGGGTACTCGGCCTTGCCGGCCTCCGCCACCTTCCCGACGTAGCGCGAGTAGTTCCACGCCATGAAGACCTCGTCCGCCCTGCCCTTGCCAACGCCGAAAACCTGTTCCCAGGTTCCGAAAGTCTTCGCGCCGGCCGCCCCCCACACTTTCATGGTTTCCGGCAGCAGCGAATCCTTGTGCGCTTGCAGGTAATCGGTCAGTTCTTTCGGAACCGGCTTGGCAAAGGCCTCGTTGGCCAGCGCGGACCGGTCGCGCGAATCGCCGATCAGGCCAACTTCATTCTCCAGTTGGACCATGATCGTCGTGCGGGCGGGCGAATCGCCTTCCTTAATGTGCCGCATAAACGCGGCGAAGGCTTTCGCGTCGGCGTTCCGGTTGGCGTCGCTCAGCGTGGACAGAACCTCCACCGTCTTGCCGCCGGCCAGTTGGGCGCGCGGGAATCGGTTCTGGTTCGCCACCACCCAGGCCGGGGCGAAGTTGGTCAGTCCGTTCTTCCAGCTTCCGAACCACAGCCACGCGATGCGCATGTGGTTGGCTCTTGCGTCCTGGATGATGTCGTCCGCGAAGGTGAAGTCGAACTTGCCCTCTTCGGGCTCGATCCACGCCCAGGCCATCGGAGCCAGCACCGTGTTGAGCCCCACGGTCACCAGGTTCGGCCACACCGCCTTCATGTGCTCGGGGCTGGAGGCAGCCGTGTTAGTCAGCTCTCCGGCCAGGGCCAGGAACGGTTTCCCGTCCACAATGAGCTGGGTGGCGGCGCCTCTCTTCTCCAGGTGGGCAATGGGAGGGCCCGTTGTCATCGTCTTGGTGGGGGAGCACGCCGTCGTCAACGCCAGCGCGCCGGCCAGCGCCAAGCAGGCAAGATTCCGATGTCGCATAATTTTCGCCTGTCGGGTCATATTGTCTGATGCATTGTAGTGCATTTCATGCTCCGCCATGGGTTGTCTGTAGTACTCTGAGGGTTCCGCGAAAGGAGATCTCATGACTCTGCCGCACACCTACGGACTCGTGTTGATGCTCACGATTCTGACTATGATCTGCTGGGGATCGTGGGCCAACGTCCTCAAGATCGCCAAAGGCTGGCGCTTTGAACTCCTCTACTATGACTACTCCATTGGCGTGGCGCTGGGCGCCGCCCTAGCTGGGCTGACCTTTGGCACGTGGGGGTCGGACGGCCTCCGCTTCCTGGATGATCTGGCGCACGCGGGCAGCACCAATATCCTCTGCGGGTTCGCCGGCGGGGTCATTTTCAACCTCTCCAACATCCTGTTGGTGGGAGCCATTTCCGTGGCGGGCATGGGAGTGGCGTTCCCCATCGGCGTGGGCCTCGCTCTGGTGGTCGGGGTTATCTGGAATTACATCGTCAACCCCCAGGGGAATCCGTTGCTGCTATTCACTGGTGTTGCCCTGATTGTGGGCGCCATCGTCGTCGACGCCATCGCCTACCGCGCGCTCGCCGTCAGCCGCAGCACCGCCGGGGACAAGGCGGATGCCGCCGCCAAACGTGCGGCCACCTGGAAAGGCATCCGGCTGAGCATCGTCGGCGGCCTTCTGATGGGAACCTTCTACCCGCTGGTCGAGATCGGCAAGACGGGCGAGAACGGACTCGGCCCCTACGCCGTCGGATTCGTCTTTAGCCTGGGCGTGCTGGCCTCCGTCTTTGTCTTCAATCTCTATTTCATGCGGTTCCCCATCGACGGCCCCCGGCTGCGTTTTGGAGACTACTTGAGAGGCAATTGGTGGGTGCACTTTCTCGGCATCGTAGGCGGCCTGGCCTGGATCGCCGGTTCATTATCGAACTTCGTCGCCGCCAGCGCCCCGCGGGAGTTGCAAGTCGGACCCGCCATCAGCTACGCCATCGGGCAAGGCTCCACCATGGTGGGGGCCCTGTGGGGCGTCCTGGTGTGGAGGGAATTCGCCGGAGGCGGCGCGCGTGTGACCCGGCTCCTGGTGCTCATGTTCGTGCTCTTTTTGACCGGCCTTGGGGTGGTCTCCATCGCGCCGCTCTTTGCCGCCCGATAGAGGCGGCTGCTGGAGGGATAACGTGGGACCACTCCTCCTCGGCATCGATGTCGGAACCAGTTCCGTGAAAGCCGTCCTGCTGGACGTTTGCGGAAACCTCTGTGCCGTCTGCCAGGCCGAATATCCGCTTCATCACATTCGGCCCGCATGGGTGGAGTAAGACCCCGATGACTGGTGGCGGGCAACCTGAGTGTCCGCCTCAGGATCAGATCGTCGAGGTGGATCACCCGCTCGTTGCGCGCCATGAATTCGATCTCCCGGCGGGAGTAACCGGCGTGACCGGCGAGCGGCGCATCCGGGCCCGCCTGTAAGAAAGCGGCGACTCTATCGGCCCCCGTGCCATAGCGGTCCAGCAGCGTAGCGAGCCTCTCCGGCGGCAGTCCGTTGCCCTCCGGCATCCTGGGATAGCCCTTGCCGCCCCCGATGGGAACATCCGCCGAATCGCGGATTCTCTTGCGTCCCAGCACCCCCAGAATTTCGCTCGAAACCTGTTCGGCAAGCGCACGGAACGTGGTCCACTTTCCGCCCACCAGCGAGTAGATCGGGAAATCGATTCCGTTGCCTGGGGCCAGCACCGGGTAGCTGTGGTCTCTGCTGATCTGGCCTGGGGTCGGGGCGTCGCTGCGCGGCAGAGGGCGCACGCCGCAAAACCGAAACACCACGTGCGACCGGTCCACTCGGATCGAAGGGAAGGCCATCCGCATGGCCTCCAGAATGTAGTCGACTTCAGCTTCGTCGCAGACCGCATCCGGATTTCCCGCGGGGATATCCGTGGCGCCCGCGATGATCTTGCCATCCACCGCATAGAAGATGCAGATGCGGCCGTCCCAGTTGACGAAGTAGATCATCTCGTCCCCGGTCGCCTTCACCAGTTCGGGATGGTCCAGCACAACGTGGGAACCCTTGGTTCCGCCGATGAACCGGGACTCGCGCCCGAGACCCCGATTGGTGAAGTCGATCCACGGACCCGTGGCGTTGACCACGATTCGCGGCCTCACCTCGCAACTCTTGCCGGAGACCTCGTCGCGCAGGACTACGGTCCCGCCCGCGGCGTTCTGGGAACGCACGTAATTCAGCGCGCGCGCCCCGCCACACGCGGCTTCGGCGTCCTGAACCAGTTCCAGGCGCAACCGTTCCGGATAGGTGATCTCGGCATCGTAGTACGTTGCCGTGCAGATCGCCTCGGGGTTCAGAGCCGGCCGCAACTCGAGCGCCGCCCGCCGTGAATGATGCGCGTCATGGCGGAGCTGGTCCCAGCGCAGAAGTCCGACTTGTCGACCAGCAGGGTATCGATTCCTTGCAGCGCCAACTCGGCGAACAAGCCGATTCCGTTGATGCCCCCGCCGACGATCAAAACGGAGACATCGGCGTGGTCGCGAAGCGAGGCGAATTCTGGCCGCGTCGGGGGGTTCCGCAGGAACTGAGACTATTTCACGGATTCCTGTTTGAGGTCCGCGGAGCGCGGCCGTTTGACTCCGAATACGTCGTTTTGCCATAATCCGCCTTCAGGTCGCCGACGGAGTTCTCTCATGAAGCTGTGGTGTGCGTTGCTTGTCTTGGGTGGCGCAGTGGCCGCGCCGGGCCATCGATTCGCCTGTACCGACTACACCCAAGGCAAGGTCTTCCTGGTGGATGATCGTGGAAAAGTCGAATGGAGCTACGATGCTCCCAACGCCAACGACATCTGGGTGCTTCCCAACGGCAACTTGCTTTTCAACACGGGGCACGGTGTCAAAGAGGTCACGCGCGATAAGAAGGTGGTCTTCTCTTACGAATCCACCAGCGAGGTCTACGCCTGCCAGCGGCTTCCCAATGGCAACACGTTTATCGGCGAGTGCAATGCCGGCCGTCTTCTGGAGCTCGACGCCGCTGGGCGCATCGTCCGGCAGATCCGGCTGCTGCCGGAGGGCCAGGACGGCGGCTCGGCCTATATGCGCAATGCCCGCAAGCTGGCCAATGGCAACTACCTGGTGGCTCATTACGGGCTCCAGGTGGTGCGCGAGTACGATCCCGACGGTAAAGTAGTGTGGCAGGTGGCCGCGCCGGGCGGGCCGCACAGCGTCGTGCGCCTGCCGGACGGCAACACCCTGATCGCCAGTGCCGACCGCGACGGCGCCCCCGCGCGCGTGTTCGAAGTCGCCCCCGATGGGCGAACCGTCTGGGAGGTCCGCGGCGACGAGTTGCCCGGCATCAGCCTGAAGTTCATGACCGGCTTGCACCGGCTGCCCAACGGCAACACGGTCATGAGCAACTGGCTGGGACACGGCCAGTTCGGCAAGGCCCCCCACCTCATTGAGGTAACCCGGGACCAGCGCGTGGTCTGGACCTTTGCCGATCACGAGACCATTAAAACCATCTCGAGTGTCGAGATCCTGGACGCGGCCGGCAACGCCATCGCCGGCACGGTTTTGCATTGAGGGAGGAGCCAGCACCATGAACCGGCGGAGTTTTTTGTATACCAGCGCCGCGCTGGGAGCAGTCCGGCCCAGCCCGGCCGCCGCAGCCAAAGACAGTCTCCTGGAGAAAGTCGCCGAAGCCGCGCTCTCCATGCAGCGCCATTCCTGGGAGCAGGGTATTCTGGCCCAGGCATTTCTGGATATGGGGGACCGCGAGCGGGTCATCCTGATGGCCAAGAGCGCGATTGTCGAGAAGGCCCCGGATGGGCGGCTGGCGGCCATCGGCGGTGGGGCCACCGATCCCGCCATGGGCGGCGCGGCATACTGGCGCGCGGCGGAGTTGACGGGCGATCCCCAGATGCAGCAGGCCGCGCGCGGGCTGATCGAGTTCGTCCTGAAGAAAGCCCCGCGCGCCGCCGATGGAACCTGCTACCACGTCTTCAACGCTCCCGAGATGTGGTCCGATAGTTACTACACCACCCCCCCATTCCTCGCCGCCACCGGCCACTACGACGAAGCCATCCTGCAAATCGACGGCCTGCGGAAGCGGCTCTGGAACCCTGAAAAAAAGCTGCTTTCGCACATCTGGGACGATGCTAGCCGGCAGTTTCGGCGCCAGGCATTCTGGGGAGTCGGGAACGGTTGGGCGGCGGCGGGCATCACACGGGTGATTGCGGCTCTGCCGGCGGCCCGCCAGGCCGAGCGCGAGCGGCTCTCCGCGTTTCTGAAGGAACTGCTGGATGGATGCCTGGCCCACCAGCGTCCCGACGGCCTGTTCCACGATGCGCTGGACCAGCCCGACAGCTTTGTCGAGACCAACCTGGCGCAGATGCTGGCTTTCAGCATCTACACCGGCGTGCCAGGCGGCTGGTTGCCGGCCAGCTACCGCCCAGCCGCCGACCGCATGCGCGCCGCCGCGCGCGCCAAGGTGGACCAATACGGCTTCGTGCAAGGCGTCTGCGGAGCCCCGACCTTCGACCACGCTGGGGTAGCGGCCGAAGGCCAGGCGTTTTTCCTCATGATGGAAGTGGCCAGCCGCCTGCGAGTAGGGGCCTGACCGCTCTGTCCCAAGGCGCGCGTTTTTTGCGCGCCGCGCGGGCGGAGCGGTCTGAGGCGGCCGGCCTGGAAAGCGGCGATGGAGAACTTCGTGCCGCCGATATCGTTGGCCAAAGTGGTCATAGGAGGCCTCCGGCGGCTTGGATCTCTGCTGGAGAAGCCGTGCCCGTGCCTTTCTTCATGATGGTGATGCCGGCTACCCGGTTGCCGAACCTGGATGCCGCGGCCGGGTCACGGGTTACGCGGAGGGCGACTGCTGTGCCGGCGGCGAAGCTGTCACCGGCTCCGCAGATGTCTACCGGATTGTCTACCGGATTGGTTTTGACCCAAGTTTCACCCTGGCCATCGACGAGGAGGACGCCGTGGCTGCCGTGGGTCACGATCATGAGAGGAGCTTGCATCTGGCGGCGCAACTCCGCGTAGTCCAGGCGACCCAACAACGATCGGCAGGCCGTCTCCGCTTCCTGCTGGTTGGGCTTGACGATCAAGTTACGAAACTGCTCGATGCGGGTGCGGGAATCGGCCAGGATCACTTTTTCGGGATAGTTGAGAGCGAGATCGGCCAGCAGGTTCCGCAGCGCCGGCGTGACTGCGCCGCCTTGGCTGGTCTCGGCCTGATCGGATACCAGGATCACATCGAAGGCATCGATGGTCTGCTGCAGGCGATCGAGGATGAGCCGCTCGACTGCGGCGGGGACTGGGTGATCGTTGATGAAATCGATGCGGGGCTGATCCTCGATGCCGGTGGACTGATTGATGAGCTTGGTATAGGTAAAGGTCTGGATGCGATCGCTGCGAACACAGAGGCCGGAGTCGATGCCGCGGTGGCTGAGGGCACGGGAGAGCTCGTCACCATGACCGTCGTTACCGATGGCGCCGAGGACAGCTACGCGGCCGACGCCGAAGGCGGCGAGATTGTTGGCCACGGTGCCGCCGGCGCCGGGCGTAACTTCGACGGAGACAACGGCGGTGCGCGGGATGCCGGTCTCACGAGACGGCTCGGCGGCGGAGGGATCGTAGGTACACCAGCGGTCCAGGCAGATATCGCCGACGACCAGGGCGGCGAGCCGGGGCAGCGCGGAGAGGATCTCCGCGGTGGTCATGCTCCCTCCTGAATAGGGCACTCCAGAATCGCCCGGCGGACAGCGGGGAAGGTGGCGCGGTGATCTCCACAGAAATAAAAGCTGGCGCCGCCATCGGCGACGGTACGCACGAGGATAGTTTTGTACGGCCGGAAATAATAGCCAGGATTGGTTTTGGGAAGCTCTTGATGGATGTTGTCGCCGATGGGGATGAGATCGAAGACGGCGGTCGCAAAATCGCGGATGACGCGGCCCTGCTGGCGTGCGACGTTGCGGCTCATGGCGAGCGCTTTGAGGTAGACTTCGGGCGCCATGACGGCAGAGCCGAAGCTGAGCATAACGCCGCCTTCGAGCCGCTCAACGGTGGCGGCGAAGATCAGGAAGTCGCGATAGCTGGCGGCGCCGAGAGCGGCGCCGTCGCAGTTGGGATGTTCGTGCAGAATGTCGTAGCCGACGCCGACGTGAACGGTGACCGGGACGGAGCAGCGCCAGGCGGCGGCCAGGACGCTGAGATCGCGATGGGGATAATCGCTCGACTCGATGCGCCGGCCGATATTCTCGCCCAGGCCGAGGGAGAGGCGGGCGGCCTCGGCGATCCAGTCGTTGAGCTCGCCGGTTTCGCGCCAGAGGCCGAATTCGCCGGTGCGGATGTAGCGTGCGACGCTCTCGGTGGTGGCCCCGATGCGCGCGAGCTCATAATCGTGGATGGCGCCGGCGCCGTTGAGGGCGATGTGATCGATGAAGCCGCGCGCAACGAGGTCGATGATCTGGTGATTGACGCCGGCCCGGAGCACGTGCGCGCCCATCATGAGGATCCGGGCCGCGCCACGCTGGCGCGCGGCGACCACCCGGGCGGCCACCTCGGCGAGTCGCGGGTGGGTATAGAGGATCGGTGCTTCGTCGAGGGCCAGCCAATGATCCACGGCGAGATCATGGACGCGCTCGGCCAGCGGTTTGACGACCAGGCGCGAGCGGTCGAAGACGGGGTATTTACTTTCCATTGGGAAACAGGGAAGCCAACAATTGTTCCTGGCAGAGGAAGTTGGGAATGATGAAATCGGCTCCGACACTGGTGAGGCGCCGGCGTTTCCAGGCGTCGACGGCCTGGCAGGCTGGCTCGTCGGTGGCGACTCCGACGGCGACTCCGCCCACTTCCTTGACATTTTCAATCTCGACGTAGCCATCTCCGAAGCAGAGAAACTGGTCGCCGCGGCATTCGGCGCTGGCAATGACACGCTGGATCAGGATCTTCTTTGAAAAACTCTTGTAATCGTCGAGGGCGCCGTAGATGCCGCCATCGAAGTAACGGTCGACGTCGAGGAGGCGCGCCTCGTGGCGCATGAACTCCTGATCGGTGCCGCTGGCGAGGTACAGCTTCAAGCTGCGCGCGCGCAGTGCTTCGAGGAAAGCGCGGGCGCCAGGGACGAGGTACTTTTCGGGAGAGGCGCCTTGGGCGAGGTCGTCGAGGCGGTGGCGGATTTTCCGGTGGAGGCGCCCCAAGTAGATGCGCTTGTACTCGAGCGGATCGAGGGGCTTGCCGCCATAGCCGCGGACCTGATCGGCAAACTCGATCATCTGGTAGATGGTCTGCTTCCCGGTGAGGCGGCCGACGCGGTCCTCGACGACCGCACGGAGTTGTTCCACAGGCTCGCCGGTATCGAGATCGGCGAGAGTTTCCACCATCATGGGGATCATCACGTCCATCCAGCCGGATCGGATGAGGGAGATGGTGCCATCAAAATCAAAGAGGCAGACCCGAGCGTTTCGGGCGGAAACGCCCGAGTGGAGCTGTTCGACCATCGGAGTACCAGCACCATTATAAGAGGGGAAACCGGTGTGGTGCCGGAGCCATCATATCCGATATTGGTCGCGGCATCGACCGACGCCGTGGATGCAATAGCCGTCCGTGTCGCGTTCAACGCCTCCTTGCGCCGCGAAACTGAGCAAACCTTTTTCGGTGACTAATGTTTCGCCCAAAGTTTTCTGAACCATTTCAATCACTTCCGGATTTCAAGACCCGTTAGCCCGATTTTGGCCTGCTATACCAGGATTAGGAGGCACTCGTGCATAATCCCTTCGCTCCCCTCATCGCCATCGCCCAGCGGGGCATTCTCTTCACCTCCTCCTTCCCGTCCGCTCCCGTGCCTGCCGCGGTGTCGGCCGGGTGCCAGCCCAGACCCATCCTGGTCCCCGTCGGCAGCGGTATCCCATTGAAATTGAGGCACTTACGAAAAGGCATCCGAATCGTCGAGCCCCCCGACCATCCGGGAGACGCATCTTGCAAAAAAGGCCCTCCCGATGCGTCTCCCAATCTCGAACCACCGTCGCAACCCATTGAAAAAGAGGAGCTTGCAACGTCATCAATAATAAATCCACATCCGGACGAGATGCGTCACCCGGTTGGGGTGCTGGACCGGTCTGGGGAATCCGGTCCCCGCCAACCGCACCCGCGGTCGCGGCGAATTCCGCAATTAGGCCCCGAAACTCCCAAAACTGTCAAGCACCCCGGGAAGCGTTCTAACGCAGTATTGCGGCAGACGAATACACTTCCGCATAGTATAGTTCTCCCAAAAATCGGAGAGAGCCCGCGGCTTACTTGTAAGTGATAGATAATTAGGCTATTCTTTGAGCAGATTAATGAATTCGGCGCGGCATTAAACGTGCTCCATCGAGCGCGGCGTATTGTCTCGCGAGTAGGTAACGGCGGCTACTATGTTTCAGGAACTCAAGTTCCAGCTCTCCACCGCGATATTGACCATCCTGACTCTCGCCGCAGGTGTGGCTGCCGTCATTAATTTCCAGCAACAGCATCGTTTCCGCCTCCCTGAGGATGGCGTGGTTTGGGTGGATCGCCATGGGAGCGTCGAGGCGCTATACGTAACACAAGCGAGTGGCGGGTCCAATGCCGGGGTGCATCCCGGTGACCGGCTGGCGTTAATCAACAAAGTTCCCATCGAGAATGCCGCCAACGTCACTCAAGTGTTGGTGCGCATCGGGTCTTGGAGCAAGGCCGTTTATCACATCAGCCGCCGCGGGGTGGACTTCGACACCACCGTCATCGTGGGGGAAGTGCCGCTCGATCTGGCCGTCACCTACCAATACCTGGTCGGATTTGCCTACCTGGTTATCGGCCTGTTCGTCTATTTCCGCCGCGGCAGCGCGCAGAAAGCGCGGCACTTTTATGTGCTCTGCCTGGCCTCGTTCGTCTTCCTTTGCTTCCACTACACCGGGCAGCTCAACGCATTCGACAAGATCATTTATTTCGGCAATCTGGCCGCCGGCCTGGTGGCGCCGGCCGTGTTCCTGCATTTCTGCCTGACCTTCCCCGAGCCGCGTAAGTGGCTCCAGAACCGTTTCCGGGTGGCCGCGCTATATCTGCCCGCGGCGCTGCTTTTCGCGGTCTTCGTGGCCTTCGCCACCGGCGCGTTGACGGTGGCCATTCCGCTGCTCGAGTTGCGCTGGATGCTGGACCGCGTCTGGATGGTGTTCTGGACCGTCCCCTACGTCGCCGGAGGGTTTGCCCTGAGCGTGGAATACCGCAAGGCCGAGGACCCCATCGTGCGCCAGCAGCTCAAGTGGCTGCGCAACGGCGCATTCTGCGGAATCCTGCCTTTCGCCGTGCTCTACGTGCTGCCCTACGCCATGGGCGCGATTCCCAACGCCTACCTCAAGATGTCGGTGCTTTCGCTGCCGCTGATTCCGCTCACCCTGGCCTACGCCATTGTGCGCTACCGCCTGATGGACGTGGACATCATCTTCCGGCGCGGCTATGCCTATACGCTGGCCACCATCTGTGTGCTGGCGGCGTTTTACGGCATCGTATTCTCGCTCGCCAGCCTGGTGCAGAAGAATTTCAAGGACCTCGGCAACATCGGCCTCATCACCGTCATGCTCATCACCGCCTTCCTGTTCCAGCCCATTCGCAACTGGATTCAGGAGCGGCTCGACAAGCACTTCTACCGCGACCGCTACGACTACCGCCGCACGCTGGTCGAGTTCGCCCGCGAGCTCAGCTCCGAGACCGATCTCGACGCCATGCTGGCCTCCGTGGGCGAACGGCTCCGCCAGACGCTCTCCATCAAGCACATGGCGTTTTTCCTGTCGGAGGAGGGCGCCAACGGTCCCGAATTCCGGCTCAAGCAGTCCATGGGAGGCAACCCCCGCCTGGCCGCCGCCGGCCGCGAGGAGTTGGATCTCAGCTTTCTCAATTGGAAGCTGCCGGAACCGTATCTCTTCTTCCAGCGTACGCGTCACCAGCTCGACGCCGTCTCGCGCGCCTGGCCGGCTTCGGTGCGGGGCGCCATCGCCGATCTGGATCTCACCTACTACCTGCCCTGCACGGTCCGCGGCCGGACGATTGCCTACATGGGCGTCAGCCGCACCGCCGACGGCGATTATCTCTCTAGCGTGGACGTCGAGCTGCTCCTCACCCTGGCCGGGTACGTGGCCATCGCCATCGAGAACGCTTCGCTCTACCGCTCGCTGCAGCGCAAGGTGGAAGAGTACGAGCGGCTCAAGGAATTCAGCGAGAACATCGTCGAATCCATCAACGTCGGCATCCTGGCGGCCGATCTGGACGACCGCGTGGAAAGCTGGAACACCCAGATGGAGCGCCTCAGCGGCATTCCGCGCGACCACGCCGTGGGCCGGACGCTCTCCGAACTCTTCCCCATGGAACTCGCCGCGGAGTGTGACCGCGTGCGGGGCCAGACCGGCATACACCACATCTACAAATTCGTGCTGAGGCCCACGGGGGTGCCCTCTGGGCCCGTGCCCTCTGGGCCCGCCGGCGGCAATGGGGTGCCCTATGGGCCCGGCAACGGCCACGGTCTTCCCGCGCGACTTCGCGAAACTACCTTGAATATCGCCATCGCGCCGCTGGTTTCCAAGGACCAGGAGCAGATTGGCCGGCTGATTATCTTCGACGACATTACCGACCGCGCCGAGCTCGAGCAGCGGCTCGTGCAGGCCGACAAACTCTCCAGCATCGGCCTGCTGGCGGCGGGCGTGGCCCACGAGGTCAACACCCCCCTGGCCGTCATCTCCACCTACGCCCAGATGCTGGCCAAACAGGTGAGCGACGATTCGCAAAAGTCGCTCATCCTCGACAAGATTGCCAAGCAGACTTTCCGCGCCAGCGAGATCGTCAATTCGCTGCTCAACTTCTCCCGGACCTCCACGACTTCTTTGGGCGACGTCAACCTGAACCGCGTGATTCAGGAGACGCTCTCTTTGCTCGAGCACCAGCTTCAGAAGTCGGGAATCCAGGTCAAGACCGATCTCGACCCCGGCCTCCCGCCCGTGCACGGCAACGCCGGCCAGCTTCAACAGGTGTTTCTCAACCTCTTCTTGAATGCCCG
>PMYB01000009.1 GCA_003170915.1 Bryobacterales bacterium | reverse complement strand
GCGGCAACCAGTTCCACGGCACTGCGTACGAGTTCTTCCGCAACGGCGCGCTCGATGGAAGCAACTTTTTCGCGCCTTCCGATCAGCCGGCGCCAAAGTATCGGCGCAACCAGTTCGGCGCCACGCTGGGCGGCCCGCTGGCCGGGAACCGGACGTTCTTCTTCGCCGATTACGAGGGCACGCGGATGGCGACCGGGCAGACGCTGATCGCCAATGTGCCAACTCTCGGGGAGCGCGCCGGCGACTTTTCACAAAGCAGCCTGGTGGCCATCGACCCGACTGCCGGGCAGCCGATCCCCGGCGGCAAGATTCCGCAATATTACTTGAACCCGATCGGGCTGGCGATTGTGGCGCTCTATCCTAAACCCGACCGCCACGTGCCTGGAGCAAATTTCGTATCCTCGCCGCCGCTCACCGACAGCGTGCACCATTTCGACGTTCGCCTGGACCACTCCTTCAGGCCATCCGACGATCTCTTCGCACGCTACAGCTTCGCGGATGACAACTTGTTCGATCCGTTCGCCGGATCGTCGGGAGACGCCTCGGTGCCGGGTTACGGCCTCCATATTCCGAGCCGCTCGCAAAACGCCGTTTGGGGCGAGACGCACATTTTTACGCCGGCGCTGGTCGATGAATTGCGGCTGACCTTCAATCGAGTCTCGAACGGCGACTACCCGCAGGGCCAGGGAACCAGCATCAATCGCCAACTCGGTCTTCCGGAGCTTTCCACGAATCCGCGCGATTGGGGATTGACGTTGATCTCGGTGAATGGCTTCTCACCGGTCGGGGATGAACCTACCAGTCCCGAGCACGGAAGCACCAACACCTGGCAGATTGCCGACAACGCGACCTGGACTCGGGGCCGGCGCCTGGTGAAGTTTGGATTCGACTTCCGCCTTCTGCAACAGAACGCTTACCGCGACATCGAATCCCACGGATTCTTCAATTTCACGGGTCTCCTACTGGGTAACCCGCTGGAGGAGTTGTTGCTCGGCGCTCCCACGGAGACCGGCGGGGCGACGGAAAACAATCCGCAGCACCTGCGCAGCCGCAGCTATGACTTCTTCGTCAATGACACCTGGCGCGCCCGCCCGGACCTGGTGCTGACGCTGGGATTGCGATACGAGTACAACTCCCCCGCGGTGGATGCCGCCAATCGCGCCGATGTGTACAACGCGGCAACGGCCTCCCTCGTCCAACTGGGCCAGAGCGGATTTCCCAGGGGCGGCTACCATCCGGACTACCACAACCTTGCTCCGCGGATCGGTTTGGCGTGGTCGCCGGGCGGGCGCAACACAACCGTATTCCGGGCGGCGTATGGGATTCACCACGACCAATCCCCGCTCGCGCCAGGTGAAGGCCTCTACTTCAGCGCGCCTTACTACAATTTCAATCTGTACTACCCGATTCAGGGCCTCGTAAACCTGTCGTTGACGAATCCGTTCCCGAGCAATTTCCCGTTCCCATACCCAGGATCGGCAATCGCGTTCCAACGCGACCTTCGCACACCCTATGTGCAGCAGTGGAATTTCGGCATTCAGCGGCAGCTTGGAAAATCGAGGGTGTTTGAGATTGCTTACGTAGGATCGAAGGGAACGCATTTGATCGATTCGCGCAATATCAACCAGCCGCAACCTTCCGTCAATCGGCAGAACCCTGGTCCGAACCCGTATTTCTCCGAAATCGACATCATCGAGTCGCAGGCTAACTCGACTTATCACAGCCTGCAATGGCGGCTCCAGCAGCGCCTTTGGCAAGGATTGTCGTTACTGGCGTCCTACACCTACGCCAAGTCCATCGACGATGCCTCCGGGTTCTTCAACACCACCGGAGATCCGAACTTTCCACAGAACAGTTACAACCTGAGCGCGGAACGGGGCCGCTCCGATTTCGACATCCGCCAGCGCTTCACGCTCAGCTACGCGTACGATCTGCCGGTCCTCAAGGGCCATCGCTGGATGGGCGGGTGGCAGAGTTTCGGCGTACTGACGTTTCAGACCGGCCAGCCGTTCACGGTGGCGCTGCTGCCGGATAACGACAACACCAACACCGGCATCTCGCAATTGGGTTTCGGCGCGAACGACCGGCCGAACGTGGTTGGCAATCCCCGGGTTTCCAATCCCACGCCCCGGGAGTGGTTCAACACTGCGGCGTTCGCGACCCCGCCCTATGGGCATTTTGGCAACACGGGCCGCGACATTCTCGACGGCCCAGGCGCGCAGACAGTCAACTTCTCGATTGTCAAAAACAATGCCGTCACCGAGCGCCTCAACTTACAATTCCGCACGGAGTTCTTTAACCTCTTGAATCGCACCAATTTCAATCTTCCGGATAGTTTCGTCGGATCGCCCACGTTTGGGCAGGTAGTCTCGGCGCAGGACCCACGGCGGATTCAGTTTGCGTTGAAGCTGCTTTTCTAAAATGCAGGGCGGCAAGACCATATTCAATGCTGGTATCGGATATGGTATATTGAGCGTCATGGTAACAGCGCGCAAGATCACTGTCGAGGTGCCGCCGGAACTTCTCGAAAAGGCGCAACGAGCCAGCGGTAGCGGCATCACCCAGACCGTCCGTACCGGGCTGCAGCTAGTTGCGGCGTCGCATGCCTACGCGCGGCTGCGCCAGCTCCGGGGCAAGGTTCGTTTCACGCGTACATTAGCCGATTTGAAGGCCGATCGATGATCGCGGTCGACACCAGCACCTGGATCGGATTCCTCGAAGGAGATGGCGGCGAGGACGCGGAACTGCTCGACAAGGCGCTCCAGGACCGGCAAGTGCTGATGGTGCCCGTTGTGCTCACCGAGGTGTTGAGTGACCCGAAGCTTCCTTCAAAAGTTTCGCAGACTCTTTCAGAGCTGCCGCTCATCGAGGTCGAGCCTGGTTATTGGCAACGGGCAGGTGAGTTACGAGCGAAGGTGTTGGCAAAGCGCCGTAAGGCGCGCCTGGGCGATGCATTGATCGCTCAAAGCTGTATCGATCGCGGGGTTCCCCTTCTTACGCGAGACCGGGATTTCCGTGCGTTCGCCGAAGCTGCCGGCCTCGATCTCGTCATTGGCACTGGCTAACCGCCAAGCGAGCACGCGTCGCACGATCGAGCCGTCCGCAATGCCAGCGCACCAGTCGGGCACGCCTCGGCACACTCGCGCGCTACTTTGCGCAAGCCGATCGAGAGCGGCTGGCCGAATGGCACTCCCACGGCGACGTCGAAGCCGCGGCCGATCATCGCGAGGCCAGGCTCTTCGTCCGCGGCGGCGGCGATGCGCACGCACGCGTCGCAACAGATGCACTTGCCCGGCTCGTAGATCACCTCCGGATGGGAAAGGTCCTGCGAGAAGCGGCGGCGCGCGCCCGCAAAGCGGTACACATCCACGCCGTATTCGGTGGCGAGCGTTCGCACCAGGCAGCAGTCCGCTTTGCGGCAGCCGCAAGTCAGGCAACGGCGAGCTTCGCGGACCGCATCCGCATCCAGCAGCCGGTTTTCCACCTCGTCGAAGCTCGCCACGCGCCGCTCCATGGGGATCTCCGGCGCATGCACTCGCGCGGCTCGCTCGATGGCGCGAAACATCTCCGCCCGCTCGGCGTCGTCTATCGGGCGCATGGCGATGGCAGTCATCGCTGCTTCCCCGGTGACGGCTTGGCCCGACAGGAACTGATGAATTGCGGCCGCGGCCATTCTCCCCGCGGCCACCGCGCGGACGGCCAGATCCGCGCCCAGCACCCCGTCGCCGCCGGCGAAAACTCCGGGAAGGTTTGTGGCGAACGTCCGTTCATCGGCGGCGATGCCCCAGGCGGTGACCTCCAGCCCTTCCCGCTCGGCCAGCGATCGATCCACCGATTGCCCGATGGCCGCGACCACCGTCGAGCACTCCATCGTGAAATCGGAGCCATCCAACTCTACCGGCTGGCGGCGCCCCGAGACGTCGGGTTCGCCGAGCGTCATCCGCCGGCAAGTCAGCAACAGGCTTCCACCGTTTCGTTCCAGCCGCACCGGCGCGACGAGAAGTTCGATGCGCACGCCTTCGGCTTCCGCGGCCTCTACTTCTTCCATCAGGCAAGGCATCTCCTGCCGGCTGCGGCGATAGATCACCCGCACGTTTCGCGCGCCCAGCCGGACCGCCGAGCGAGCGCAGTCCATGGCGGTATTGCCGCCGCCGACCACCGCGACATCGTTGCCCAACGGCGACGAGTTCCCGCCGGCCACGCGCTCCAGAAACTCAATTCCCGCGAGGGCGTGTTCCTCGCCTTCGCAGCGCAGCCCCTGGGCACGTTGGGCCCCAATGGCCACGAACACCGCGTCGTGCCGCTGGCGCAAGCCGGCGAGGGTGAAGTCTTCACCCCACCGCTCGCCCATTCGGAACCGTGCGCCGAGCCGCCGGATGGCGTCGATTTCCGCATCCAGCGCATCCTTCGGCAAGCGGTTGGCGGGGATTCCGTAGCGCAACATGCCTCCGGGCAGCGCGTGCGCGTCGAACAGCGTGCAGTCATGGCCGTTTTTCGCAAGATAGTAAGCGGCAGCCAGGCCCGCGGGCCCCGCGCCCACTATGGCAACCCGCTTCCCGGTGGATGGCGCGCGCGGCGGAGTGAAGTGTGCCAGGTCGGCCACGTAACGGTGCAGAGCGCCAATTGCGAGGCCCTGGTCGAGGTCCGAGCGGCGGCATTGCCGCTCGCACAAACGCGGGCAGATGCGCCCGAGCGAACCTGGCAGCGCAAGCCGCTCCGCGATCACCTCCATCGAGCGCCGATTGTCCCCCGTCGCGATGCCGTGGACGAATCCCGGAATGTCGAGCCCGGCGGGGCATTGGGCCGCGCACGGCGCCACGCACTCTCCGGCGTGATCCGAGAGCAAAAGTTCCAGCGCCATTTTGCGCGCCGCGCGCACATCCGCGCTCCCGGTGACCACGGCCATGCCCTCCGCGACGGGCATGCCGCAGGCGGGCGAGAGCGTGCGCCGGCCTTCGATCTGCACCGCGCAGAGGAAGCACGACGAGGCCGGCTCGATTCCCGGCACGTGGCACATGGTTGGGATTTTAATGCCCAGCCACTGAGCCGCCTCCAACACGGTGGTTCCCGGCGGAACGCCGATCGGCCGGCCGTCGATCGTCAAGTTCACCATTGCCCGCTTATAGCACCTCGATGGCGTCGTCCTGGCATACCTGGCGGCACATGTCGCAACGCGTGCAGAGCTGGTCGTCCACCTCGTGCTTCTCGTACGGGCGATACGCGATGGCGCCCACCGGGCAGGCTTGCGCGCATAGCGTGCAGCCGATGCAATTGGCCGTCACGCGATACCGGATCAGCGCCGGGCAGCGGCCGGCCGGGCAGCGCCGCTCGTGAAGGTGGGCTTCGTACTCGTCGCGGAAGTACCGGAGCGTGGTCAGCACCGGGTTGGGCGCAGTCTGGCCGAGCCCGCACAGGCTGCCGCGGCCCACATAATCGGCCAGCGTTTCGAGCTTTTCGAGATCGTCCGTCCGGCCCTTTCCCTCGCACAGGCGCTCCAGAATCTCCAGCATGCGCTTCGTGCCAATACGGCAAAAGGTGCACTTGCCGCAGGATTCCGCCTGCGTGAACTTCAGGAAGAAGCGGGCGATATCCACCATGCAATCGCGGTCGTCGAGCACCACCAGCCCGCCCGATCCCATGATGGCGCCGGTCTGCGCCAAGGCGTCGTAGTCGATTGGCGTATCGGCCAGCCGCGCCGGAATGCACCCCCCGGACGGGCCGCCAAGCTGCACCGCTTTGAACGCCCGCCCGTTGCGGATGCCGCCACCGATATCCTCCACTACTTCGCGGATGGTGATGCCCATGGGGACTTCAATCAGGCCGCCGCGATTGATCTTCCCGGCCAGCGCGAAGACCTTGGTGCCGCGGCTGTTCGGTGTGCCGAGCGCCGCGAATGCGCCGGCGCCGTGGCGGATGATCCACGGCACGCAGGCGAGCGTCTCGACGTTGTTGATGAGGGTCGGCCGTCCGCGAAAGCCCCGCTCGACGGGGTATGGAGGCCGGAGCTTCGGCATGCCGCGCTTCCCCTCGAGCGACTGGATCAGCGCGGTCTCCTCGCCGCAGACGAATGCGCCGGCACCCTCGCGGACCTCGAGGTGCAGCCCCCCGAGCAAGCCGCGCTCCTCCGCCTGCCGGATAGCGGCCCGTATGTGGCGCACGGCCAGCGGATACTCCGCGCGAATGTAGAGGTAGCCCTCGCTGGCGCCTATGGCGTACGCCGCGATGGCCAGCCCTTCGAGTACCCGATGCGGGTCGGATTCCAGCACCAGCCGGTCCATAAACGCGCCCGGATCGCCTTCATCGCCATTGCAGACGACGTACTTGACGTCGCCCGCTTGCGCGCGCCCGAGCGCCCATTTCCGTCCCGTGGGAAAACCCGCGCCGCCGCGCCCGCGCAGCCCGGAATCGGAAATCGCGGCGATCACCTCGTCCGGCGAGAGGCCCTTCGCCAGGGCACGATAGCCATCGCGGGCCAAGTAGTCGTCGATGTTCAGCGGGTCGACGATTCCGCAGTTCTCGAGCACAATCCGGTGTTTTGGTGGGGCAGGCGGTTCCGGCCAATGCCACTTAAATAACTTCT
>PMYB01000121.1 GCA_003170915.1 Bryobacterales bacterium | reverse complement strand
TGGGAGAGTAGGAAGTCGCCCGGTTTATTACAAAAGCCCGATCGCGAGATCGGGCTTTTTTTTTGGTGTACCCCGGAGGACCGCGGTAGTGGCTACAATTGTCTTCGAGCCTATGAAGACATTCACCATCGCAGTGATCGCCGGGGACGGCGTCGGCCTCGAGGTCGTTCCCCAAGCCAAGCGCGTTCTGGAACAGATCGCCAAGAAACATGATGTAACCTTCGCGTTTCAGGATTTCGAATGGGGCGCGGAGCACTTCTTCCGCTGGGGGCGCATGATGCCCGCGGGGGCCATCGACCTGCTGCAACCTTGCGACGCCATCCTGCTGGGCGCGGTGGGGCATCCGGAAATCCCCGACCACACCACGCTCAACGGGCTGCTACTGCCCATCCGGCGGGCGTTCGACCAGTACGCCAACGTGCGGCCGGCGTATCTCTATCCGGGCGTCCAATCGCCGCTGGCGGGGCCGAAGGGCGGCGATATCGATTTTGTGGTGGTGCGGGAGAACACCGAGGGCGAGTATGCGCAGGTGGGCGGCTTCGTCTACCATCAGCAACCGGAAGAGATCGCCATTCAGACCTCGGTGTTCACCAGGCGGGGCATTGAGCGCGTGGTGCGGTTCGCATTCGAACTGGCGGTGAAGCGCAATAAGAAGAAGCGCGTCGCGTCGGTCACCAAGTCCAACGCGCAGGGCTACACTCTGGTGCTGTGGGACCGCGTGTTTCAGGAAGTGGCGGCGCGGTACCCGGGCGTCGAGACCGAGTCGCTGCTGGTGGATGCGGCGGCCATGAATTTCATCCGGCGGCCGCAGAGCTTCGACGTGGTGGTGGGGTCGAACCTGTTCAGCGATATCCTGAGCGACATTTCCGCCATCATCGTGGGGAGCATGGGGCTGGCGGCCTCGGCGAACCTCGATCCGCTGCGCCGGTTCCCCTCGATGTTCGAGCCGGTGCATGGCTCGGCGCCGGACATTGCCGGGAAGGGCGTGGTGAATCCGCTGGCGACGATTCTCAGCGCGGCGATGATGCTCGATCACCTGGAGATGGCGGAGGCGGGGCGCGAGGTGGAAGCGGCGGTGGCGGCGGTGCTGGCGGAGGGCCAGGTGCGGACGCCCGATCTGGGCGGGACAAGCAGCACCGAAGAAGTGACCAACGCGGTGCTTGAGAAGCTGAGTTAGTGGAGAAGACAAGTCAGCGTGAAGCCACCGGCCGGCATGCGTTTCTGGTAGCGGCGGGCATTCTGGTGAGCCGCATTGCGGGACTGGTGCGGCAGCGCGTGTTCGGGTACTACTTCGGGCTGTCGGACGCGGCGGATGCGTTCAACGCGGCCTTCCGAATTCCGAATTTCCTGCAAAACCTGTTCGGCGAAGGAGTGCTTTCGGCGTCCTTCATTCCAGTGTACGCGCGCCTGCTGGCGGAGGGCGACGAGGAAGAATCGGGGCGCGTGGCGGGGGCGGTGGGCGCGACGCTGGCGCTGGCCACGTCGGTGCTGGTGGTGGTGGGCGTGCTGGCCGCGCCGTACCTGATCTATGCCATCGCGCCGGGCTTTCACGGAGCGAAACGCGAGCTGACGATACGGCTGGTGCGCATTCTGTTTCCGGGCGCGGGGCTCCTGGTGTGCTCGGCGTGGTGCCTGGGGATTCTGAACAGCCATCGCAAGTTTTTCCTCTCCTACACGGCGCCGGTGATCTGGAACGCGGCCATGATCGCCACGCTGGCGATGTACGGGGGGCTGGAGCAGAGCGCGCTGGCGGTCAAGCTGGCGTGGGGTTCGGTGATCGGCAGCGGGCTGCAATTCGGGGTGCAATTGCCGGTAGTGCTGCGGCTGACGCGGAAGCTGCGATTGCGCCTCGACACGCGCGCGGGGCACGTGCGCGAGGTGTTGCGCAACTTCGCTCCGGTGTTCGTGAGCCGGGGCGTGGTGCAGATCAGCGGATACGTGGACCAGTTGCTGGCCAGCAAGCTAGGCGAGGGCGCGGTGGCGGGGTTGACCAACGCGCAGTCGATCAACACGCTGCCAGTGAGCCTGTTCGGGATGGCGGTCTCGGCGGCGGAGCTGCCGGCCATGTCGAGCGCCCTGGGCGACCAGGCGGAGGTGGGCGCGCAGCTTCGCCAGCGGCTGGATGCGGGGCTGCGGCAGATTGCGTTTTTCGTGGTGCCCTCGGCGATGGCGCTGCTGGCGCTGGGCGACGTGGTGGCGGCGGGGCTGTATCAGACGGGGAAGTTCACGCACAGCGACTCGGTCTACGTGTGGGGAATTCTGGCCGGCTCGGCGGTGGGGCTGCTGGCGTCCACGCTGGGGCGGCTGTATTCGTCCACCTACTATGCGCTCCGGGACACGCGAACGCCGCTGCGATACGCGGTGGTGCGCGTGGCGCTCACCACCGGGCTGGGCTACCTGTGCTCGATTCCGCTGCCGAGGTGGATCGGCGTCGATGCACGCTGGGGCGCGGCGGGCCTGACGGCTTCGGCGGGCGTGGCGGGATGGGTGGAGTTCGCGCTGCTGCGCCGGACGATGAACGGGCGCATCGGGCGGACCGGCCTCGCGGCGGCGCTGATGGCGAAGTTATGGACATCGGCGGCGGTGGCCGCGGGGGCGGCGTGGGCGGTGAAACTCGGCATAGGGCACCGGGGGCCGATTGTGGCGGCGGTGGCAATTCTGGGGACGTACGGAGTGGTGTACTTCGGCGCGTCTTATGCGATGCGAGTGGAGGAGTGCGCGGGAGCGTTGCGGCGGGTGGCGAGGCTGCGGCGCTAACCTTTCAGGTCTTTGAACGCTTCCTCAATTTCTTTTTTCGCTTCCGGCGTTGGCACCACCAGCGGCAGCCTCGGCGGGCCGCCGTAGTAGCCGTTCAAATCCATGGCGTACTTCAGGCCGGGGATGCCGTACTTGGTGGTCACCAACGCGGCGGGGCGGCCGATGCGGTTCTGCCAGTCCAGACCGGCGGCCTCTTCGCGGGTGCGGTACGCCTCCCAGATGGCGATGACCGAATAGGGAGCGGCGTTGGCATAGGCCAGGATGGCGCCGCATGCGCCCATGAGCAGCGAGGGCCACAGCGTCGGCGCGGAGCCTACCAGCACCTGGAAGCCGTGCTTCACTTCGCGGATCATCTGCATCACCTTTTCCAGGTTGCCGGAGCTTTCCTTGATGGCGATGACGTTGGGATGCTCGGAGAGCGCCACCACGGCCTCCACCGGAATATCCACGCCGGTGGCCTGCGGCCAGTTGTAAATGATCAGCGGGATGCGCGACTGATCGGCCACCGCGCGGAAGTAGAGCGCCTGGGCGTCGGCGCGGTTGACGAGGTTTTTGTAGTAATGTGGCGTCCGCACCATGGCGGCCTTGTAGCCCATTTCGGCGGCGCGATTGGTGAGAGCCACCGTCTCGCGCACGCCTTCCATGCCGGTGCCGGCGATGAGAAGCTTCTCCGGCGCGGCGTGCTTAGCCACCAGCTCCCACATGGTGTACTTTTCGTCGGCCGTGAGCATGACACTTTCGCCGGTGGACCCCATCACGACGTAGCCGGCGAGCGCGGTGCGGTTCCACTTTTCCACGTTGTGCCGCACTTTGGCGGGGTAAATGTCACCGTTGTGATCGAACGGCGTTGCGATTGGTGGGAAAATACCTTGTAGTTTCATTTTTCGGGTGTAATTCCACGATAACAATGTTCTCTCTCGAAATCGAATGCGATGCGGACGACCGCGACCTGCTGATCGCCGAGTTGTGGGAGCAGCGGTCGGCCGGCGTGGTCGAGCTGGACGCCCGCCGCGTGCGCGCGTTCTTCGACGACGGCGCCGACCGCGACGCGCTGCTCGAACTTTTTCCCGGTGCGACCTACCGCGTGGAGGAGCAGCGCGACTGGGTGCAATCGGCGCGCGACCTGCTGCAGCCGATGGAGGTGGGCGCGCGGTTCTTTCTCGTGCCGCAATGGCGCGACGACGCCGCGCCGCCGGGACGGTTCCGCATCGCCGTCAATCCGGGGATGGCGTTCGGCACGGGCGTTCACGAAACCACGCAATTGTGCATCGAGGCGCTGGAGGAGTTTCTGAAGCCAGGCATGAGCGTGCTCGACGTGGGCACCGGATCGGGCATTCTGGCGCGGGCGGCCAGGCTGCTCGGGGCCGGGAAGGTGTGTGCCTGCGATACGGACCCGGTGGCGCTGGAGATTGCGGGCGATGGGTTTATCGGATCGGTGGACGCTGTGGCGGCCGGCTCGTGCGATCTGGTGGTGGCGAACATCAGCCCGGAGGCAATTATCGAGCTTGCGCCGGACCTGGTGCGCGTGCTGCGGCCTGGCGGCGTGCTGCTGGCGAGCGGCTTCGAGCTTCAGGAAGTGGAACAGGTGAAGGCGGCGCTGCCACCCGCGCGCGAGGTCCGGCAAAAGGGAAACTGGGCTCTGATGGTTATTTGCCCGCGTTGAACCGGTCTTCGATGGCTTTCCAGTTCACCACGTTCCACCAGGCGGAAATGTAGTCCGGGCGGCGGTTCTGATACTTCAGGTAGTAGGCGTGCTCCCACACGTCCAGGCCCATCACGGGGTACTTGCCTTCCATCACGGGGTTGTCCTGGTTGGCGGTGGAAGAAATGTCCAGCTTGCCGCCGGATTTCAGCAGCCACGCCCAGCCGGAGCCGAAGCGGGTGGTCGCGGCCTGGTTGAACTTTTCCTTGAAACTCTCGAAACTGCCGAAGGTTCCGACGATGGCCTGGGCCACGTTCCCCACGGGGTTTCCACCGGCTCCCGGCCCCATGATCTTCCAGAACATGGAATGGTTGATGTGGCCGCCGCCGTTGTTGCGCACCGCGGTGCGGATGTTCTCGGGAACGATGGCGCAGTTACCGGCCAGCAGTTCCTCGACGGTCTTGCCCGCCAGGGCGGGGGCCGATTCCAGCGCTTTGTTCAGGTTGGTGACATACGCGTTATGGTGTTTGCCGTGGTGAATCTCCATCGTCATTTTGTCGATGTGAGGCTCCAGCGCATCGAAGGCATACCCCAACTGTGGAAGTGTGAAAGACATAGCGATCTCCTTTATCCCCTCTGAGCTTCTTCAAAGGCATCGGCGAGCCGGAACATGGTGGTCTCGTCGAAATGTCTGGTCAAAATCTGCATCCCTACCGGCAACCCCCCGGCGGTGTTTCCGCACGGCACGCTCATGCACGGAATGCCCGCCAAATCGCCGGTGATGGTGTAAATGTCCGAGAGGTACATGGCCAGCGGGTCGTCGACTTTCTCGCCCAGCTTGAATGCCGGGAACGGCGAAACCGGCGCCACGATGGCATCCACCTCTTGAAACGCATTCGCAAAATCGCGCGCGATGAGCGCACGCACTTTCTGCGCCTTCAAATAGTACGCGTCGTAATAGCCCGCGCTGAGCACGTAAGTTCCCAGCATGATGCGGCGTTTGCACTCGGCGCCAAACCCCTCGCCGCGGGTATTGCGATACATATCCGAAAGCGTGTCCGACATCTCCGATCGGAAGGTGTACCGCACTCCGTCGTACCGCGCCAGGTTGGAGCTGGCCTCGGCCGTGCAGATGATGTAATAGCACGCGATGGCGTAATTGGTCGACGGCAAACTGATTTCACGGATCTGGCAGCCCAGGCTTTGGAGAACGCCCACGCCGCGCGAGAGCAGGTCGCCGGTTTCGCTCATCAATTCTCTTAGATACTCGCGGGGCAGTCCAAGCTTCAAGCCTTTTACGTTTCGGTCGAGCAGGGCGGTGTAATCCGGCACGGGGGCGTCGGCCGAGGTGGAGTCACGCGGGTCGCGGCCGGCGATTACGCGCAGAAGTGTCGCGGAATCCTTCACCGAGCGGCTGAAGGGGCCGATGTGGTCGAGCGAGCTGGCGAACGCCGTGAGGCCGTAGCGAGAGACGCGGCCGTAAGTGGGGGTCACGCCCACCACCCCGCAGAACGAGGCTGGCTGGCGGATGGAGCCGCCGGTATCGGAGCCGAGCGCCACCACGGCGGTGCCCTGCGCGACCGCGGCCGCCGAACCGCCGCTCGAACCGCCGGGCACGCGATCCGGCGCCACCGGGTTGCGCACCGGGCCGAAGGCCGAGTTCTCGGTGGAGGATCCCATGGCGAACTCGTCGCAGTTGGTTTTACCGACGATGACGCCACCGGCCTGCTCGATCCGCACCACCGCGGTGGCATCATACGGCGGAATGTAGTTGGCCAGGAGCTTCGAGCCGCAAGTGGTGCGGACGCCCTTGGTGAGGATGACGTCCTTGACCGCCACGGGCACGCCGGCTAGCGGCCCGGGATCTTCGCCACGCGCGATTTGCTCATCCACGCGTTTCGCCGCGGCCAGCGCGCGCTCGGGCGAAAAGTGCAGATACGCATTGGTCTTAGGGTTTTCGGCCTGGGCGTAGCGCAGCGCTTCGGCGGCCAGCTCGGCGGCGCTGAAGCGGCGCGAGAGCAAGCCTTCTCTCACGCGGGCGATGGTCAGAGAGGGGATATCCATGGGTCAGCAGGCCGGAGTGTCATTACCTTTCGATCACTTTGGGCACCTTGAAATAGCCGGCGCCGGGTTGAGGAGCGTTGGCCAAGGCCGCCTGGTCGCCCAGCGGCGGCGCCGGTACGTCCGCCCGCAAAGTGGCCGTTTCTTCGGCGTCGTACAGCACCTGCGCCATCGGCTCGACGTTGCTGGTATCGATCTCGTTGAGCTTGCCGATGTGCTCGAGAATGCCGTCCAGGTCCGCCTGAAACCGGGCCACTTCGGCGTCGGTCAGCTTCAGGTTGGCCAGACCGGCCACGTACCGGACTTCCTGTTCCGTGATCTTCACGCCTGCGCCTTTTTCCGGGATGCCTTGTAGATGCCGCGCAGGACCGGGTCGGCGATGCCGTCGGCCTCGTCGGGGAAGAGGGCGGGAACCGCCTGCGCGGCGCGCTGCGGCTCGCGCCGCCGCGGCACAATACGGAACTCCAGATCTTCCACCAGGCCGGGGCCGAAACTTTTTTTCAGGTTGTTGAGGATGTAAGGCGTCAGCGCGAACAACTGGCGCTGCCAGATGTGATCTTCCACCTCGACGATGAGGCGGGTGCGCACCATGCGGCAGGCGCGCGTATGCGCGGCGATCCTCTGGCCGACGGCCTGGGGCCAGACGGCGCAGGCGAGATCCTCGGCGCTGAGCACGTCGCCGGACAGTCTCAATCCCCGGATGAGTTTGCTGGCGCGTTCCATGTGGTTCGGCTGGACCATTTTATCATGGCGGCGCGCGGGGACTGCCTCACAGTTTCCAGTAGCATGGAAGAATGCTCGTGCTTGCCTCCCAGTCTCCGCGGCGCAGCGAGATTCTTCGCCAGGCGGGGATTCCGTTCACGGTCCGGGTGGCCGTGGTCGATGAAACGCCGCTCGAGGGCGAGAAGCCCGAAGATTACGTCGTGCGACTGGCGGAACTGAAGGCGCTGGCCGTGCCCGCGGGTCCAGACGAGACCGTGCTGGGCGCAGATACCACGGTGGTGATCGACGGCGAAATGCTGGGCAAGCCCGCCGATGCCGCGGAGGCGCGGCGGATGCTGGCGCGGCTTTCCGGGCGGCAGCACGAAGTCATCACCGGGATTTGCCTGAAACGCGGCGTGGAAGTGGTTCGAGACTGTGCCGCGACGAAGGTTTGGTTCGCGCCCATGAGCGCGCGCGAAATCGAGGAATACGTGGCGAGCGGCGAGCCCATGGACAAAGCCGGCGCCTACGCCATTCAGGGCCTGGCGTCGAAGTTCATCGAAAGAATCGACGGCTGCTATTGCAACGTGGTGGGCCTGCCGGTGGCCTTAGTGAGGGACCGGCAGGCCCACCTCACGCGCCTCAGAAAGTAAAGCGAGCGCCAAACTCGCCCCAGAGCGAGCGCGGAATGGTGGTGGCGCTGGGGTTCAGGAATCCGGCGGGGTGATCGAACGTCGAGGCGCTGGCAATGTTGCCGTTGTAGTCGTTGCCGTAGTTGGCGCGATTGGTCAGGTTGAATGCCTGCGCCACCAGTTGCAGCTTCATGCGCTCGCCGAAATTGATATTCTTCGACAGCCGCAGATCGAGCTGGAAGAAAGGATCGCCGCGAAGCGGGTCGTACGCGGCGATGGTGCACGCCTGGGTAACGCCCAATCCGTAGAAGCAGTTCTGCGCGCCCGTGTTATTGCCGGCAAACGCAAACCAGTTGGTGGGATTGTTGGTGGGAACCACCACGGCAGTTCCCGTGCCGCCGCCGGTATTCAGGGTATTGGCGGAATTGGTAAGAGGGAATGGGCGCGCCGAGCCGAATTGCATGATGGGAGCGAGTTGAAATCCCTTCCCCAGGTCGACGATCCCGCTCACGGTGATGTGGTGGCGCTCATCGTTGGGGGATGGGCCCCAATTGTAGCTGGCGAAGGGGTTGGTTGAAAGCATCGGATAGTTGCGGAAGGAGGTCCCGCCGCCATCGTAGGAATACGCCCAGGCCAGGGTGTAATTCGCGTTCACCGTAAAATGACGGGTCATCCGCCGGCGGAAGCTGAAGTTGAAGCCGTCATAATGCGAACGGCCAATCGACTGCTCGTCGCGAACGCTGGCCAGTTCCGGCTGCGTGGAGGCGGCAAAGGCGGGGTCCAATGGACGAGAGCAGCAGGCCCCGCCCACCGGCACTTTCTGGTCGATGTTCATGGTCTTGTTCTCGTGCAGACCGAGAACGTGCGTGTATTCGGCCTCAAACACCGAGTTTGGATTGATCGACCAGGCATAGCCACCGTTGAACTCTTCCGTGACCGGGTTGCGATAGTTGGGGTCCATCAGACGCCCCACGCTGCCTGAAGCAAGCTGCGTGGTGGGAGGCGGAACCACCGGCATCGGGTCGACTCCGTAACGCCAGTTCCCTAGTTGAATACCGGTGCCCGTGACGATATCGGTGGGGGACGACAAGCTGATCACGCTCTGAAAAACGGTTGCGTTGCTCATCTGTTCCATGAACAGCGGAATGTTCTGGAACACGTTTCCGTAATAAAGCCCGAACCCGCCGCGCAATACGTGGCGGCCTTTGCCGGTAAGGTCGTAGGCGAAGCCCACGCGCGGGCTGAAGTCCTTGTTGTCGTCGTGCGGCAGCTTGCTGACATAGGGATTGGAGAACGGGCTGTTGAGCGCCACCAGTTCCTGATAGGTGCGGCTGTTCTTGACGTCGGACGCGCCGATCATGTTGAAGTCCTTGTCCCAGCGCAGGCCGATGTTTACTGTGAGACGGGGGGTGGCTTTCCAATCGTCCTGAAAATACAGGCCAAGCTGCTTGGTGGCCACCAGGAAGTACGGATTGCCAACGGCCTGGGTCATGCCAGTGACCACGCCGGGAGTGGCAAATCCCTTGGGATAGAGCTTGGTGTTGCCCAGGATGGCGCTGGGGTCGGCAACGAAATCGATCTCGAGGGTCGAGCTGAATTCGAAGAAGCCGCCTTCCACCGGATTATCGATGAAATCCACCCCGCCCTTCAGCGTGTGCTTGCCGATAGTCTTGGAAATGTCGTCCCGGAACTGCCACTTTTTCTGGAACGACTGTTGCGGAACGTTGGTGTTGGTGCCGAACGACGCATCCGGGAAGGTCACCAGAGGCGCGCTGATATTGCTGGCGATCAGGTTATTCCAATACTGGTAGCCAGCCGTGAACTGGTTGACGGTGGTATTGGAAAGCACCGAGTTCAGGGTGAAGTTGGCCAATAGCATGTGGTTCTTGGTGAAATTGCCATTGGTCAGATCGCCGGTGCCGGTAGACTGATCGTTCAGGCTGTCGTTGGCCTGCGAATTGAAACTGACGTAGGCGGTGTTCTTGCTGTTGATGGTCCAGTCCAGCCGGCCGTTGTAGCGGGTCTCATAGAAGGGACGCGGGATGGTGGAGGCGGGCTGGGCCGCGAGTCCGGCGCCTTTGGCAAGCGTCAGTTCGGTAAACGAAGTTCCGGTTTCTTCCAGACTCGAGCTCTCACGTTCCCGCTCGATGGCAAAGAACCCGAAGAGCTTATCCTTCTGGAACGGACCGCCAACCGATCCGCCGAACTGCTGGCGGGTGTAGTCGGGGTGGGCGGGCGTCTCCCCGCCGGTGCCGTTGGGCACTTTTTCATCGGTGTCGAACGCGTTGTCGCGGAAGTAGCCGAAGCCGGAACCGTGAAACTGGTTGCCGCCCTGCTTGGTGATCATGTTGATGGCGGCGCCTTCCGAGCGGCCGTTCTGGGCCGAAAACCGCTGCGTGCTGATCTGGAATTCCTGCACGGCTTCGAGCGGTAGCTGCATCACCGGTCCGCCGACGGTATTGTCCTTGTCGTCGATGCCGTTGACCGTGACGTTGACGTTGCGGCCGCCGGCTCCGTTGACGGAGAGGATGGCATAGCGATTCTTGGTGGGATCATAAGAGTCTGCCGCTTTTACGCCCGGGGCCAGATAAGCAAGATTGGCCACGTCGCGTTGGATCATGGGCATCTCGATCACCTCGGTGGGCGTAATGTTTTGGCTGACGCCGCTCTTGTCGAGGTCCACTATGGGAGCGGCAGAGGTGATTTCCACAATTTCGGTCATTTGTCCGGGATTCAGCGTCGCATTGCCGGTGGCCGTCTGTCCGACCAGCAAATCGACGTTCAGGACCATCGAGGTGAATCCCACCTTGGACACCTTCACCGAGTACGATCCCGCGGACAGGAGATCGACCCGGTAGTCGCCCTCGCCGTTGGTGGCCGCCGTGCGCCGTTCCCCGGTGGCTTTGCTGGTGATGACCACCTCGGCTCCAGGCACCACTGCCTGGGACTGGTCAATCACCGTTCCCAGGATTGTACCGCTGGCGGTGGCCTGGGCAAATGCATTCCCCACACTCAACAGGGCCAGCGCGAGGGTCGTCAGATAGAGAATTAAACGCTGTTTCATCAGTTCCTCCGTTTCATTTCGATTTTGCGCCGTCTTGGGTCGCTCGGGATCGGGTCCCGCCAGATATCACATATAGGGATACACTTTTTTAGCCCTGGTTGCAAGGGGTATTTGAGCTTTGAAGACCTGGATACATCGAAGCATCCAGACGGCGCCATAGCACAACGGCCGCGTGGGTGCTAAGCCGGCAGGGAGTCCGCATGGCACCGCGCCACCACCCTCATTGGCGGCCCTCAAACCCCTGTAGATTTTAACGACATCAGGGCCTTATAATAGACCTTAAGCAAGTGAATCCCATACTGGTAAGGAGGGGAGAGTTGACAAGCTCATCCACCGCCACTCGTCCGAAGGTGACCATCGACGGCAACGAGGCAGCCGCATACGTAGCGCATCAGATTAACGAAGTCATTGCCATTTATCCCATTACGCCATCGTCCAACATGGGGGA
>PMYB01000149.1:390-15716 GCA_003170915.1 Bryobacterales bacterium | reverse complement strand
ACATGAAGGACGTCGAGGTGACGTTCCCGGTGATCTCCGATCTGACCATGGCGGTTTCGCGGTTGTACGGCATGCTGCAACCTTCAGCCAGCACGACGCAGGCGGTCCGGGCCGTATTCTTTATCGACCCCGAGAGCAAGGTTCGGGCTCTCTTGTACTATCCCTTGAGCAACGGGCGGAACTTCCAGGAGATCAAACGTCTGCTGTTGGCGATGCAGACGACGGACAAGCACAAGGTCGCCACGCCGGCGGACTGGCAACCCGGAGAAGAAGTGATTGTTCCGCCCCCGGGCTCCTGCGGCGCCGCGAAGGAGCGCGTGGAATCGACGGATCCCTCGATCCGGTGCGTCGACTGGTTCCTTTGTTTCAAGAAGCTGGACTGACGGCCGGCGACTGGCGACCGCCGTTCATGCGCTCGCCCTGGGCAACATCAGAAAACTCGCCCAGGCGTGAGCGTGTTCNNCCGGAGGTGACGTGGCGGCGAAACCGAACCCGGAGTTCGGCGGTGAGCGCCTCGCTGCCTGTTGCAGCTACGGCTTTAGACATCGCTTCATCGAGGACCGTGCTCACCACGCCTCCATGGACGATCCCGCGAAAGCCTTCCCACGCCGGGTTGGGCGTCCAGGTGGCGGTCATTTCTCCACTGTCCTGTTGTTGAAACCGGATCCGTAGTCCGTGCGGGTTGTCCTGTCCGCACACGAAACAGGCCGATTGCGATCGGGCCTGCAAATGGTTCCCCGATTCAGGTTGTGCCGTGGTGGACACGATCCTCCGGGTACCATGCCCGATACGTGTGATAACCGCCGGACAGGTTGCGGACGCGGAATCCATGTTGGCGGAGGAGCCGGCACGCATAGTAGGCCCGCTGCCCGACCCGGCAGTAGACCCAGATCCCGCGGTCGCGCGGCAGTTCATCCATCCTGTCCCGCAACTGCCCCAGCGGGATGTTCACAGCTCCATCGAGACAGCCCGCATGGAACTCGGCAGGCTCCCGGACATCCAAGATGAACGCCTCGGCAGTATGTAGTTCACTCCAAGGCGCGAGATCGACGTCTCCGCGAACCACGTTGGCAGCGATCATGCCGGCGAGGTTTACCGGGTCTTTGGCAGCGCCGTATTGTGGTGCGTAGCAGAGTTCAGCCTCTTCGAGGTCGAACACCGTCGCCCCCATTTGAATCGCCGTCGAAATCACATCGATGCGACGCTCTACGCCTTCCTCGCCGACAGCCTGGGCGCCCAACACGAGGCCGTCCGACCGGCGGAACACCAACTTCAGGTGAACGGGTTTGGCCCCAGGATAGTAGCCGGCGTGGTGGCCCGGATGCAGATAGATCGATTCGAAGTCCCCGATTCCCGCTCGACGCAGAGTCCTCTCCGTTGCGCCCGTGAGAGCCACCGTCAATCCGAAGAAACCACAGACCGCGGTCGCGTGGACACCTTTGAATCGTGAATCGCGTCCGCAAATGGCCTCGGCCGCGACGCGCCCCTGTCGATTGGCGGGGCCGGCGAGAGGGATCAACTCCCATTGGCCGATTACATTGTTCTTGACTTCCACAGCGTCGCCGACTGCCCAAATGCGTGGATCGCTGGTGCGCATCTGTGGGTCGACACGGATTCCGCCTCGTTCGCCGATCTCCAGTCCGGCCTCTCGAGCGAGTTTCGATTCCGGGCGAACACCGATTGCGAGGACCACCAGATCCGCGCCAAACGATCCGCCTCTCCCGGTGCGCACGATAAGGCTGCCATCACCGGCCCGCTCGAACCCCGCGACTCCATCTCCCAGTTGAAGATGATCTGTATGAGTCGCCACACGCCGCCGGACAAAATCCGCCATCTCCGGATCGAGCGGAGGCATCAACTGGTCCGCCATCTCGACGATGGTGACGTCAAGCCCCCGATGAACGAGGTTCTCCGCCATCTCCAGCCCGATGAAGCCCCCGCCAACGACAACCGCCCGGTGCGGGTTCCTCGATTCGATCCATTCCCGGATCACCCGGCTGTCGGGGACCGTGCGCAGGGTGAAGATCCCTGGGTGGTCAATGCCCGGCAACGGCGGCCGAATCGGGGCAGCGCCGGGCGACAGCACGAGTGCGTCATAGCGCTCGCGATAATCGCGACCCGCCTCAAGGTCCCGAACCAGGACGTCGCACGCCTGGCGGTCGATGGCGGTGACTTCGTTCCGAGTGCGGACCTCGATGTTGAACCGCTCGCGGAAAAGCTCTGGCGTGGCCAGCAGCAGTTTCGCCTCTTCCTGGATGACGTTGCCCACGTAGTAGGGCAAACCACAGTTGGCGAAAGAGACATACAGCCCGCGGTCGATCACGACGATCTCCGCGCCTTCATCCAACCGGCGCAAGCGCGCCGCGCAAGTGGCGCCGCCCGCGACGCCTCCGACGATCACCACACGTTTCTTTGTCATGAGTTCACAAGGTATGCATTGGGTTGACTATAAACTGACGTGTCTGAGCGTGTACTTATCTATGTGAGCCGATTCCAGATCCCTCCCAACCCACAAGGCCATCCTGATACACCTTGACTTGGGAGAAGGGGAACCCGTGTTCCAGCAGGGTGCGTCCGACGGCGCGGCTGGCGGCGCAAATGTCCGCGGATGACCGCCCGCTTTCATAGAGAATGATCGTGCGATCTTTGGGCAAGGTGCTCCACCGCCCGTCTATTTCGTCCGCGGGAAGAGTGATCGCTCCGGGAATTCGTCCGGCGGCATAGTCGCTGGCAGGCCGCACGTCCACAAAGAGCAGTCCGGCGTTGCCGGTCAGCAGTTGGCGTAGTTCCTGGGTGTCAATCAGCGCGGGTTGTTTTTTTGCGGCATCGGCTTCACTGCACGCTCCGCCAGCGGTCTGGAAGCCCGCAAAGGGTCCGCCCGGGGCCGCTCCCTGCCAGCCCGCGATGCTTTCGCCCGAGGCCGCTCCCTGCAAACCCGTCGAAGCTGGCCCGGCGTCGGTGCCTGCTCTACGGGGACTGGGGGTCGGTTGGGTGGTCGCGGCAGACTCCTGAAGCGGAGTCCTCGTGGCAGCGGGGTTCGTGGTTGGCTTCTGGGGCGCCGCGGCAGCCGGAGTTGCGGCCGGCTCGACATTCCCGGCCATGGTCACCCCAAGGTCGGCCAGTTGCCCGGCGACAAGCTGTGAGAACTGCGCCGTCGTCATCACACCCTCAATCCTTTTCTGTCCGCTGAAGAAGGTGGGCGTAGCGCGCACGCCCAGCGCCCGGCCGTCTTCCACATCCTGGCGAACGCGTCCCGCCATGGCGCCACGGGTGAGGCACTGGTTGAAGCGCGGCTGGTCCAGGCCGAGTTCGGCAGCGTCGCGTTCCAGTCCCTCGATGCTCAGGTCGAATTGCCGGGAATAGATCTTGTCGATCATCTCCCAGAACTTTCCCTGTTCGCCCGCGCATTCGGAAGCCTCCGCGGCTTTCTCCGCGAAAGGATGAATGCGCTCCAGCGGGAATTGCCGGAACACGAAGCGGATCTGGCGGGCGTACTGGGTGCGAACCTCCCGTGCCGCGGCTTCTCCCCGCCCGCAGACGGGACACTCAAAATCGCCGAACTCAACCACAGTCAAAGGAGCCCGAGGATTGCCCGTCTCGTAGCTGCCGGGGCGCACCAGCCGTTCCACCAAACTCGCTGGCGTGGCCTGGGGCGCCGCCGGGGCGAGTTGGCTGTGCCGGGCAAGCAGGTAGAAGGCCGAAACACCCACCAGTACCCCTGCGACGCAGACGGCGAAGAGGCTTCGCACCCGGATGAGTTGTGCAGCCGGTTCGGGCTCCGGCCCGGAACGAACCAGGTTCACGATGGCGAGCGCGAAAAGCGCGGTCATCGCCACCCCCGAGGTCACGCACCACGCGCAGAAAGCGTGGATCGCGAAGGCTTGCAGGTATTCGAGGTATAGCGAAAAGAGGAATCCGAGGCCGGTCATGCCCAGAACGGCCTGGCGCACCCATCTCGCGAGGGTCGCGGAAAACAGGGATTCGGCGATGATGACAATCGCCAGCAGCGTGTAGCCGAGCACACCGAACACCGGCATGGACACGCCCCACATGCTGGAGTAAGCGCTGGCGCGCACCGCGTCGCAACCCGTCCCGATGCAGACCATGGGGCGCGATGGGGAGGTGTAGGAATAGAGCAGGTACAGCGAATCGAACAATCCGAGCAGGCTCAAGGCCAGCGCGAGCGATCTACGCATAAGCAGCCATTATACTATGTGCAAGATACACCTATGCAAGACCTTTTGGGAATATGGCGAACCCGATGGGCTCAAGGTTCCGCACTCCGACGATGGATGCCGCACAGGCCAGAAAGTTCCTGCGCGCGGCTGCGGTCAGGCAGGACCAGCACCACGCGCGACGAACGACATTCCGCGATCTGTCACCGGCGAGAACGGTAATACGTGTATCGGTTCTGCATCCGACCAAGGCCTCGCCATCGGCAACCACATGGACAAAGAAAAAGATCGGCAGACGCAGATTCTTTGGACGAACTGGAGCGCACGCCTCCGTTGCCGGATCCCTGACTGTCGTGGAAGCCGCAGGCAGACCCGGGGCCAGCCCAAGAACATCATCTTCATGGTTGCCTACGGAATGAGCCCCAGCGTCTTACCGATGGCAGAGCACTTCTCGCAACTCGTGCGGGGTAAGGGGTTGTTGCGGCGGCGCTGATCGACCGGTCGGAGGCGGCAAGAGCGCTGGTGGACATGGCGTCGCTCAACTCAGTGACCACGGACTCGTCGTCGGCATCCTCCAGTTGGGGTTCCGGCACGCGGATCTTCAATGGCTGGGTCAACATGCTTCTGGAAGGCACCAAGCTGACCCCCGATCGCCGCCAATTCGGCAGCCGCAATTCAGCAGGGACTAACGCGGCCTTGGGAATTCCGATCGAGCGGCGCGTCGAGCCACCTTGGTACTTCGCCTCCAACACCGGCGGGTGCACATATACGGTTGAACCCCGCGTGATTCGTCCGCTAAAGAATTGACAAGGATCTCAGAGAAAATATACTATAAGTGTGAGTTGCACCTAGCCTAAAAAGGCGAGCCATGACGACTGTCCTGCACAGACGAGTGTTGCGGGAAAGCGGATACGCTTGGATCGTTTGGCATTCGCGTTATCGACATTTGCCCGGCGTACGCGCAGCCGGCGCTTCCCCATGGCGCTTCAATCCGGGACGGAAGTTTCCGGGGCTTCAGCCACGCCATGGCGTACAACGTTGCGGGTTGGCCGGCCGCCGTGGTGCGTTGCGGAGATCTGGCCGAGGGCCTGCCGATCGCGGTTCAGGTGGTGGCGGCGCTGGAGCGGGTCCTCGGGGGTCGGAAAGCCCCGAAGCCCCTCTAAAACACAGTCTCCTGGAAGGAAGCCATGACACAACATGAGGCAATGGGCCGTATCCGGAAACTTCGGCAATCGGCCGCTCTTGGACTGTTGCTCCTATTCCCGATCACGGCCGCCTACCCATATTCCGTTCTCACCCACGAAGCCATTATCGATTCGACCTGGGACAGCGCGATCAAACCACTGCTGCTCAAACGGTTCCCGGCTGCCACCGCAGACGAGTTGACCGAAGCGCACGCATTCGCCTACGGAGGGTGCATTATTCAGGATTTCGGGTACTATCCGTTCGGCAGCAAGTTGTTCAGCGATCTGACACATTACGTCCGGGTCGGCGATTTTGTCCTCAACCTGATCCGCGACTCCCAAGACCTGAATGAGTATGCTTTCGCTCTGGGAGCGTTGTCGCACTACGCCGCCGATAATAATGGCCACTCAATAGCGGTTAACCGGGCCGTTCCTTTGTTCTACCCGGAGCTGGGCCGGAAATTCGGAAAGGTGGTAACGTATGCCAACAATCCGCCTGCCCACTACAAGACGGAGTTCGCCTTCGATGTTTTTCAGGCCGCCAAGGGCCGCTACGCCTCCGCGGCATACAAACAATTCATCGGATTTCAAGTGGCAAAGCCCTTACTCGATCGGGCGTTTCAGGATACCTATGGAATGACGCTGGGAAAAGTATTCCTGGACGTCGACCTCGCCATCGGATCGTATCGCCGCGCGGTCGGCACGATTCTTCCAGCGATGACCAGAGTAGCCTGGCAGATCAAGAAACAGGAAATCAGGAAGGATGATCCCAGCGCAACGCGTAAGACGTTCCTCTTCAATCTATCCCGTTCCAGCTACGAAAAAGAGTGGGGCTCTACCTATAAGCGGCCGGGGATCCGGTCGAAAATCCTGGTAACCGTATTCCGCGTCATGCCAAGGGTAGGCCCGCTCCGGCCGCTGTCATTTAAGAGGCTGACACCCGAGATCGAACAGATGTACATGGCCAGCTTCAATGCGACGATTGCGCGTTATCGCGAACTGCTTTCGGAACAGAATGCGGGCCGTCTTAAGCTGCCGAATTACAATCTTGACGTGGGAGCGTTCACCGCGGCGGGGAGATATACGCTGATGGATGCCGCTTACTCGCAACTACTACACAAGTTGCAGGGCCACTACGCGGAAATGCCGCAAGAACTTCGAAGCGATATTCTGGCTTTCTACCATGACCTTGGCGCTCCCATTTCAACCAAGGCTGACGGCAAAGAGTGGGCCAGGGTGCTCAAAGAACTCGATCAATTGAGGTCCGTAGACGTGGACCTAAGACATCCACCGGCCGCCCCAGTGGGAGTACCTCTGTCCAGATGAACGCGACCGTCCAGGCCGTTCCCCGCCTGATCGCCTGCAAGTTCAACGGCCGCTTCGAAACAGATTCGGAGTTGCAGAGGAGATTCATGGATCTCGCCCGTGCGCCGGGAAACGGCCGTTGAAATCGAGAACTCAATGATCGCAGGCGTTCTCGCCAGTCACCAGCTTTCCATCCAGATACTGCCGCACGAGAATAGCTGCGGTTTCCGCGAGTGCGCCGGTGAGAACTTCAATCGAGGCTGCCTGAAACAGCGAGTTCGCGCGCGAGCCCATGCCTCCGGCAATGATGAGGTTGACGCCTCGCTCCTTCAGCCAAGGCGGCAAAAGCCCGGGCTGGTGCTCTGGCGCCTCGACTTCGGTGGACGCAGTGATTTCCTTTGTGACAGGATCGACGTCCACCAGTGCAAACTTCTCGCAATGCCCGAAATGCTGGGCAAGCCGTCCGTCGGCCATGGGAATGGCAATTCGCATATGAGTGTTTTCCTTTCGATGAAAAATCATTGGATTACGGCAAAAGGCTATCGTTGCTTCTGGATGGCGCGCTCGACGGCGCGCCAGGCGCTCTCCAGGCACCGCCGCAAATCAGCGCCCGCAGCCTGGAGAACCGAAGATCCCGACAGTTGTGCTCTGGTGAAGGCTGGATCGTAACAGATCCGGCCAAGGACGTCGCGAACGGTCGCCGCCGCGTATTCCTCGATGCGGCCCGCGACGTCGGAATTGATGTCCGCTTTGTTGATGATGATTCCGGTGGGAACACGGAAGTGGTCGGCGACCGCAATGGCTCGCTGAAGATCGCTGTATCCCGATAGCGTCGGCTCGGTCACCATGACGACGTAGTCCGAGCCAGTGAGGGAGGAAATGACCGGGCACCCGGCGCCTGGGGGGCCATCCACCAGAATCCAGGCTGATCCGTTCTGGTTGGCGAGAGTCCGTGCCGACTGCCGCAGCGTGGATACCAACTTTCCCGAATTGTCTTGTCCGGGGGCCAGCCGGGCGTGGAGTAGCGGTCCGTTCCGGGTGCGCGAGAGAAACCACTGGCCGCAGACCCGAGGCTCGAGCGAGACCGCGCCCACCGGGCATATCCGGGCGCAAACACCGCAACCCTCACAGTGCAACGGGTTCACTACTGCTACGATTCCATTCAGACGAATCGCCTCGAATTGGCACACGTCAGCGCACAACCCACAGCCGTTACAGGCCGTGGTGTCGACCCGTGCCTTCGCTCCTCCCACGAAATCACGCCGCTCTTCGACGAGTGGATTGAGCAGCAGGTGCAGATTGGCGGCATCCACATCGCAGTCAACCAGCACGGCTTTGCTCATCAGGGATGCGAAGACGGCCGTGAGGCTGGTCTTTCCGGTGCCGCCCTTGCCGCTCAGTACCACTATTTCCTTCACACAAACACCTCGGCGGCCAGATAGCCGGCAATCGCTTCAATCTCCGCGCGAAACGATGGCAGCGAGGAGAGCGGCAGATCCCCTCTGGAGTAGGCTTCGGCAACCCTGCGATCATCCGCGATTCGCCCAATGATGGGGATGCCGGCGGAGGCACAGAAACGATCGATGCGGTCGTCGCCAAGCCCATCCCGGTTGATCACGACGCCCGTCCGCAATCCGAGGCTTCGCGTCATTTCCACCGCCAAGCCAAGGTCGTTGAGCCCGAATGGAGTGGGTTCGGTCACGAGCACCACCCAGTCAGCGCCTTCCACGGCGGCGACCACCGGGCAACTTGTGCCGGGCGCGGAATCCACGACCACGACTTCCACGGCCGATTCCCTCCGCCTTACCGCACGGATCAGATGTACGGTGGCGGTCTCTCCGGCGTTCAACGTCCCCTGGGTGAAACGGATTGCCCCCACTGAGCCTTCCGCAATCTGGCCGATGGATCGTGGCGTTTCGGAGATCGCGCCAGGCGGGCAGACGAGCGCGCATCCGCCACAACCATGACAGATTTCGGGAAAGACGAGCACGCGCCTGGCCGTGGTGGCGAGCGCGTGAAAGCGGCAGAACGCGCTGCAATCTCCACAGTGGTCGCAGACGGATTCGTCGACCACTGGAACCGGACGCGTCACCGGCCCGGTGACGTCAATCACGGGCCGCAAAAACAGCGCTCCGTTGGGCGCTTCCACATCGCAATCCAGGAAATGCACGGAACCCTTGCGGGCCAGAAGAAGGGCCAAACTCGTGGCGACCGTAGTCTTGCCCGTACCGCCTTTGCCGCTGGCCACTGCAATGCGAATCATGAGTGGGATCCGTTCCCGGCGTCAGGCATGACGGCCACAATCGAACTTCCCCCGTAAACCCTGTCGCCGGATCGAACCAGGACCTCACTCCCGACAGGCAAGTACAAGTCCGTGCGGGAGCCCAGCTTGATGATCCCCAGCCTCTGGCCCTTCCGCCCGGAGTCCCCCACGCGCAGGCGGCACACAACCCTGCGTGCGACCTTGCCCGCGATCTGGCGGACAACGAAGCGATACTGCTTGGAGCGGAAGTAGATCCAGTTGCTTTCGTTCCTGGCTGCGGAGTGCTTCCATGCGAAGGCATGTCCTCCGGGCACATAGGTCACTTTTTCGACGACTCCATCATGAGGCACCCGGTTCACGTGAACATTCCAGACAGCCAGAAAGATCGAGATGCACGGACCGCCGAGGGGACCCGCCTCCGGCTGATCGTTGAGCTGGACTCCGGTCACTACGCCGTCCGCGGGACTCACGAAGGCTCTCGGGTCGGCGGGGGACCGCCTATCCGGATCGCGGAAGAAGAAGGCGAGGAAGCTCATCAATACCCCCAGGGCGACTGGCACGAGCCGCCATGGACCGAGCAGAGCAATCCCCAATAGACCCGCCGACCCGGCCAGGAGTGGCCATGCACACCTGTCGATCGGAATCCTGCGAAGAATGCTCATGACGATTCCGTTGCTCAGGCCGGCCGACAGACCGGCGGGTCTCCGGGTTCGTTGCAGATCTTCCTACTTGGACGGCTGTTCGCCAATCAGGCCCGACAACTGCTTCTTGATCCGGTCCAGTTGTCTCTCCATGAAGCTGGCCTGCTCTCCCAGAACGGCCTTCGGGTCCTGCTGCGGGCCGAGTCCCACCCCACGACGGGCTCCGCGGCCGCAAGGTCCCAGACCACGGCCAGAGCCTTTTTGCGCTCCCGCGCACATTCCTCTTCCTCTTCCGGCACCCGGCCCGTTACCGAGCGGTCCGGTTCCATCCATGAACGGCATTTCTTTCTCCTTTTTCAACCTAACTATCGCGGCACCTGTACCGCGCCCTGCCGTCGCGCGCTCGCTGAGTCTACAGCCCGTCGGAATCCTTCAGTTCCGGCAACTGGCCGCGCTGGAATGCCTCCACGGCTTCCCGTGCAGTCCTCGCATCGCCCCGGTAGATCTTGACTCCGCCAGCCGCGAGAACTGTGAGAGCTTTCGGCCCGACGTGCCCACTGATCACAATATCCGCGCCCAGCCGGCACACGGTCTCGGCGGACTGGATGCCCGCGCCGTGAGCGGCGGATATTGCCGATGCGTTGTCGACAGCTTGCCAAACACCGCTCTCGGTGTCGAAGACCAGAAAACAGGCGGCTCGTCCGAACCGGGGGGCAACCTCGCTCTCGGGGGTTCCGCCTTTTGCGCTGACGACGATTTTCATTCACGGTTCCTTTGTGCGATACTAAATAGGTGCAACTAACACCTATACTACACTACCTCCCAGTTCCGGTCAAGCTCCGGGCGCTGGAACCGGGCAATCGACGCGTTGCATATCGAAAGGAGCGGATCGTTCGCGCATGAACCTGTCGCTCGACTGCATACCGTGTTTCGTCCGCCACGCCCTGGATATGGCCCGTATTGCAACCACCGATGAGGCCATCCATCGGCAAGTGCTTCGGGAGGTGCTTTTGGAAGCGGCGGGATGGGACATGAGCTTGCCCGCACCCCTGTTGAGCCAGCGCGTCCAACGGCGGTTGCACGCGCTGACCGGGATCGCCGATCCCTACCGGGAGGCAAAACAGCGGTTCAACGAGCTGGCTCTGGAGCTTCTCCCGGAAATGCGCGCACAGGTGGAGACGGCGGCGGATCCGTTGCAAGCCGCTGTGCGCGTGGCCATCGCGGCCAATGTGATAGACGTGGGGGTTAATGACAACCTGCGTGAGGAGGACATCAAGAGGTCTCTATCGCAAAGCCTCGCCGGCCCCTTCGTCGGGGACCTGGATTCGTTTCGCGCAGCCATTTCCGAGGCCGGGGAGATCTTATACCTCGCCGACAACACGGGCGAGATCGTTTTCGACCGGCTGCTGGTCGAGCGCCTCACCGCCCCACGGATTACGGTTGCACTCCGCGGCGCGGCGATACTCAATGACGCCACACTGGCCGATGCGCGCGTAGCGGGCTTGGATCAAGTTGCGCAGGCGATCGACAACGGTTCCGGCGCCCCCGGGACCATCCTGGGAGAGTGCAGCGCCGCCTTCCGGGAGCGATTCGAAAGCGCCGACATTATCATCGCAAAAGGACAGGGCAACTTCGAGACGCTTGCGGGTGGGCCGGGAAACATTTTCTTCCTGCTAAGAATCAAGTGTCCCGTCGTAGCGGCCCACACGGGTCTCGATATTGGGACGCACGCATTAATACCGAACTGCGGCCGCGGTGTTCGTTGAATTGACAGCATGTATACGAAAGAGGATTCGAGATGAGTCATCACGAGCCACTCGTTACGATTGGCCCCGACGCGAAGGATGAGGAAGAGCATCGGTTGCGGCAGCGCATGGCGCGAATTCGCCGCCGGCTGGTGGTTGTGTCCGGAAAGGGAGGCGTTGGCAAGAGCACGGCGGCGGCGAATCTTGCCGTCGCGCTGTCCTCGCGCGGACACAGGGTCGGATTGCTGGACGTCGATATTCATGGCCCAAGCATCCCCAAGATCCTGGGATGTGAAGGCGCATCCCCGAGCTCCGACGGGCAGTCCATTCTACCCGTGGAGGTGCGGGATCGCCTGGCGCTGATGTCGATCGGTTTCCTCATCGGCAATAAGACGGATGCCGTAATCTGGCGCGGACCGGTGAAGTTCAAGGTGATCCAGCAGTTTCTCTGCGATGTTGCATGGGGCGACCTGGACTACCTGGTGGTCGATTGCCCGCCCGGAACCGGCGACGAACCGCTTTCGGTCGCTCAGTTGATCGGGCGTCCGGCGGCCGCGGTGGTTGTAACGACACCCCAGGAACTGGCCATCGCGGATGTGAGACGGTGCATCACATTTTGCCAGAAGGCCGATCTGCCAGTCGCGGGCGTGCTCGAAAACATGAGCGGGTATGTCTGTCCGCAATGTGGCGTCCACACCGATCTGTTCGGGACCGGAGGTGGCGAGCGGCTCTCCCAAGAGATGAGTGTCCCGTTTCTGGGGCGTATCCCGATCGATCCGCGTATCGTCGGTTGTGGGGATGCGGGAAGCTGCCTCCTGGAAGCTCATCCGGAATCTCCCGCCGCTCAAAGCTACTTCTCGCTGGCAGACCGCTTGCACGAGCAGGAAGACCTTTGGAGCGGCGAGGCAGCCGCGGCGCTCGCCTCCCGCGAGGCTCTACAATGATCAAGCGGCTGCGAGTGACCGTGCTGGCGGACAATTGTGTTGCCGCTCGCGACCTGCTCGCGGAGCACGGCCTGTCGATGCTGATCGAGGCCGATGACCGGCGCATCCTATTCGACACCGGCCAGGGCAAAGTGCTGCGTGCCAATGCGGATGCCCTGGGCATTAGCCTTTCCCCACTCGATGCTGTTGTCCTGAGCCACGGTCACGACGACCACACCGGCGGATTGGCCGGTCTACTGCGGGAAGTCTCCCCGTCCGCCATCTTCCTCCACCCGGCGGCAATGCAGCCGAAGTACGCAAAGAGCGAGAACCCGCCACATCGCTCGATCGGCATGCCAGAGAGTTCACGCCAGGCGCTCGACGCGGTTCAGGACCGGATCGTCTGGACTCGGTCCGCCACCGAGGTAGTGCCCGGCGCTTGGTGTACGGGCGAGATCCCGCGACTTCCGGTGAATGAGCAGACCCCGACGGGCTTCTTCCTCGACGCGGACTGCCGCGCGCCGGATCCGATTGCCGACGATCAGGCGCTCTTCATTGACACCCCAAATGGGCTGGTGGTAATCGCAGGATGTGCGCATGCAGGCGTAGTGAGCACGCTCGACCGCGTTTCTGCGCTTACCGGCCATACTCAGGGTCTTGCGTTAGCCGGCGGCCTGCATCTGGGGCGGGCAACTTACAATGAGCTGGAAGCGAGCGCCAACGCCATCGGCAGACGAAACTTCCAGATCCTCGCGCCATGCCACTGCACCGGCATGCGGGCTCAATCGTATCTGCGTGCCCGCTTTCACTCGCGCGTGCAGGATGTGGGGGTCGGCATAAGGCTCGTTCTTGGTGAGCGATGATGCGTCGCGTTTACCTTCGGCAGAACCGCCGGCGTTTCGCCGCATTGCTGGGACTCGGTGGCTGGGCGCCGAATTCCGCACAAGCAGAACAGGATACCCAACACATGTACGACGAACTGAAGATCGACCCGATCGGCGTAATTGAGACGCCATTTCGTGAACCTGCGGGCACCCCCATCCAGCCTTCGAGGGCAAACGGAGCGCGAGGAACAGTCCGCATCGAACCGGGCTTTCAGGCTGGCTTGAAGGACCTTGCGGGCTTCGAACGCATCTGGCTCATCTACTGGTTGCACAAGGCGCCGAAATCCAGCCTGCTGGTGACGCCCTTCCTTGACACCCGGGAGCGCGGCATCTTTGCGACGCGGGCGCCCGCTCGCCCCTCTCCCATCGGAATTTCAGCGGTTCGGCTCCTGGCGATTCAGGAAGGTGTCCTTGACGTAGCGGATGTCGACATCATCGACGGCACGCCGCTACTGGACATCAAGCCCTACGTTCCGAAGTTCGACTGCTACCCGAACAGCAAAGCCGGATGGTTCGACGAGTCCAATTCAAAACGCCGCCTGGCGGACGACAGGTTTGACAGCACGCCCGGAAAGGGTCCGAAGCAGCGCTGAGGAGCGCGACATGACACACGTTCCGCTCAAAAACCCGGTGGAGGATCACCTCTGCCGCGCGTCGCGCGAAAACACGTTCCGCGCATTCTCCGGTGCTCCCCGCAGTCGCCATTCGGACTACATGGGCGCCGCGGGACAGCCGGCGTTCCGAAAGGCCGGACCCAAGGACAACCCCGGCTGAGCCTTTCAGTTGCTCTGAGTGAGTGCACGCCGTGGGTTCTCAACTGTGAGCATGCGGGTTTCGGTTTCGTCGATACCACTCTTGCGAAGTTGCGGCAGGAAGTCGGAAAACATGAAAGTGTAGCCGGGGCAATATCCACCTCGTTCTTCTCCCACGTGAAAACCCACGGCATCTTGAGAAATCAGGACGCGCCGGAGATATCCCGCCCGCTTGGTCTCCCGAATCAAGCCGATGTTCTCGTCAACGGTCTCGGATGATATGCCATCGAACTCGATCCAGGCGCCGGCCTCGGCCGCTTTCCGATGAAAACTCCGATCCTTCTCATCCTGGGCGTGCACCCAGATAAACGCCGCGGGGGACACCCCATGACTTTTCAGCACATCCAATTGAGCCATGGCAGCGAGGCCATCCCCGGTGTGCGAGGCTATCACCAAGCCCGTCCGTAAGTGGGTGAGTGCCGCCGCGGAAACCAGCTTGCTGTTAATCTTCGAGAGCGGACCCGCATCCACCCCAACTTTAATAAGCGCCGGGCGAATCCCCGTGGGCGGGATTCCCGCCTGAAACTCGCCCGTCCAACGTGCGGCAAGGTCCTCAGCCGTCACTGAGAATGCGAACTCGGGGATGTACTTGCCACCCGCCGCGCCGTAGAAACCGGTGTTCGTCAGGATGTGCAGCCCACTCGATTGCGATAGCCGGGCGAGGAGGTCGGGATCGCGGCCTTGATAGGCGGGTGTGCAATCGACGAATGTCCCGCATCCCTGGGATCGTAGCTGTTTCAGGTAAGGGAGAACAACGCTAAGGACCTCTCCGCCATCGTACCGGCGCGGAGCAATTCGGTCGGCGCCCACGAGGTCTACGAGGACGTGTTCGTGAATCAACGTGCGTCCCAAGTCAGCCGGAGGGACTGGCCCAAGCGCAGTATGGATCTGGTGATTGGTATCGGCCGCGGCACGGATCTCCCAGATGCTCCCGAGGGCCATGGCGGCAGCCTTGAACAAATCGCGGCGCTTCATGAGACCCATGACGATCTCCTCTGTAAGGGTAACTCCGGGTGGCATCCCCCGCATTTCAAGGTGCGGAAAGTCCACGCCGATCTAATGCTGGCATTGGCACATGCCAACCGATGCCGGCCGAAGGGCGCCAGACTGAAAAGCGGTAACGATCTGTTCCGCGTTGCCTGCAGCATCGACAAGAACTACCGTTATTCCACCCGCCTTGAGCGCTTCCACGGCGCCGTCGCTCGATCCGTGTCCGTGACAACCTGCATTCATGCGGGTCTCGATGAGTTTCACCTCGCCATTCCGGGCTTCGAAGATGAGGAACTGGCGGCAGCGTCCGAAGTGGGCGGAAAGGTTAATTCCATCGTTCGTTGGTATAGCGATCTTCACGTGCGAGTCTCCTTAGCCGACACAGGCAGCATAGCAGCGTTTGG
>PMYB01000149.1:0-293 GCA_003170915.1 Bryobacterales bacterium | reverse complement strand
ACGGTGATCCACTCCGCGAGGTGCTCTTCGCCGCGGGATGTGAGGCAATAGACTCTTCTCGCCGGCCCTTTGCCGGTGACATCCCACTCGGAAGTGACGCAGTCGTTTTGCTCCAGTTGCCTTAAGGTCTTGTAGAGGGCAGCGGCTTCGATGGAGGCATCAGTTAACGCGTGTTCCCGCAGTTCCGCCGCAAGCTCGTATCCATACGATCGCCCCTTCTTCTTGAGCAAGAACAGCACAACTGGCTCGACGAACCGGTACAAGTTGCCCATCGCACACGTGCATGGATGCTC
>PMYB01000005.1 GCA_003170915.1 Bryobacterales bacterium | reverse complement strand
CGCAGCAAATCGTTCAGGGCGACGGATATCGGCGGAGTCGGACTCATGGCGTTCACATTATAACTTGTGGTCCAATGGCATCGAGTAAGGAGGCGGAATGACCAAGGGCCGCGCAACATGCTGGGCGGTACTGGCGCTCGCGCCGTGGCTGCTGGCGGAGTCACTGCGCGCCGGGGTCTTCGACGTGAAGGCGTTCGGCGCGAAGGGAGACGGCAAGACTCCCGATCGGGACGCCATCAACCGGGCGATCGATGCCGCGGCGGCGGCGGGCGGCGGGACGGTGTATTTCCCGGCGGGCACCTACGTGACGGGTTCGATTCGCCTGCGCAGCAATCTCACCTTGCAGTTGGAGCACGGCACGACGCTGGAAGCGTCGGCCGACCCGGCCGCCTACGACGCGGCCGAGCCCAACCAGTGGGACAAGTTTCAGGANNGAGCATGGGTCCGTCCTCGAAGCATCGCCCGATGTTGCCGCCTACGATGCCGCCGAGCCAAACCAGTGGGACAAGTTCCAGGACTTCGGCCACAGCCACTGGCACAACAGCCTGATCTGGGGCGATGGGCTCGAGAATGTTTCCATTGTGGGAGGCGGTCTGATCACCGGCAAGGCGCTCGGCAGGGAGCGCGGCGGCGGCGGCGGCGACAAAGCCATCGCCCTGAAGCTGTGCCGCAGGGTGAGGCTGCGCGATTTTTCGATTCTGCACGGCGGCCACTTTGGAATCCTGGCCACCGGGGTGGACAATCTGACGATCGACAATGTCCTCATCGACACGAACCGCGACGGCATCGACCTGGACTCGTGCCGCAACGTGCGGGTGTCCAACAGCAGCGTCAACGCACCCAATGATGACGCCATCGTCCTGAAAGGGACGCACGCGCTGGGATTCGCACGCGCCACGGAGAACGTCACCATCGCCAACAGCCTGGTCAGCGGATTCGACGTGGGGTCGCTGGTGGACGGCACGTATCAGCGGACCGTCAAGCAGGCACCCGACCGCGACGGACCCACCGGGCGCATCAAGATCGGCACGGAGTCGGAAGGCGATTTCCGCAATATCGCGATTTCCAACGTGGTTTTCGACCGTTCCCGCGGCCTGGCGCTGGAGAGCGTGGACGGGGCGCATATCGAAGACATCGCGATCACGAACATCACGATGCGGGAGGTTTCCAACGCGCCGATCTTCCTGCGGCTGGGCAACCGTATGCGGGCGCCCGAAGGGACGCCGGTGGGGTCGATCCGCCGGGTCAATATCAGCAACGTGGTGGCGTACGATGCCGATCCGCGGTACGGTTCGATTCTCAGCGGCATTCCGGGGCACGATATCGAAGACGTGAAGCTGAGCGATATCCGCGTCGTGTATCGGGGCGGTCTGACGCTGGATCAAGTGGCGAAGCAGCCGGCAGACCTGGTGAATACTTTCTTCTTCCGGGCCACCGGCGGGGTTCCGCCGCGCGCGCCCTACGCCACACCGGAGCGGGAAAAGGAGTATCCCGAGCCCTCCATGTTCGGCATGCTGCCGGCTTATGGCTTCTTCATCCGCCATGCCAGGGGCATCGAATTGCACAACGTGGAAGTGGGATTCCTGAAGGAAGACCGCCGTCCGGCATTCGTGCTGGACTCTGTAAAGGCGGCGGATTTCCAGCATGTCAAGGCGCAAAAGGCAGCCGGGGTTCCGGTCTTCGTGCTGCTCAATGTGGAGGACTTCTGGGTTCACGGTTCGCCGATGACGCCGGACGCGCACCTGGAAAAGGTGGAACGCAAGGAGATGTGAGGGCGGGCGGCGACGCTGGCGTGGAAATCACTGCGGTGGCCCACGGACGTCGCCGCCCAGGCGCGTTTCTGGTTACCGATACGTCGAAGAGCTCCGAAGTCGTCCTTTCTCCGAGTGGCGCGTGATACGCTCGGAGCAACTTATCGCGCCACCTAGAGCCGCCGATAAGCGGCGGCCAGGTTTCGGTGCGACCTCCGCGTGGTATCCTATTGTAGTAGGATACTTTGTATGCCGCGCGGAAACCCATCACCGAAGCTTGCCATCACGATAGACCCCGACATTCACGAAAACGTCCTCGCGGCGGCCGCCCGCGACGGTGTGAGCGTCTCTGCCTGGATGACCGATGCGGCGCGCCAAGCACTGCAGCGGCGGGCTGGTTTGGCGGCGGTCGCGCTGTGGGAAGAGCAGCACGGACGTCTCACGACAGAAGAGATGAATGAAGCTCGCCGCAGCGTGCGCGCTCAGCTCCGAACATCGCGAACGGTCCGGCGTTCGGCATGAGCGCCGTCGTCTATGACGCCGCCGTTCTCGTGGCCGCCGATAGAAACGAGCGGCGAGCATGGGCTGAACACAAGGCCCGTTTGGAACTTGGCGTTGTTCCATTGGTTCCCGCGCCGGTGGTCGCCCAGGTCAGCCGGTCCCCACAACAGGCACAACTCCGGCGCTTCTTGACTGGGTGCGTGGTCGTTCCTCTCGGCGAGACCGAGGCGCACGAAGCCGGGCGACTGTTGGGCATAACCAAAACGTCGGATGTCGTTGACGCCGTTGTGGTGACGACAGCCCTTCGGCAAAAAGCTACGATTCTCACAGGCGACCCAGGCGACATGGAACGGCTCGTCAGGGCTTCTGGCCGCGAAGTCGCTGTCGTCGCAATCTGAGGTATCGCGAGGACGATCCGTCCAGAATGCGCCGTCAGAGAATGCGAAGTCCGCACACCGAATACTGGCGTTCCGGATGGATCGTCGCCCGCTCGGACAAAGGGAAGAAGACCGCATAGGTACTCACAAGTCGCCATCGCACCCGGAGCGCACACGCCCTCGCTTGTCGTTGCTATACAAGTTGAATCGTCACTCGCCGGCCAACCATGGCCGCAGCCCGCTCGAGGCTCGACAGCGTTATGTCGTTCTTGGCATCTAACAGGCGGTCAACCTGGGTGCGACTCGTCTTGAGCAGTGTGGCCAT
>PMYB01000054.1 GCA_003170915.1 Bryobacterales bacterium | reverse complement strand
GGTGGGGGTGGGGTGAGGGGGGATTGCCAGTACGATGGGGTGTTGTCGCGGCGGGGGCCGGTAAGTCACTGGGGACCATGCGGGATCTATTTTTCCGAGAGCCGTTTGGGGCCGGTTTCCGAGTGTCCGACAATCCGCCAGCCGTCTGTGACAGAGCGACTCTTGAAGTGTCAGCCGGCCAGGTCGATCAGGTCTGGAACCGAACTGTAGAGGATCTTCCAGAAGGACTCAAGAAGGCTTTCCGCCCGCTCGCGCTGTCTGGGGTTGCCCCATCCGACGAAAATCTCCGACTCCATGGCGACGAGAACGAACGAGGACTTGTTGAGCCACTGGCGATACGTATCCCGAAACGAACTCCCCTTCGCGAGCCCGGACGCATACGGTTCAGCCAGACTGCGAATGAGGTCCCTTTCACCGCGCCGCTTCATGCCCTCGCCGTCGTCGCCCCCTTCGGCAAAAGCGTCAAGATCCACCGTCATATAGATGTTGTCCGGGGGCTCTGAAAAACCAACGGCATCGTCCGTAACGTGCCAGCCGATCGCATCGTGGTGAACTTGGTGCCGGCGTTCCATCCAGCGCGCGCGTTTGTGAAAGAGGTTCGAGTCAATACGGCCGCACTCCAGGATGCCGGGAGGATTGGTCTTGGCATCTGGACCTTCCAAGCCAATCGTGACGACAGGCGCTACCCATCCGAGCCTCATCGCGGCGGCGAGCCAGTTTCCCTTGTGGACCGTCCGAGTTGACCGCGGGCGCCCTGGTATTTCACAACAGGCGAGCACGTCATCGATGCTCTCTGCGGTGAGCAACTGATGATGTTCCAGTGAGTTATCTTCCCACGACGACAGTTCAGCATGCAGGTCCAAGAGGACCAGCGGGTGCAATCGGTGGGATGTGTTCAGATTAGCAGTCCAGATCGCCGGCAACATCCACCGATGGTCGTCTACGACCAAGTGCGGCACGGAGCCGATGACGGCCCCACGCATGGCCTCGCAGCCCCTGCGGCGCATTGATTGGGCCAGGGGAACAAACGGCTCAAGGGCACTCATCATCGTTTCATTCTTGCACTGCGGCGCCGTTGAACGTGGTGCTCAATAGCTTCGCGTTCCGGATTTCGTCGAACTGTCCGTGGATCGTGCGCAGATTACGCGCTACTGGGAAGTGACCGTACCGGGCGTTCACGTCCGGGTTGCCGACGATCCGCTCCGAACCGAAACGTGCGGCGCTCAGCGATAATTAAAGTGCGTGCTAACCAATACAGAATGGCGAGAGGAGTATCGGGCTAAGAAAGCCTACTCCCATCTGACTGAAGAACAACTTTCAGATCGTTACGTATCGCTCGTCCAAAACATGATTGAGTTCGATGGTACCGGCAAGCCTTCCGTCATAAGACACACCACCATCCCGTATTGGGCGAAGCGCCTCTGTTGGACGGAGGAGGAGTTCAGTGCCAGGTCTTTGATGGATAGGGCGATCGAACTTGAGCGACTGGTGCTTGATCGCCCCCGGCCAAAGCTGCTCTCGGCCCAGAAACTCTTCGCGGAGGTTGCCCTGCCTGAGCTTGGTTCTTACATCGTCAAGTTCAGCAAGCGACCTTATGTGGAAGAGATGCTCGCAAAAGGTCGCTTCAGGATTTCGCCAGCTTCCAGCTACAATGATCCTTCTTTGAACCACGCGCTTCAAGATAACGAGCTGGCTTCCGAAATCTTCTTCCCCGCCGGTACACGGCTCTCCATCAAAATTGGGGACGAGTACCGAGAAATACCTGAACTCACCGGCCCGCTTCGGCACACGCGTCATTGTGATGACTTTTACGTTTTTTGCGCATCCGCCATTCTCGACCCGAGACTATTCGACGAATTCGACGCAGACGCGTGTCTCGTCGTCAAAGATCTACAGCAGTTTGGCCTCCCGCTTGTACAGGGCTTTGCCGCGAAGGCTGGCATGACTAAGGTTGCTCATGGCAGCGTGTATTACCAAGACCCAGCACATCCAAGTCCCGAACCGCGCTTGGTGGATATGACCAAACACTTTCGCCATGAGTATCAGAAGGAATGGCGGATTGCGTGGAGACCGGAACAGCCATTACCAAACGATGTCGGCCCTGTTTTCGTAGAGATTGGATCGCTTGATCATTGCTGCGAAGCCTATTACCTATAATTGCTGCTAAATCGGATGAGGCATGCTGAACCTCATGTAGCGCCTTGGTCTCTGGGCGTATGACGCGCGACTCGGAAACTGGTCCGATACGGACGTTACGGGCCAGTTTCCCCCAGAGCGGAAGTTCAGCCGGGCTCATTTCCTCCTTGGCAAACACTCTAACCGTCCTCGTGGCCCGCGCGGAGACCTGCGTCGCGGCTGTTCAGGTGGTGTCTTGGCGCAATGCTCCGGCGCCGCCCGCCGCACCGCGCGGCCCGTTGCAGCCTGTAACCATATAGGTTACACTTGTAGGCGGGGCGATCAAGGGGTTTCGGCACAAGGGAGTCGAACGGTTTTTTGCCACCGGGACCAAGTCGGGAATTCAAGCGAAACACGCTGACCGGCTCCGCCTCATCCTCGGCCGTCTGAACGTCTCAACCAGCGCGCGCGATATGAACTTGCCCGGTTTGGATCTCCATGAACTCCGCGGCTCCCGAAAGGGCACGTGGGCCGTGAGGGTGAGCGGCAACTGGCGCGTAACGTTCACTTGTGCCGGGAAGGACGTGGATCGCGTGGACTACGAGGATTACCAATGAGGTGACCATGAAGATGCATAATCCGCCGCACCCCGGCGAGGTGCTCCGGCAACTGTGCCTGGAACCCTTGAACCTGACCGTCACGGACGCCGCGCGGTCGCTCGGCGTGAGCCGGAAGGCGCTGTCCAGCATTCTTAATGGGCGTACAGGCATCAGCCCGGAGATGGCGGTTCGTCTCTCGATGGCCTTCAATACCAGCGCTGAAAGCTGGCTTAACCAGCAGCTTCAGTACGACCTCTGGCACGCGGAAAAAAGCCGGAAGTCGCTCCACGTTGCGAGATTGTCCGCGGCCTGATGTCAGTAACCGGCTGCGGAAGGTGTCGCGGTTGTGCGGGGTGGCCCTAGTGTTGTGGATGTGGAGTATACTGTGGAGTAGAGTCCACATATGGAAACGATCCAGGTTGTGCTTGATGCGAAGCTGTTGCGAGCGACGGACCGGGCCACGCGTCGGACCAAGCTGAACCGGTCGGCGCTGATTCGCGACGCCCTCCGCGAGCATTTGAAAAGGCTGGAGATCGGGGAACTGGAGGAGCGCGACCGCAAGGGCTACGAAACGGCGCCTCGAGAAGACCATGAACTGTCCGCATGGGAATCGGAGGCAGTTTGGCCGGCGGAATAGCCAGAGGAGACGTTCGTCTCTACCAGTTTGCTCCTCCCGATAAACGGAGGCCGGTTGTAGTGCTCACACGGGACAGCGCCATCGGCTATCTATCAACCGTCACCGTAGCGCCGATCACGTCCACCATCCGCGGAGTGCCGTCTGAATTCCCGCTCGACGAGGAAGATGGCATGAAGGGCCGCTGCGCAGTCAATCTCCATAACGCGGTTACCGTGTCGCAGGGGCGCCTGGGTAATCGAGTGGCACGGCTTAGTCCGCGGCGGATGAGCGAGATTTGCTCGGCCTTGCGCTTCTCCCTGGGCTGTGACTCGCAGTAAAGAGTGCCGCGCGGGAGCGATTACAGCACTTCTTCGGACCAGTCTTCGAGCACCTGCTTCACTTTGCTCATGAACTGGTCGGCTAGGGCGCCGTCGATCAGGCGGTGGTCGAAGCTCAGAGAAAGCAGACAGATGGAGCGGATGGCAATGGCGTCGTCAATCACCACCGGGGTTTTCTCAACCATGCCTACGCCCATGATGGCCACTTGCGGCTGATTGATGATGGGGGTGCCTACCAGGCTGCCGTAACTGCCGAAATTGGTGATGGAGAAGGTGCCGCCCTGCACCTCGCCGGGCTTGAGCTGGCGGGTGCGCGCGCGGGTGGCGAGATCGACAATGGCGCGCTGCAAGCCGGCCACGTTCTTCTCGTCGGCGCCGCGGATCACCGGGACGATCAGGCCGTTTTCCAGCGCCACCGCGATTCCGATGTCGATGTCGTTGTGGTAGACGATGTTGCTGCCGTCGAGCGAGGCGTTGAGCAGGGGGAAGTGGCGCAGCGCCACGGCGGCCGCGCGCGTGAGGAACGGCAGGTAGGTGAGCGAGAAGCCATAGCTGGCCTGGAACTCGGCTTTGTAGCGCTCGCGCATTTTGACCACCTTGGTCATGTCGACGCGGTGGATAGTGGTGACGTGCGCCGAGGTCCGCTTGGAAAGAACCATATGCTCGGCGATCTTGATCCGCATGGGGCTCAGAGGCTCGATGCGCGTCCGGGGCTGGGGCGCACCGGCGGGAGGTGGTGGCGCCGCGGCGGGCGCGAGGTGGGTTTCCACGTCCTGCTTGGTGATGCGGCCGCCGGCGCCGGTGCCTTTCACCTGGCTGAGATCGATGTTGTGCTCGCGAGCCAGTTTGCGGACTAGCGGGGAGAGCGAGCCGGAGGGCTCGGCGGGTGGGGGCTCGGGTGCGGGTGGTGGTGGGGAGGACACCGGTGGCTCGGGGGAAGACACCGGCGGCAAGACCGCCGGCGCTACTGCACTGCTTTCTTCGATGCGGGCTACTACGGTGTCGATGCCTACGGTTTTGCCTTCTTCGACCAGGATCTCGGAGACGACGCCGGCGGCGGGCGAGGGGATCTCGGTGTCCACCTTGTCGGTGGAAATCTCGAATAGAGGCTCATCGCGCTCGACGCGGTCGCCGGGCTTCTTGAGCCACTTGGTCAACGTGCCTTCTACAATGCTTTCGCCCATCTGGGGCATCACTACGTCAGTCATGGATCAGTTCTCCCATCTCGCAATCGAAGACGCGGCCGAAATGCGCGGCCAGGGTTTGCCCAACCTCATGCAAGCCGGCGGGTACGCCGAGTGCGGCCATGGAGGTGACGGGCTTGGTTAATCCGCAGGGAACGATGTACTGGAAATAGCTCAGATCGGTGGAGACGTTCAAAGCGAAACCGTGGGAAGTCACCCAGCGGCTGATGTGAACGCCGATGGCGGCGATTTTGCGATCGTCCACCCATACGCCGGTCAGTTTGGGAATGCGGCCGGCGGAAATGCCGTAATCGGCCAGCGTGTCGATGATCGCCTGCTCGACGGCGCGCACATAAGCGCCCACGTCGCGCTTCCACTCGCGCAGGTCGACAATCGGGTAGCCGACAAGCTGGCCGGGGCCGTGATATGTGACGTCGCCGCCGCGATCAGTGGGGTAGAAAGCGATGCCCGCGCGGCTCAGGACTTCTGCACTGGCGAGCAGGTTGGCGGCGTGGCCGTTACGGCCCATCGTGATGACGTGCGGGTGCTCGAGCAGCAGGAGCTGGTCGGGGATGAGGCCCTGCTGGCGCTCGGCGGCGAGCTGCCGTTGCAGCTCCAGGGCCTGGCCGTAATCCGTGCGCCCNNGCTTCCGCTTCCATGGCGGCGACCGCCTCGGCGACAAGCTCAAATCCCTCCGGCCCGATGATGTGGACGCCGAGAATCTCGCCGTAGCGCTCGTCGGAAACCACTTTGACGAAACCTTCGTGATGGCCCAGGATGGTGGCGCGGCTGTTGCCCGCGAAGGGGAACCGTCCGACCTTCACCTTGTAGTCTTGCGCGCGCGCCTGCGCCTCGGTCAACCCCACGCTGCCAATTCCCGGCTCGGTGTAGGTGCAGCCGGGGATGCGGTTCTTATTGATGGGGATGGCGGGCTTGCCGGCCATGTGCGCCACCGCGACCATGCCTTCCATGGTGGCGACATGCGCCAGTTGAGGAGTGCCCGCCACGACGTCGCCGATGGCGTAGACGCCCGGCTCGGCGGTCTGCTGGTAAGGGCCGACCTTGATGAAGCCGCGATCGAGCTCCACCTTGGTATGATCGAGCCCGATGTTTTCGGTGTTGGGCTTGCGGCCCACCGCCACCAGCAGCTTTTCGGCTTCGAGCTGTTCCTGCTTACCGTCCTTGGTGGTGAGCGTGAGGCTTACGCTTTGGCCGGTTTTCCGAATGTTCTCGGCGCGCGCGCCGGTTTCGACGCGCATTGTCCGTTTGCGGAAGACGCGCTCGAGTTCCTTGGAGATATCCTCGTCCTCCACCGGGACGATGCGAGGCAGCATCTCGATGAGGGTGACCTGGGCGCCGAAGCGGTGGAAGATGGAGGCGAACTCGACGCCCACGGCGCCGGCGCCGATGACGATCAGGCTCTTGGGAACGGCGGCGAGGTTGAGGATCTCGATATTGGTGAGGATGAAATCGGGGTCGGGCTCGAGGCCGGGGAGCATGCGGGCCTCCGAACCGGTGGCGATGATGATGTTGCTGGCCTCGAGCGTCTGGACGCCGGAATCCGACTTGACTTCCACTTTGCCATTGCCCTGAAGCGTGGCATAGCCGGCGATGCGCTCGACTTTGGCGCGTTTGAGCAGCATGGCGACGCCATTCGAGTGCTTGTTGACGATGCCGTCCTTGCGCTCCTTCACTTTGGGGTAGTCGAGGCGGGGGTTTTCGCAGTAGATGCCTTCTTGATCCGAGTGGACGAAGCGCTGCCAGACATCGGCAGTGTGGAGCAGGGCCTTGGTGGGGATGCAGCCCACCAGGAGGCAGGTGCCGCCGAGCCGAGCCTGTTTTTCGACGAGCGCCGTCTTGAGACCGTACTGGCCGGCGCGAATGGCCGCGGAGTAGCCGCCGGGGCCACTCCCGATAACGATCAGATCGTAGGGCACATTTTTCATTCTACATACGTCACCAGCACGGAAGCCGGTGCGTCTACCATCAAAGATATGGAGAAGCTGCTGATTCTTCTGATGCTGGTGTCCGGGTGTGGATTCGCGCAGTCCAAGCAGACGCGTCCTCCGGCCCAGAAGAGAGCCGCACCGGCGCCCGCCAAGTGGCCCATCCAGAGCCTGTCGGTAGAGGGCATTCATACCTATACGCGGGAGCAGGTGCTGGCGGTCACGGGGCTCAGGGTCGGACAGTTGGCCGGCAAGCCCGAATTCGAAGCGGCGCGCGACAAGCTGGTGGCCTGCGGCGCGTTCGAAACCGTGGGCTACAAGTTCGTGGCGGCGACGCAGGGAAAAGGCTATGCCGCCACCTTTCAGGTGACCGAGGTGGAGCAGGTCTACCCGGTGATTTTTGAAGAGCTGAGAGTCTCGCAGAAGGATCTAGAGGCCGCGCTGGGAGCCAAGGACCCGCTGTTTTCGATGGCGAAGATGCCCGCGACTCAACCGGTGCTCGAACGGTACGTGAAATGGATTCAGGAGTTCCTGGCGTCGAAGGGCGTGCCGGAGAAAGTTGCCGGCAGCGTGACGGCGTCGGCGCCGGGAGAGTTTGCGATCGTGTTCCGGCCGGCGCGCAACCTGCCGGCGGTGGCGCAGGTGACGTTTCAGGGGAACCACGTGATTCCGCAGAACGTGCTGCGAGAGGCCATCGCTGGGGTGGCGATCGGCTCGCCGTACACCGAGGACCGATTCCGCGAGGTGCTGAACAACGCCATACGGCCGTTGTATGAGATGCGCGGCCGGGTGCGCGTATCGTTCCCGGAGATTCGCACGGAGCCGGCCAAGGACGTCCAGGGGCTGCACGTGACGGTCACGGTGGACGAAGGGCAGAGCTACGAGCTGGGGAAGGTCAACATCGAAGGACCCAGCCCGCTCGAGCCGGCTGTGTTGCTGAAGGCCGGCGACTTCAAGACCGGCGACGTCGCCAATTTCGACCGCGTGAGCCAGGGGCTGGAGCGCATCCGCGTGGCCATGCGGCACGCCGGATACCTGGAAGCGAAGGTCACGATGGACCGCAAAATCGACAACGAGAAGAAGGCCGTGGATGTGGCGGTGCACATCGATGCGGGGCCGCAGTTCACCATGGGCAAGCTGAACATTGTGGGGCTGGACCTGAACGGCGAGTTCGAGATCAAGCGGATCTGGACCATGAAAGAAGGCAAGCCGTTCAACGCGGATTATCCGGAATTATTCCTGACCCGGGTGCGGGAGGAAGGCCTTTTCGAGAACCTGGGAAAGACCAAATCCGACTTCAAGATCAACGACCGGGAGCACACCGCCGATGTGACGCTGACGTTTGCGGGAGAGAATCCGGAACAGAAGCCAGGGAAAAAGGGACGGGGCCGCGGGGGGGATTAGCACGGGTTGAACATAATGAGACAAGCGCGATAGATCTCCGGCCCTTTGATATAATCGGCTCCGGTAAGGAGAATGGCTATGTCCAATCCGACTTCCCGCAGGTTCTTTCTCGGCGCGGTGACGGCCGCCGCCGCAACGCGCGTTTGGGGCGCCAACGACAAAATCAACGTGGCCATCATCGGACTCGGCGGCCGGGGTACGAATCACTTGAATGCATACCCGCGGCTGCCCGACGCGCGAGTGGCCGGGCTCTGCGACATCGACCAGGCTGCCCGGGAGCGGGCCCAGGCGACCCTCCAGAAAATCGCCAGCGGCGAGAAAGCCAAGGAATTCGAGGATATGCGTGAGGCGTTCGCCGACCCCGGCATCGACGCCGTCTCAATTGCGACGCCCAACCACTGGCACGCACTGGCAACGATATGGGCGTGTAAGGCGGGCAAGGACGTTTACAGCGAGAAGCCGGCCTGCTACAACATCTATGAAGGCCTGCGGATGGTGCAGGTGGCCAATGAAACCAAGCGCATGGTGCAGATCGGATCGCAGCACCGCAGCATGCCGTTCAAGATCAGGGCAATGCAGGCAATGCAGGGCGGCCTCATCGGTAAGATCTACATGGCCAAGGGGCTGTGCTTCAAGCGCCGCCAGTCGATCGGACACAAGGAGGACAGCCCGGTGCCGCCGGGCGTGAACTGGGATTTGTTCCTGGGCCCCGCGCCCCTGCGTCCGTTCAACGAATTACGATTCAAGTACAACTGGCACTGGTTCTGGGACACCGGCAACGGCGATATCGGCAATCAGGGCGTGCACGAGATCGGGCTCTGCCGGTGGGCACTGGGCGACCCGGAGTGGCCCAAGAGCGCGTTCGCCAGTGGCGGCAAGTACGTGTATGACGACGATCAGGAGACGCCCAACACGCTGCTCGCCAGCTACGATTACGGGGGGCGCGAGATCGTGTTCGAGGTGCGCGGCATCCTGACCGGCGGCGAGGGCACGCCGGTGCGCCGGGGTGGTGGTCGCGGTGGTCGCGCAGGAACCCCTGCCGGGCCTCCCGCCGCCGGCAACGCCAACCCCGCCAGCACTCCCAACAACGTCACCATCGGCAATCTTTTTTACGGAAACGAGGGCTGGGCGTCGATGGATGACATGGGGTTCCAGGCGTACAAGGGCGAGAGCAGCGAACTGGTCATGGAAGAGCGGCCCGAGCGCGGTCCGGGAAGCGACGGCACGAGCCTGCACATGGAAAACTTCCTGGCGGCCTGCCGCTCACGGAACGTCAAGGATTTGCACGACCCGATTTCCAACGCGCACTTCAGCGCCGGCCTGTGCCACCTGGCCAACGTCAGTTACCGCACCGGGCACAAGCTCAATCTGGGGCCGGGCCCGCGCTTCACCGGCGACGCGGAGGCCGACAAGCTGATCACGCGGCAGCCCTACCGCAAACCGTACGTGGTGTGAGGCGGCGGCAGCCAATACCACGGACGCGCAGTTAGCGCGACTGGCACGGAGGGGTCGGATCGGATACAGTAGGAACTCTGAAACAGCCCTATGCGCCTTAGCTGGAATGAGATAAAGGCTCGCGCCGCCCGTTTCGCCGATGAATGGAGGAACGCCCATTATGAAAGGGGCGAGAGCCAGACCTTTTACAACGAGTTCTTCGAAGTTTTCGGGGTTACACGCCGCCGCGTAGCCAGCTTCGAGGAGCCGGTCAAGCGTCTCGGCAACGCGCGCGGGTTTATCGACCTGTTCTGGAAAGGCGTGCTCCTCGTCGAACAAAAGAGCGCCGGCCGGGACTTGGTCCGCGCCAAGGAGCAGGCCCTTGAGTACTTCCCGGGCCTGAAGGAACACGAGCTTCCCCGCTACCTGCTGGTGAGCGATTTCCAGACCTTCGAGCTATACGACCTCGAGGATGACACCAGAGTCCGGTTTCCCCTTGGCGAACTGCCCGGGCTTGTAGAGCAATTCAGCTTCATTCTGGGCGTGCAGAAGCGCACGTTCCGCGACCAGGACCCGGTGAATATCCAGGCGTCCGAGATGATGGGCAAGCTCCATGACGCCCTGAAAGCCTCCGGCTATGAAGGGCACAATCTGGAGCGCTTTCTGGTGCGTCTGGTGTTCTGCCTGTTTGCGGACGATACCGGCATTTTCGAACCCAGAGACATCTTCTCCACCCTGATCGCCGAGCGTACGAACCAGGACGGCAGCGATACCGGGCTGTGGATCAGCCAGTTGTTCGAGGTTCTGAACACGCCCGTCAAACACCGCCAGAGCAACCTCGATGAGGACCTGGCGCAGTTCCCTTACGTCAATGGGGATCTCTTTCAGGAACGCCTGCCGTTGCCGTCTTTCGACTCCAGCATGCGCCACCTGCTGATCGACGTGTGCGAATTCAGTTGGGACGCCATCTCGCCGGCCATTTTCGGATCGCTCTTCCAATCCGTCATGAACCCGGTGGGGCGCCGTTCGCAAGGGGCGCACTACACCACCGAAAAGAACATCCTGAAGGTCATCGAGCCGCTCTTTCTGGACGATCTTCGCGCCGAGTTCAAGCGTCTCGCCGAAAGGCGCGATAGCGGCCGGCGCAAGGCGCTTGAGGCGTTTCGCGAGGAACTCTCCGAACTTCGATTTTTCGACCCGGCCTGCGGCTGCGGAAACTTCCTGATTATTTCCTACCGCGAACTGCGGCTTCTCGAAATCGACGTACTGAAAGCCCTGCGCAAGGACAACCAGTTGGCTCTGGATGTGTCCCAGATGTGCCGGATCGATGTCGACCAGTTCTATGGCATCGAACTGGGCGAGTTCCCGGCGCGCATCGCGGAGGTGGCCCTCTGGATGATGGACCACATTATGAACAACAAGCTGTCGCTGGAATTTGGCGAGAGCTATGTCCGCATCCCTCTCAAGAAGTCGCCGCACATATGGGAAGCCGACGCGCTGGAGGTGGACTGGGCAAGCCTGATCGCCCCAAGCGCCTGCTCGTATGTTCTCGGGAATCCGCCATTCGGAGGCGCTAAGTACCAAAGCCCGAAACAGAGGGAGCAAGTGCGCCGCGTGGCCCATCTCGGCGGTAGCGGCGGAACGCTCGACTACGTTACGGCGTGGTTCATAACGGCGGGCGCCTATCTGCGCGAATCCCGGGCGCGCGTCGGATTCGTGGCCACGAACTCCATCACGCAAGGCGAGCAGGTGGCGCAGCTCTGGCCTCTTCTCTTCGACCGCTGCGGCCTCGAAATCAGCTTCGCTCATCGCACCTTCGCGTGGGGCAGCGATGCGCGGGGCATGGCACACGTCCACGTCGTCGTTATGGGACTTTGCCGCCGCGACATGGAGCCGCCGGTGAAGAGGCTGTTTAGCTACAACGACATTCACGGCCAGCCGACCGAAAGCAAGCATCAAGCGCTCACGCCCTACCTGTTCGACGCCGGCAAGGTCGTGAACCGGCACCTCGTCGTCGAAGAGGCCCGCCGCCCGTTGTGCGACGCTCCACAGCTTCTGACAGGATGTCAGCCGATCGACGATGGACAGTACATTTTCGATGCCGCGGAGCGAGCGGAGTTTCTGGCGAAGGAACCAAAGGCCAGGAAGCATTTGCATCCGTATGTCGGATCGGAAGAGTTCATCAATGGAGGGGAGAGATGGATTCTGATCCTGGATGGCAAACCACCGGGCGAACTGCGCTCGATGCCTGCTGTCATGCGGAGGATGGGCGCCGTTCGTAAGTTCAGGTCGGCGAGCCGCCGGCACTCCACCTTGCAGCTTGCGGGCACGCCGGCCCGCTTTCAGGTCATGGTCATTCCGAAGAAGCCCTTCCTCGTTATCCCGGAGGTCAGTTCCGAGCTGCGTGATTACGTGCCTATCGGCTGGCTCAGACCTCCTACAATCCCGAGCAACCTGGTACGCGTCCTGCTCGATGCGGACCTGTGGCACTTCGGTGTGCTGACATCTTCGATGCACATGGCATGGCTGCGTCAAATCGGCGGACGCCTCAAGAGCGATTACCGGTACTCCATTGGGATCGTCTACAATACATTCCCCTGGCCGGAGGCGACCGATCTGCAGCGCGCAAGAATCCGTTCGCTGGCCCAGGCAGTCCTCGACGCTCGCGCGCGGTTTTCGAGCTCGACGCTTGCCGACCTGTACGATGTCGACGCCATGCCTCCGCAATTGCGGAAGGCCCATCGCGGGCTCGACTCGGCGGTAGACAAGCTATACCGCTCCGCCCCGTTCACAGGCGATCGCGACCGGGCGGAGCACCTGTTCGGGCTTTACGAAAGACTCGTTGCTCCCCTTGTTGCCGCGACTCGCCGACCGGGTCCTGGGCAAACCGGGTCGCCAAAACGTCTCCGCAAGAGTGCGGAGACGGCAGACCGAGGGTCTGCGCCACGGAAGGGGAAGCTAGAGCATCCCCAGGGGGGCGTCGCGATTGGGCGCGGGGAAAGCGCGGTCGAGAGCGGCAATCTCTTCGGGTGAAAGCGTCCAGCCCGAGCCGCCGGCATTCTCGCGCGTGTGCTCGGGCTGGCTGGCTTTCGGAATCGTAAAGACGTCCGGGAAGCGCGTGAGGAAGTTGAGGATGACCTGGCGGACGGTGCGTCCGTTGCGTTGCGCGACTTCCGTCAGAACCCGGCCGGCGGGGGAATCCAGGCGCGGGAGCGCTTCGTGTCCGAAGGGCGAGTAGGCCACCACCGCGATCTGGCGCTCCTGGCAGTAGGGGATCAGCTTGTGCTCGATGCCGCGGTTGCGCAGGTGGTAGAGCACCTGGTTGGCAGCCAGCTTATGGTGGCGCAGCGCGGCCTGGGCGGCTTTCACTTGCGGGACGTCGAAGTTGCTGACTCCGGCGAAACGGATCTGGCCCTGGTCGATCAGGCGCTCCATGGCGCGCATGGTGTCGGCCAGCGGATAGCTGCCCTCCCAGTGCAGCAGGTAGAGGTCGAGGTGGTCCGTACCAAGCCTGGCGAGGCTCCGCTCGCAAGCGCGCAGCGTGCCCTCGTAGCTGGCGTTCGAGGGCAGGACCTTGCTGACCAGGAAGACCTCGTCGCGGCGCCCGGCGATAGCTTCGCCGGTGAGTTTCTCGGCGCGGCCGTTGCCGTACATTTCCGCGGTGTCGATGTGCGTGAGGCCGAGATCCATGCCCAGGCGCAGGGCCTCCACGGCGCGCCGCTCGCTGTCGCGGGGGCCTTCGATCATCCAGGTGCCTTGTCCGATGACAGGGACTTGCACGCTGGTCCAGCCGAATGCACGTTGCGTCACGATGCCATTATCGCGCAGTGGTGCCTAACCATTCTGGGGAAGCCGGTTTCCCGCTCGGGTGCCCAGGGCGCGGGAACCCGACGAACATTTTCGCAGGCTCTCCGATTGGAGCGTAGTTTCCTGGATCGGGACGTCACGGGAGCGATCTCCCAGAACGCCGTTTGGGGACCGTGGCACAAGTCCGGGTGCCAACTACGGAGCCAAGTGGCCTGCACAAGAGTCGTTATACCAGAAATCGAAACATTCTGCTAGAGTTTTGTTGTGGGCGTCGAGTACGACGAAATCGGCATTTGGTCGGAGGTCAAGCTGGCCATCATCAAGGAGTACGCCTCGGCCTACGCCACGATCATGGAAGCGCAACGGCGCACGCGCATCCGAAGCCTGCGCTGGATCTACATCGATGCCTATGCCGGGCCGGGGTATCACTTCTCGAAAACGAGCGGCGAGCTGGTGGAGGGAAGCCCTCTCATCGCTCTGAACACCGTTCCGCCATTTCACGAGTACCACTTCATCGACACGGAATCGCGCCGCGCGAAGCAATTGCGCGAGCTGGCCGGAGACCGGGCGGATGTTTTCATCTACAGCGAGGATTGCAACGCGGTGCTGCTGCGAGAGGTATTTCCGCGGGCAGCGTATGGTGACTACCGGCGGGCGCTCTGTCTCCTGGACCCATACAATATCGATCTGACCTGGCAGGTGATCGAGGCGGCTGGTAAGGCCCGGTCGGTTGAGGTTTTTGTGAACCTCATGATCATGGACATCAACCGGAACGCTATGCGCCGGAACCCGGACCATTCAATTCAGAGCAAGATGGATCAACTTACGCGCCTGTGGGGCGACGAGTCCTGGAGGGAAGCGGGGTATGCTACGGATAGAGACCTGTTTGGCGAGCCGGAAAAGGTTTCCAATGAAGAGTTTGCGGAGGCGTTCCGGCAACGGCTGGAAAAGAAGGCAGGGTTCAAGTACGTGCCGAGTCCGATGCCGATGAAGACGAAAAGCAACTCGACGATCTACTATTTATACTTTGCTTCCCAAAAACCGGCCGCGGCACACATAGTGAACGACATCTTCGACAAGTATCGCAAGAAGCAGGGGCTGTGACATGGCGACGAATTCGCACATTGAGTGGACCGACGCAACGTGGAACCCGGTGACCGGCTGCTCGAAGATCAGTCCCGGCTGCAAACACTGTTATGCGGAGCGCCTTGCCATCAGGCTTCAGGCAATGGGGCAGAGCAACTACCGGAACGGCTTTGACGTGACCCTACAGCCGCAAATGCTGGAGTTACCGTTGCGCTGGAAATCCCCGAAACGGATCTTTGTCAACTCGATGAGCGATCTGTTCCACGAGGACGTTCCGCTTTCCTACATCAAGGACGTTTTCTCGGTGATGCGGCGTGCGCCCTGGCACCAGTACCAGATGCTGACGAAGCGATCGGAACGGCTGCTGGAATTGAGCCCCCGATTGGAATGGGAGCCGCAAATCTGGATGGGTGTCAGTGTTGAGAACGAGGATTATCTCGACCGAATCGATCACTTGCGGAGGACTGGCTCATGCGTCAAGTTCCTCTCTCTGGAACCTCTGCTTGGCCCGTTGCAGAAACTGAAGCTGCGCGGGATCGATTGGGTGATTGTGGGCGGCGAATCCGGTCCCGGTGCCCGGCCCGTGGATCCCGTCTGGGTGAAGGACATTCGAGACCAGTGTGTAAGTGCTGGCGTGGCGTTCTTCTTTAAGCAGTGGGGCGGCGTGCAGAAGAAAAGGACCGGGCGCGAGTTGGAAGGCAGGACATGGGACGAGATGCCGGAGGCTCTGGTAACGCTATAGCGGTTCTTGTGTTTCTACCCCCCCGACCGTGCAAACGCCCGCCCCCTGGACGTGCCCCCCTTACGTGCCCCCGAAGTCCGGTCCTGGAAGACGCTACTGCGGTGCTGAAATTCTCCGACAGTCTGCCCTGGTCGGAGGCTCATCTTCCTGCCGTTTTTGGGGACCGTGGCACCTTCGCCAATGCCAAATAGATTCCCTAGTTGCTGACTCCCGAAAGGCCCGAGCCGTTTCGCTGTACCTCACGCGCCGGAGCATTTTGTGTCGCTGGATCTGCTAAAATCCAGGCTCAGTTATACGCATGACATCGTTCTATGACTCCGTGCGGCGCGCTTTCCCCTGGGTGATAGGTTTCCAGTCAGCAGTGCGGAATGCCCGCCCGAGGCCTTTCCCCGGGTCGCATTTACTACTGGGCTCTGATTACGGCGGCAACGCTCCAAAGAGCGAATACCTCACCTACGCATTCATCCTGGCAGACGCCGACAATTCGCCCTCATATCCAGGCGTCCAACGCCGAACGCGGAAGGTCTTCCTCGCTGACGGCCGGCGCATGTCGTTCAAACGACTCGGTGATAGGCGAAGAAGAGAGGCCCTCGTCCCATTTCTCACGGCTGCCGAAACGTTGTCGGGACTATGTGTAATCGTATTAGTTCACAAGGACTTGAGATTCGTCAGCACGACCACCAACACCCTTGGGGCGTGGCGGGGGTCAGTAGACCTTCATGCGAAATGGACAGTCCAAGCGTTCGAGAAAATGGCCAGGACCGTGCATTTCGCGACCCTGTTGGTTTCTGCCTGCTGCCTGCCCTCCCAGCACCTGACTTGGATTACGGACCAGGATGAAATGGTTGCGAATGATGACCGCCTAACCGATGTCATGGACTTCGCCTCGAGAATGATGGGGCTGTACGTGTCTTTCGAACTTGGCGAATTCGCGATGAACGACACCTCCAGCGACCCAGGCGACAAATCGTTCGAGGACTTCGTCGCCATACCGGACCTGGTTGCCGGCGCTTTCTCGGAAGTGCTGACCATGTGGTCTCAGGACACGTCAAACCACCAGAGGCGCATACTGGATCTCGGATCCCTACGTCTCACGGAGAAGGCGGAGACCATAGTGTCGTGGTTCTCTGAAGGGGGGCTGTCGCTGGCTCGGTGCGTCATTCTTATCGACAAGGTAGGTCCGCATCTGTTCCAGGTTCGCAACCTCACGCCGATGCAGGTAACGCTCTAATGCTCAGTCAAACGCAAAAGGCCCTGTGGGCCTGGCCGTATGGCACCCGACAGGGTACTCGCGGCCTCCACGCCGCGGGTCCAGTATGGCGCGAGAGCCTGCCGATCAAGATGACGCGAACGCCGTGCCGGAGTATTCCTCCGGTCAGGTGCTCGCGATGGTGTCGGCAAACTCCAGATTGTACTTCTCTGAAATATTCGCGTTCCGCTCTTCGTACAGCAACTTCGTCAAGTCCTGGATCGGCTTGTCCCAGACGACGTTAACCTGACTTTCGCACTTCG
>PMYB01000127.1 GCA_003170915.1 Bryobacterales bacterium | reverse complement strand
CCCCGCCCCGCCCCTCCCCTCCCCAAAAACACCCCAAATCCGCCCCCCCCAAAATAAGTCATTGACAAATCTTCCCCTAAAATTTTCTCAACCATTTCAATCACCTGGCAGTTTAAGACCCGCCAGCCCGATTTTCGCCTGCTATACCGGAATTAGAAGGAACCAATGCGAAATCCCTTCGCGCCCCTCATTGCCATCGCCCAGCGGGGCATTCCCTTCACCGCCTCCCACGGCCAGGCCTTCTTTCGCCTCAATGCCCCCTCGCCCCGGAGGTTTCTACATCCTCTCCGTCCGCTCCCGTCCCTGCCGGGGGTGGTTCTTCTATGAATTCCTCGCCCCATACCGCGTGCTGCCTGCCTCCCGCGCCCTCCACGCTATCTTCAATCACGTGGAAGCCGAGGCCAACCACAACCACCCAGACCACCGCCTCGCCCGTTTCGTGTCGCGTCGGCCGCCGTAGTGGCGGCCGGGTGCCCGCCAAGGTTCATGCTGTTTCCGGCCCCCGGCCCCCGGCCCCTGGCCCCCGTCTTGCTGGCGGCCGGGTGCCAACCCAGACCCATGCCGGCCCTCGTCGGCAGCCGTATCCAATTGAACTTCAGCCACTTACACACAGCCATCCGAATCATCGGGCTCCCTGACCATCCGTGTGACGCATCTTGCAAAAAAAGCCCTCCCGATGCGTCACAAAATCTCGATCCACCGTCGCAACTAATTGAAAAAGAGGAGCTTAAAACGTCACAAATAATAATTCCACACACCCCAACAAGATGCGTCACCCGGGTGGGGTGCCTGACCGGTCTGGAGAGGCTCGGTCCCCGGCAGCCGCACCCGCGGTCGCGGCTCTGTAACCATCTGCCAACGCGCGGCATTCGAAACAACGCCGCCACCGTTGCGTCACGACGCCATTATCGCGCAGTGGTAAACTTAGCGTCGTTATGACACGCCGCAACGTTCTGAAGACTGCCCTGATGGGAAGCCCAGCGGCCCTTCTGGCGGATACGCAAGCCGCGGATCGGCCGAGTGGTTCGAGCAAGCCCGTGAAGATCACCAAAGTGGAAGCGCTCCACCTCGAGAAGCCGCTGAAAGAGCGGTTCTGGATGTCCAATTCGCCGATCGGCGGCTATCAGCCAAAGGCCTCGCGGCTGATTGTGACCGTACACACCGATGCGGGCATCTCGGGACATGGCGAAGGTTCGGGAGGCGGTGCGGACGTGCTCCGCAGAGGATTCGCCGACCTGCTGATCGGCGAAGACCCGTTCATGGTCGGGAAGATCTGGGAAAAGATGTTCGCGGTGACGTACGGCCGGGAACCGTCCTCCAAAGGGTGGGCCCAAGGCAGTGTGATCGCCGCAATGGCGCCGATTGACGCCGCCATCTACGACATCATGGCCAAAACCGCGGGTCTCCCGGTCTACAAGTTTCTCGGCGGCTATCGCGACACGGTGCCGGTGTACGTCACCGGCGGCTACTACCGGGAAGGTAAGGGAATCCCGGAGCTGGTCCAGGAGGTTCGTGGCTACGTGGACCAGGGCTTCAATGCCCTCAAGCTCAAGGTCGGGGGGATCAGCGGCGGCTATTCGGTGGAGGACGATTACAATCGTGTCAAAGCCGTTCGCGAAGCTGTCGGACCCCAGGTCAAGCTCATGCTCGACGTCAACCAGGGCTGGGATGTGCCCACCGCGATCAGAGCTTCGAACAAGATGTACGACCTGGACATCACCTGGCTGGAAGAGCCCCTGCAATGGTACGACGATGTGGAACCCCTCAAGCAGGTGAAGCTGAACACGCGCATCCCATTGGCTTCCGGGGAGCATGAACTGACGCGCTGGGGCGCCCGCCGGCTGATGGAGACCGGCGCTATCGACGTGATGCAGTTCGACTGCAACGCTCACGCCGGTATAACGGAATGGCGCAAGGTCGCAGACATGGCCAGCATGTCGTATATCAAAATGGCGCCTCACCACGAACCTGTGCTGCATGGCCACCTGCTGGCTTCCATTCCCAACGGCTACATTCTTGAATCGTTCGCCAACCCCGACCGGGACCCGTTCTGGTTCGAGATCTACGATCGCAAACCACGCATCGAGAAGAGCGTCCTTTACCTGGACAACACGCCGGGGTTCGGCATCGAGTTCAACCAGAAGGCACTGCAGCAGTACGGCACGAAGATCCTATGAGACTATGAAGCCCGTCCACGTATTCAATGTCATCCCTTCGTTGCCACCCGCGCTCGAAGGCCTCCGTCAACTGGCTTACAACCTGCGATGGGCGTGGAACCACGACACCATTGAACTCTTCCGCCGCCTGGATAGCGACCTCTGGGAATCCACCGGGCACAACCCGGTGCTGATGTTGGGGACTATCGACCAGGCGCAACTGGAGGCCGCGGCTAAAGACGAGTCATTTCTTGCCCAACTGGATCGCCTGGTCAAGGAAATGGCTTCCTATCTCTCGGCGGAATCCACCTGGTATCGCCGCACGTACGCTCAGACGAACGGGTTGCTGGTGGCTTACTTCTCCGCCGAATTCGGATTGACGGAGTGCCTGAACATATTTGCGGGCGGGCTCGGCGTGCTGGCCGGCGATCATCTGAAGTCGGCCAGCAATCTGGGTGTGCCGCTGGTGGGCGTCGGCCTGCTCTACCAGCAAGGGTACTTTCGTCAATACCTCAACGCCGCGGGATGGCAGCAGGAGTCGTACGAAGATAACGATTTTCAGACCCTTCCCGTCACCCGCGAACGCCGGGCCGACGGAAGTGCCGTGACGGTGGAAGTAGCGTATCCCGGCCGTTCGGTGACGGCACAAGTGTGGAGAGCGCAAGTCGGCCGCATCTCACTCTTCCTGCTGGATTCCAACCTTCCGGCCAACCGTCCGGAAGACCGCGTCATCACCGACCAGCTTTACGGCGGGGACCTCGAGATGCGGCTGAAACAGGAGATCCTCCTTGGCATCGGCGGGTACCGCGCCCTGGAAGCGCTGGGACTGGAGCCGACGGTGTACCACATGAACGAGGGGCACTCGGCATTCCTTGGGCTGGAACGGGTGCACAGGCTGAAAGAGAAACATGGGCTCTCCTTTCATGAGGCGTGGGAGGAGGCGTCCGCGGGCCTGATCTTCACGGGCCATACACCGGTGCCGGCGGGCCACGATTACTTTCCGGCTTCCTTGATGGACCGTTACTTCGGGGATTACATCGACCGGCTGGGGATCGGCCGCGGGGATTTCCTGGCGCTAGGCCGGCAGAATCCGGCCAACGACGCCGAACAGTTCTGCATGACGGTGCTGGCGCTGCGCATGGCGGCCTCCCGCAACGGAGTCAGCAAACTGCACGGAGAGGTCTCCAGGAAGATGTGGAAGTCAATCTGGCCGGGGGTACCGGAGGATGAGGTCCCCATCGGCCACGTCACCAACGGCGTGCATTTTCGCTCCTGGATTTCTCTCGAAATGAATCAACTGTATGACCGGTATCTGGGGCCGAAGTGGCGGGAGGAGCACGCCGATGCGAAAGTCTGGCAGCGGGTGGGGGGCATTCCCGCCGAAGAACTGTGGCGAACGCACGAGCGCCGCCGGGTGCGCTTGGTGGCATTCGCGCGGCACCATCTGCGGTTGCAGCTCGAACACCGCGGCGCGCCCCAGTCGGAGATCGACGCAGCCGGCGAAGCGCTCGACCCGGATGCGCTGACCATCGGCTTCGCGCGCCGATTCGCCACTTACAAGCGGGCGACTCTGCTGCTGCGGGACATCGAGCGCCTGGGGCGCATCCTCAACCATGCCGAGCGTCCCGTGCAGATTCTGTTTGCCGGCAAAGCCCATCCTCGCGACGATGCCGGCAAGGAGTTGATCCAGCGGATCGTCGGACTGGCGCAGCAGAAAGAGTTCCGCCGCCGGCTGGTGTTCCTGGAAGATTACGATATGGGCGTGGCGCGGTACCTGGTGCAGGGCTCGGACATATGGCTCAACACTCCGCTACGGCCCCTTGAGGCCAGTGGAACCAGCGGCATGAAGGCGCTGGCCAATGGCGCCATCAACCTGAGTACACTGGATGGCTGGTGGGACGAAGCCTGGCGGGCCGCGGCTTCCGAGAACCAGTTTATCGGGTGGGCGATCGGACGCGGCGAGCGCTATGACAACGCCGAGTACCAGGACCAGGTGGAGTCGGCCGCCCTCTACGACTTGCTGGAACACGATATCGTTCCCGCTTTCTACGATCGGGGGGCCGATGGCGTGCCGCGGCGCTGGATCGCCAACATGAAAGGTTCCATCTCCCACTTGTGTCCGTTATTCAACATGCAGCGTGTGGTAAAGCAGTACGCCGCCGACTCCTATGTGACGGCGCACGAGAGATACCAGCGGTTGACGGCGGAAAAATCGGCGCGCGCCAAGGCGCTGGCGGCCTGGATTTCGCGCATACGGGCGAATTGGGCCCAGGTCCGCGTCGAGCGCATTGCCGCGTTGGCGGCCACGGAACTGGCTGTCGGCAGCCAAATCCAGGTGCGGGCGTGGATTCGGCTGGGGGCGATTCCCACCGATGAAGTCGCGGTGGAACTCTATCTGGGCCGGCTCGACTCCGGCGGCGAAATCACGGGTGGCGTGGCGATTCCCATGCAACCGGCGGGGCAGAGCCCGGAAGGATTCTGTATCTTCGAGGCGGCCGCGGTGCCGTGCACGCGGAGCGGTCTGCACGGTTACACGGTGCGGGTTTTGCCCTTCCACCCCGACGAGGCCAAGACCTTCCTGCCCGGACTCATCACCTGGGCGGATGCGAAGTGAAAGCCGAGGATGCACCTGGCCGCTTTGCCGTTGATTGGCGCGCTGTTGCTGACGGGGGCCGTGGCGGTCCGCGCGCAGGATGGGGCGCCGGACGCCAAACCCGCCGATGCGACAGCGAAAGCCGCGCCGTCCATACCGCCCCACAAGCCGATCCTCAAGCGTCTTTTCAGCATGCAGGCTCTAACGGCGACGGTTCCGGGCGCCATCCTGACGGATACGGTGACAGCGCGCAAGCCCGATGGCCGCCGCACGGTGGCGCTATCGACGCCGGCCAACGCTTACGGAAGCTGGGCCATCGCCACGCTGTGGAGCCCGCGCGAGTTTCGCAACGCGGAGTCCATCTTCGAATGGGGCACCGCGGGCATGGGCGTCAGCGCCGGAACCAACCTGGCGAGAGAATTCTGGCCCGACCTGAAGGGTATTTTTCACAAGAAGAAGTGAGCGGGATCTCAACGGAATGACCACCGCCGCGGCGATTGCCGGCACCAGACGCGAAGTTCTCCAGTGGGCGGCGGCACTGTGCGGCGCCCGGTTTGCCCGTGGTCAGGACGCGCCAGTTTTTTCCGCGGATGTGAAAGTGGTGAATGTTCTGGCGACGGTGCGGAACAGAACCGGATCGCTGGCCGGCAATCTCAACCGGGACGATTTTTCGCTGTCTGAAGATGGCCGCCCGCAAACCATCCGCTATTTCGCGCGCGAGAGCGACTTGCCGCTGACGCTCGGCCTGCTGGTGGACACCAGCGGCAGCCAGCGGCGCGTGCTGGACGCCGAGCGCGGCGCCAGTCTGCGCTTCCTGGATCAAGTGGTCCGGGAAAAAAAGGACCAGGTTTTCATCATGCAGTTCGACAGCGCCGTCGAGATGCGCCAGGCACTCACTTCCTCGGTCGGCAAACTGGACGATGCGCTGGCCTACGTGGACACGGAGACCCAGCGCCAGTTACGCATGCAGCGTGGCGGCGGCACTATGCTTTACGATGCCGTGGCCCAGGCGTCCGATGAGGTTATGAGAAAGCAGAGCGGCCGGAAAGCTCTGATCGTGCTCTCCGATGGCGTGGACTTGGGCAGCTACGGCACTCTGAAGGATGCGGTGGAGGCTGCGCAGCGCGCCGACACACTCATCTATTCCATTCTGTACTCCGACCCTGGCGCCTATGGAGTTTTCGGAGGCCGCGACGGAAAGCGCGTCTTGCAGCGCATGTCGAACGATAGCGGCGGCAGTTTTTTCGAGGTTTCGAAGGAGCAAACCGTGGATCGGATGTTCGATATTCTGCAAGAGGAACTGCGCAACCAGTACAATCTGGGCTACGTATCGGACAAGCCGATCGCCATCTCCGAGTTTCGCGCCATCCAACTGACGGTCAGGCAAAAGGGCCTGGTGGTGCAAGCCCGCCATCAATATTGGGCGCGGCGCTAGGCAACGCTCGCCTAACGGTACCGAAGCAGCACTTGACGGTAGAGATCGGGAATGTTCAGATCGGCCGCGCGGCGCTCCAGTTCATCCAGCCTGTGGAGCAGATCGCACCGCGGAGCGGAAAGATTCTCGACGTCGGCGCGGACCAAAACCCACAGTAAATGCTCCGCCGCCCGAACGACCCCGGCCGCGTCTGAGGATACCATTGCACCCATTTTGCTCCTGATTCCGGCGGATTTCTATGGGCCAAAAGAGCCATGCGGACCGGGGGTTCTCAAGCTCTCCGGCGCGGCTGACGTGTTGGATGTCTTGCCGTCGCCCACGGCGCCAATGCTGGTACTCGCGAAACGCCTCGCCCTGCTCGCCGGGGCCGCCGCGGTCCCCACGGGCGTCAGCTTCCGCGCCCCGCCCGATCCAGGTCGAACTTGCGCGGTGTCTTCCCGCCCGAGGGCACATGCTCCACCGCCGTCAGCCGCCCGCTCTTGGCGTCGATCGCAAACACGGCGATGCTGTCGTGCCCCCGGTTCGACGCGTACAAGAACTTGCCGCTGGGGTGCACGGCGATCTCGGCGCACGCGCCGTCGCCGTGGAAATCCGCGGGCAGCGTCGAAACCGTCTGCGCCTCTTTCAGCCGGCCGCCCCTGGCGTCCCACTCGTACTGAATCACGGTACTTCCCATTTCGGTGACCAGGTAGACCCAACGCCCGTTGGGATGGAACACCACGTGCCGCGGTCCGGACCCAGGCTTCACTGTGACGAATGGCGGATCGTTGGGAGTCAGCGACCCATTCTTAACGTCGAACTTGTACACGAACAGCTTGTCCAGCCCCAGGTCGGCCGCCAGGACGAAGCGATTGGTGGGATCCACGCGGATGGAGTGCGCGAACGCGTGCGACTGCCGCTGCGGATTCACGCTGCTGCCGGTGTGCTGCACAAACGCCGTCCGCTCGCCGATGCCGCCATCCGGCCGGAGCCTCCATGCGGCAATGTTCCCGCCCTGGTAATTCGCCGCGAAAACGTATTGTCCGCTGCGGTCGAGGTTGATGTAACTCGGGTCGCCGCCGCCGGAGGGTTGCTGATTTAGCAGCGTCAGCCGCGCGGTGGCGGGGTCGACGGCGTAGGCGCTCACGAACCCCGTCGAGTTGCAGGTATAGAGATGCTTCCCATCCGGCGCGATGATGAAATATGCCGGCGCGGGCGCTTCCAGCAGGAATTCCGGCTTGCTCAGCGCTCCGGTTGTGGTATCGAAACGCGCCAGCGAAAATCCTTTGCCCGGACCCGCCGTGTGCGTCCCGAAATAGACAAACAGGTTTTCGCCGCGGGCCGCGTGTAACAACGCAAAAGAGAGTACTCCGACCCGAAAGAAGCCCATCATAGCCTTGTAATCCTAATCTCGCATACTCGTACTCGGAACGGAGCGGCGGCGTCGGGAGGTCTGCCGACAGTGTCGCCGGTTGGATCGTGTGAACGGCATGAATGGTGCTGGAGGAGGGGGTCGAACCCTCATGACCAGTGAAGGTCGCGGGATTTTGAGTCCCTTGCATGTGCTTGCAAGTAACTGTTTCCATGCGAGTTAGATTTCAGAAATGTGAAACTGTGTAAGCAACTGTGTAAATATCTGGGCCGTTTTTGAATTCTTTCCCCACAGCCGAATCTTACCAGCCATCAAAGCCGCGCGCCGCCTGGGCCTCGCGGAAGGCGTCAGCCGAACGCCCCTGCCCGCCCATTAGGCGATGTGCCGGGTTTATTCGGGGTGTTCTGTCTGCGCCGGAGCTATCTCGGGCTTCCCGTACTTGGCGAACAGATCGTTGAAGGCCTCGGCCACAAGGCTGTGGAGCGTCTTGTCGCTCTGGACAGCGAGAATCTTGAGCTGGTCCCTCACCTGTTTGGGGAAATGCACGGTGATGGGGCTTGTGCCTCCCCTCCCCTTCTGCGCCGGGGCGGTTGCGTTGGCGGCGGCCGGTTGGCGGATGACGGCTTTCCGCTGGCGGGCGCTGCCGCCGGTCTCAGCCAGCAGCTCGGTCAGATTGGCTTTGGTGCTCATGGTGCTCCTGCTTGGTTTTGTCTTTCGACAGTTGGACGAGAGTGCTCAAAATATACTTGTAGACTTGTAGGATTTCCGCGGCCCCCTTCCCTCTCGGGTCGTATTCCTGGGCGGCCTGTCCGACCGCGCCCGCATCGCCGAAGACGGCGCGGTTGCCGAGCATGTAGGGGCAGACCGGGACTTGCAGGCGGTTGAGAAGGGCACGCGCCTGTTCGTGGCGATCGCCGATGGCCGGAACGGCGTTGAGGATGGCAAGCGCGGGCGTGTTTCCGGCGAGAGCCAGTATCTCCTTGGTGTTCGGAATGGTCTCAAGATCGTAGGCTTGGGGGCGGCACGGGATCAGCACAAGGTCAGCCACCTTGGCGGCGGCAAGGGCAGACTGCTCGTTGCGCGCCGGGGTGTCGATGACGGCAAAGTCCACCCCGTTTTCGGCGGCTTTAACGAGCGCGGCGGCCAGCCGCGCGGGCTGTGCGTCGATAACGACGGGGCCGTCGCCTTTCCTCCGGTCTTTCCAGTTGCAGGCGGTGGCCTGGGGATCAAGATCGACGATGATGGAGGTCAACCCGACCTGGCCGGCGGCGACGGCGAGCGAAACCGCCAGTGTGGTCTTGCCGGTTCCGCCCTTCTGGGCGACGAGAGCAACTGTATACATGGCTAGTTTCCTCCTGTGCGAGGTTGAGGCTTTGAGAGTTGGCTACGGGGCTGGTTGGAGCATTCGAGAGTGCGCGTGAACGAGATTTGTATACATGTCTACTTGCCTGGGTTGAGCGTTTGCGCGCCCGAGAGTTTTAGACAGTGAGAGATGGAGAGAACTGGAATTCCGGAGTTTGAGACTGCGAGAGTTGGATGATGCGAGGGTCCGAGACTGTGAGACAGCGAGCGTTGCCGGATTGGCTTGAAGGCTGATTCGCTCGTTGCCTACAAGTAGAACAGTAGCGCCGAAGGGGCGGGCGGTCAACGGGGAAACACAGCAGCCACGGCGGCCATTGACGGGCGGCGAACGACCGAGCACGGCCATAGAGTTTGCGGGTTGTTGGGTTGTCGCGGAGTAGGGTAGTAGAGAAGTAGGGAAGTAGACAAATCACAGCCGCGCGTTTGCGCCCACCGCGGGTGAGGGGGGGCGTCTTTGCCGGCGCTATGGGCGAGATTTTCCCGCCCTAGCGAGCCCTCCGAAAAGCGGACAAGGGCGCATGCCGGGGCGATATATCGCGCCTGCCTGACGCCCCGGCAGAGGAACTGCGATGTCAAAACCGCCGGGCCGGGAATCGAAACGGGGCGCCCGGCTTCTCGGTAAACGGGCTGAAGCGGGGCAGGGGTTGGGCGCGCAGGTTCGCGCGCGGTCTGGCCGGGGGGATGGCGCAAGGGGGGCGACCGGCGGCAGTGTTTCGGTCCCCCTCTTGCGGGGGGTAGGCGCATGCCAAGGGGCGTCACGGCATCCTTTGCCGGCGCAGACGCTTGCCAGCCGTGGGGGCGGACCCTCGCGCCCCGGCGTCCCCTTGATTTGAGGGGAATGAGAAAAGGTGATCAGACTCGTCCAGATACTGGGCTATGAATGGCGGTGCAGATTGGATGGTATGGAGTGGAAGTCGAGGATCGAAGCCGCTGTCTCGTTAAAGAGAGCGTAGGCTTTTCTTTCATCGGGCTCGGCCTCCGTACACGCGTTGAACGCGGCGGCGAAGATGGCGTGGATAACGACAGATGGGGGCGGTTTCAGGACCGCATTCGCCCGTTCGATAGCTTCTTTAATAGCGGGGCCGATGTAGTCGTTGTGGACTTGCAGGAGTTGCTGATTGAACAGATCCCGGTCGGTCTTTTTCCTTTTCATGGGCGGATAATACCGCTCGACCAGGGGGCTGTCTACGGGCAGCGGCGGACCGACGCTTTCTGGGCTGTCTCCTTGGGACGCGGCGCAATTCGGTGCTTCAAGGCGGGAGCGCTGATCAGTCATTCCGAGGGCTTTCCACCTACGCCTTGCGGCTCCGGCGTGACGTGCCGGTTGCGCTCATAACCCAGGGACTGCATCAGCGCGGTGCGCCATTCGAGTAGCTCGGCGAGGGCGGATTCGATGCTGCCGTCCATGACATCGCCGGGGCGCCCGGCGTTAAGGTGGTATGCGATCTGGTTGATGTTCGAGCCGATCTTGCCCAGCTCGGCCAGAACCTTCGCCAGCAGCACGGTATCGACGGAGGGGCGGCGGCGCGGGGGCAGGGGCACATCCAGCAGCACCGCGAGACACATGGCCGAGGGGGACAGGCCGGTGGCGTCGATCTTCGCCATGATCGCGGCCTTCTGGGCGGGGGTGCAGTTGATGGCGATGCGGGCCGTGACCTTTCGCTTCTGGCTGCCGCTGGTTGACATTAAGATTTCCCTCCTCGGCCCCCGCGCGAAGGCGCGAATTTCTTAAGAAGCTGTCCCGCCTTCGCGGGACGGGGCCTCGTATCGCCTCTTGTCATGGCATGCTCCGGTATGCAGGGGCACCGGGGCGGCACGCTGCCCGGTTCGTGGTGCAGGGGCGCGAAAGCCCTGCTGCGGGTCCATGGCGGCACACGCCTGGTCGATGGGGGTCCGGGGGGAGAGCGAAGTCTCCCCGCGGTCGAGGGTCCAGGGGCTGATGAAATCGCCCCGGTCGGGTGCACGGGCCGAAGGTCCTGCTCCGGGGGATGCAACGGGGGGCGAAGCTGCCCCCTTGCCAAGATGAGGCGAAGCCGGTGGCGCGTGGAACACGCGCACATCTCGCGAGCGGTATAGCGACGCGGTTCTCTGCTCTTTTTGGCTTTGCTTCTTCACTGCGACAGGCGCAGAACAAAACCGGAATCGATTGACGTAACCGCATCATAATATCACCCGCCTTCCCCTGCAACGGGATTCTTGCGCCCGATCCCTTAACGAAACCTCAACGGGCGTATGATTAATTATCTCCGAGCTTGCTGACCAATGACCATGCGCATCGCCACGGCCGAGTGGGCGAACCCCGACGAGGTCGAGGAACGATACCTTTACCATGACGGCATGATCTGGCTGGGGCGCTCCGCCAGTGAACACGAGGTTCCCCTCGGCTACATGGACGACCGCCATGTCTGCCTCGTCGGAGGATCGCGGGGCGGCAAGGGCACGACCGGGATAATCCCGGCGCTGCTGACCTGGCCGGGTTCCGTCTGCGTCGTCGATCCCAAGGGCGAAAACGCCACCATAACCGCCGCCAGAAGGGGCGCAGGATCGCAGCACGCAACGGGCATGAACCAGACGGTCAAGGTTCTCGACCCGTTCCAGTCCGCCCAAGTGGACGACCCCCTGCGGGGGCGCTTCAATCCGCTTGACTCCCTCGATCCCCAAAACGAGGAAACCATCGACGAGGCAGGGCGCATCGCCGACGCCCTTGTCGTCATCCACGAGGGTGCTGCGACCGATCCGTTCTGGGACGAATCGGCGCGGGCCATGGTCAAGGGGCTGATCCTGCACGTGCTGACTGCGCCCCGGTACGACGGCCGCCGGAACCTGATCACCCTGCGCAAACTGGTCACGCGGGGCGACTGGGAATCGATCGAGGAGCTGCGGCAGGCGGGCGAGACTGATCTTCCCCCGGCGCACGGCCTGCTGTGGACGGGGCTGGCGAACAACCCGGCATTCGACGGGCTGGTCGCCGGCATCGGCGATTCCTTCACCAACATGCTGATCAATTCGCCCAAGCAGTATGAAAGCGTGCTGCAGGTCGCCAACCGGAACACCGAGTTTATCGATTCACCCGCCATGCAGCGGCTGCTGGGGGCTTCGGACTTCCAGCTTTCGGAGCTGAAAACCCGCCCCGAGGGGCTCAGTCTTTACCTGTGCCTGCCGCAGCGCTACATGAGCACTCATTACCGGTGGCTGCGCATGATGATCTCCCTGACCGTCACCGAAATGGAGAAGGTGAGCGGACGCCCCAAGGCCGGGCATCCCGTCCTGCTGGTGCTCGATGAATTCGCGGGGCTGAAACGGATGGAGGTCATCGAGCACGCCGTCGCCCAGATCGCCGGTTACGGTGTCAAGATGTTCTTCGTCCTGCAAAGCCTTGAGCAGCTCAAGGGGGCGTATAAGGAGAACTGGGAAACCTTCCTCGCCAACTCCGGCCTCAAGGTGTTTTTCAACCTTGAGGACAATTTCTCGCGCGACTACGTCAGCAAACTGATCGGCGAAACCGAGGTCGTCCGCGAGGTGAAGTCGGAAAGCGAGGGCACCTCGGAATCCGAAAGCCTTTCGCGCAGCACGGGGCGGTCGCAATCGGAAAGCCGGGGACGGTCGCGGTCGGAGGGCACATCGGAATCGGAAGGGACAAACAGCTCGACCAGCACCGGGAAATCATGGGGCGTCAACAGCTCCGAAAGCCGTTCGCACAATTACACCTATGCGCAGGGCAGGATTTTCCGCCACTACGACAACGAGAGGATCGGGGACAGCAGGAGCCAGTCGCAGGGTGAATCCAGAGGCTGGACCGAGGGCGAGTCGCACGGCGTGTCGCACGGCACGTCCCGGTCGACCACTGACGGGACTTCGGATACTTCGGGGACCGGCACAAGCGAAACCGAAGGGGCCACGCGCGGCACCTCGCAGTCCCGCACCTCGGGGGCTAGCGAAACCATCCAGAAGCGCGCCCTTGTCACGCCCGATGAGATAGGACAGGTATTCGCTCGCATCGACGACCGGGCGCATCCCTCCTATCCAGGGCTGGCGCTGGCGGTGATCTCCGGGGCGCGTCCGGTGGCGCTGCGGCGGGTGAATTACTACGAGGATTTCCAGTTCATGGGTCTGTTCGACCCCCATCCCGATCATCCGCTGATCGCGCCCAAGGAACTGACGATCGACAGCCGGAGCATGGACGCCGAGTTCTTGTCGCTATGCGGCGTTCTGGGGCTGTCTGCACAATGGGGCATTGCGGCGGGCCAGATCGTCATGGCGGGAGACATCGCGGCCGTGGTGCGCACACCGGCAGGTACGGCGAAGGCCAATATCAGAGCGCCACGTGACGGGATGATCACGGCGGTGCCGGGACAGAATCAGAGTAACGCCCTCCCTGAGGGGCCGCTGTTTTCCATGCGGTATTACGAGGATGGGGCGCCGCTGATCGACCCGTTTTCCGATGTGGCGGAACATTGCGGGAAGGTGAAAAAATGCTTTGTGCAGACCGAACACGACATCAGCAGTTCAATCCGGAAAATGAAGCTCTGGATTGGAAGCGCGGCAGCCGTGCTGGCTTTTCTGCTTGCCATCGCCGGAAACATCAACGGCTTGGGAGTTATTGCCGCAGGGGCGCTCGTGGCATATTTCGTAATGGTTATCCCGAAAGAAAAGGAATTAAAGAGCGCGGCGCTCAGGATGCAGCGCTGTTCGGAACGTGTGCCGGCATCGGGTCAATGATCGCGGTCGTGTTCGTGATCGTGCGATTTGCCCTGCAGGGACCTGAACTGCTGCGCCATTTTCGCCGCTTCGTTCTTCTTCCCGGCTTCGCCGCGTTCTTTGCCCAGCCGCGCTGAAGAGGCCTGGCGGTCGGTCATCTGGCGCATCGGGCCGCTCGGCGTGGGGCGCAGGACCGGCGCGTCCTGATTGACCATCTTCGAACCTTCAGGCGGTTTTTCCGCCTCGGTTTCCTTCTGTTTCTGGTTGTCGTTCTGCGCGCGGGCGAACTGGTCGCGCAGCGCAAGGGCGCGGTCGAGGGCGCTTTCATCATGATGCAGCCCTTCGACGCTCTTGGCGGCGGACGTGGTCCGGTCGGCCATACGTGCTTAGATGATAGCGCTTCTTGCCGCGCAGCGGCCATGCTTCAGGGTGTGAGGGCGCAAGTCCCGAACGGGCGGGCGGGATTCAACAAGGGAAACAGCCGGTCAGGGCTGTTTCCGCGTGGGATATCAGTTTCTGGTGTTGCGGTGGCCGGTCAGTTTTTCGTATTGATCCATCAGCGTTTCATATTCCTGATTGAGCTGAGAGCCCATCATGTGGTGCCAGCCTTTTAACATTTCGATGATTTGGAGCTGGTCGGCCATCGCGTTGAGTCTTTCGCGCAAGGCGGTATCTGTTGGCATGGGAACGATCTCCGTGTTCGGGGTTGAAGGCGGCGGCCCGGTCAGGAGCCGCCGCCCTGCGCCTATTCATCGTCGCCGTTCCGGGCCTCGACGATTTTGGTGTGGGCAAGGTCCGCCGCCTTTGCGAGAGACAGCAGATCCTCGGCGTTGTAGCTGTGCGATGACTTCCAGTTCCCCTCGGCATCGCGGTACCGGCGCTCGAAGGTAACGTTGTGGAAGATCCCTTTTTCTGTCTTGTTTTCCCAGATGCTGGCCGTGATCAGACCGACGCGGACTTTTCCAGCCGGGGGATTCTTCGTTTCAGCGGCTTCGTTTTTCTTCGTGTTCTTCAGAGACATTTGTAGTTTCCTTTCTTGTTCGGCCGGCACCATTGCCAGCCTTGTGATTTCGATCAGCCCTGACAAAGCCGGACCGCCCGTCACAGGGAGGGGGCTCACCCGCCCCCATCGTCTTCGTGGGGGCCGCGCAGCGGTCTTGCAGCGCACGCGAAAGACGGGGAAACCCTTGCGGGCATGAGGGCCGGTTTTCAGGCAGAAATTCACAATAAAGGCTGGCAAATATGGATACGGGCGACACGGGGAACAATGTCACTGAACACGATGGTATGAAACGCGATGAAGCGAATCGACACCGGGAGATTTCCGCAGTCGTCCGGATGGCCCGCACGCCAGGACAAGAGGGAGATGGACGGCCACGACGACACCAACGAGAGCCGGGGAGGCGCCGCTGGCAGTGAATCGCGCACTGTAACGCGGGATCAAGCTTGCAACAAAGGCAGGACACGAAGCATGCCAATGCAAGGCGGATCGGCGATGCGGATTATCGGTCAGAAGAAGCGGGGGCCGGACGGGGTCTGTCGCCTGTCGTAATCGTCGGCGGCGCAGTGGTAGGGACTCTCGATAACCAGGCTGTAGTCGGACATGGCCTGACCGTCGCGGAACGTGGTCAGCGGATAGCCGTTCGGATCGAGCAGGGAAAGGTAAAGATCGCTGGGACCGGCATTGTCGATGCCCTGCTCGTGGTGAAGCCAGTATTTGACCTGCATCAGCATGCAGGCTTTTTGCTTGAGGGTGTGCCGACCGTCGAGAGTGATCTTCAGACGGTCGCTCCTGACGTTTCCGACCGGCGGTTTCCTTACAAGCTGGAGCGGCATGATAAACCCCATATTGCAGATTGTGATTGTTCAACTGTACAACCTTTGCGTTAATAATCCGTAAATTGCTTTCCCTTCCGTGTCTTGCCCGACAGGGCCTTTGCAGAATGGACGCTGCCCGGAGCCCTCCGGAGCCGTCAACTTCCGGCCCGCACCGAGTGACCGTGTAGTCCGTTTGACAGTCCGGCTGGCTGCCGGGCGTTCCGCTTCCTCATGAAAGGCCCCATGCCGGGGCTGCGAAACAGGAGGAAAAGATGGAACTGATGATTAAAGACGATTTCAACACGGTGAGCTGCCCGGCGCTGGCGGGCATGGTAAACGAAATCCGGCAGGACATCGCGTACTGCGAACAGCGCAAGCGCAAGGATTACGCTGCTCTGGCAGATATCGCCCGGAACGATATCAGCAGGCCGCGCGTGCGGCAGCGGCAACTGCGGATGATGGGCCGGTGATATGCTTCCTACCGCTCCCGGTCCCGGTCGGGACCCGGACGCGGCTGGCGGCGGAGATCCGCCGGGATCTCGGATACTGCGAACAGCGGCAGCGCAAGGATTACGCACAGCTCGCCGATATCCGCAAAGTGCAGGGGCAGCGCCGGATCATGCGCCCGAACCTCTAAGCCGGGGGCGTCACTTGGTTTCTGGCGCTTCAGCCGGGGCAGGGGCCTGAGCAGAGGTCGGCTTCCACTCGGAAGCCCGTCTGTTTACTGCCGAGATTTGCTCTGACGTTAGATGCTGTTCAATAGACAGAGAACCCCAATATGCATCAACGTCATGCGGCGAGTCTCCGGCGAGGGCGCCTTAAGGGCGGCTCGGGGAGTCACGCCGTCTCTTCCTTGACGGCGGTCGACTAGAGCCCGCACGACCGGAACGGTCGGGGCGCAAAAACTCTACCGTTAATAATCCGTAAATCGCTTTCCCCTCCGTGTCTTGCCCGACAGGGCCTTTGCAGAATGGACGCTGCCCGGAGCCCTCCGGAGCTGTCAACTTCCGGCCCGCACCGAGTGACCGTGTAGTCCGTTTGACAGTCAGGCTGGCTGCCGGGCGTTCCGCTTCCTCATGAAAGGCTCCCTGCCGGGGCCGCGAACAGAAGGAGGAAAACATGAAACTGATTTCAAACCACGAACTGCACAAACGGAGTGAAAGCGAATTGTCCGCGTTGTTCTGTATGGTGTCCAAGGATCTGGTCCGCACGAAGCGGGGATCGCCGGAGCGGCGAAACGCCCTCGCCTCGCTGGAAAACATCAGTCGGGCGCGGGTGGCCCGCATGCGGGCATGCCCGCCTTGAGGAGGGTACCAAGGATTTCAGCGCTCCCGGTCCCGGTCGGGACCCGGACGCGGCTGGCGGCGGTTGAGTTCGTCGCGGAGCTGGCGGGCCTGTTCCAGCTTTTCGGGATCGGCCGGGGTGTGTCCTTTGGTGTCCGCATCGCCAGAAGATCCGGCTTTGCCGGCGGTGGCGCGCGCGAAAGCGGCTTGCAGGTCGCCTTTGCTGAATCCCATGCCGGCGGCGAGGCGGTTGAATAATCCGGCGGCTTTTCCACCGCCTGCGGCTGCCGTCGCTTCTGGCCGCGTCAGGGCTTTATCGAATTCCGGTCTGAGCGCGAAGGTGCGGACGCGCAGCTTGCGGTAGCCTTCGCGCAGGGCCGCGGTGGAAGCGGAGCGGTTTTCCCGCACCTCCAGCCTGTGCAGCGCCAGGTAGTGACGGTCCATTTCCTTCAGCTCGCGCTCGTGATGGCGCAGCAGGGTTTGCGTCTGCTGCTTGTGCGTGGCTTCGCGCCTCGCGTCCGCCTTGCTCTGCACCCACGAAACGAGGCTGCCGATGCCGGTGATCCGGGTCAGGAACGCGGCTAGTCCCTTCGGTTGCCGCTCCATCCGGGATGCTTCGACGCCTTCCTTCCCGGCTGCCTGCATCTCGCGCAGCGCCCCGCGCTCGCGGAACTGGCGGGCGTACAGATCGGCGCGGTGCGCATCCAGTTCGGCGCGTCGAGCGGCCTGACGTTCGTGAAGGGCTGTATTTCTTTTTTCGATCCCCGCCGGTTCTTGCACCTCCTGGCTGCCCTTCTCCAGCGCCTTCTGCCGTTCCTGTAATTTCTGGCTGGCGTAAGCCCGCGCGGATTCAACGTCGGGCTGTTTGTCCGGTGGATAAGCGGAGAGGCGCTCCATGAGTTCTTTCCTCTTCGCTACGCCGCCGAGCTGGCGCGACAGGCTATGGATTTCGCCGTAAAGATCTATCACCACATAGGCGCGCTGATCGCCGTGCGCCAGATAATAACCCTTGTCCTCCATGGCGCGGACGAATTCCGGGCCGGTCTTCGTGGTTGTCCAGCAGGCGGCGATCTCGGCCATGCGCCCGGCCTTGGTGATGCCGGTGCGCTCCTGCTGCTGCTTTTCGCCGAGGTTTTCCTGTTCGGCGCGGCTCTGGAAGCGGTCGCGCTTGCCGTCCTTCTTCATGCCGTCGGGCAGTTCCAGCCCGTTATCGCGGGCGAATTCCTTTGCTACAGTGCGCAATTTCAGGTGGTCGTGCCCGATCGGGATGGCCTTGGATTTTTCACTGTCGATGCGCGACCAGACGACGTGCGCGTGCTGGCGCAGGGTGCCGTCCTTGTCGCGTTTTTCGTGGAAAACCACGGCGCGCGGCTGGTCGACCAGCTTCAGGCTGCGTTCGGTGCGGGCGATCAGGTCGAGATATTGCTCGCGGGTGAGGCGGCCCTGCGCCTGGTCGGGGCTCAGGGAAAGGCTGTAGATGTATTTTTCGCAGCGGGTGGCGCGGGCCTCGGCGGCCCATTCGGCAAAAGCTCCGGAGAGATCCTGCGCGACCGTGCCGCGAACATCCGCGACTTCGACCACCTCGTTGTCGAACGAGTTCATCAGGTGGATAGCCAGTTGCGATCCACCGCCGCGCTGGTTGCCCTTCAGGATCATACTTGATGCTGAGCCATTACCCGTTAAAACCGGGTTAAAACCTTCGGTTGTACAGATGATGATGCCACAAGCGGGGTTGCAGGGGTAGTTCTCGGGTGCCTGCTAAAGGCTCCACCCGCCAAGCAAAAAGATAGGAGACAAGGGCTCAGACGGTGATCGGGAGCTGGTGTTTGAAGGATCGTGATGGATTCCTCTGCGTTCGCCGTCCAAGCCGGAAACACGTCATGCAATTGTATGGACGCGGATGCCACAAGCCGGGATACAAAAGGAGTTTTCCGATGCCTGCCACAGGCACCCTCCCGCCGAGCAAAACAGGAGAAAACAGAGGCTCAGACGGTGACCGGAAACGCCGGAAGAGGGGATAGCGTTCTCATAAAGGATCGGAACACCCCGTCCATGCAGCGGAGCGCCCATGATTCACGGCTGTATTTGTATCTGAGTCTATTGTTGTGTGACATTGGTGGCGCATCCGACTCTATTAGCTTCTGCGGCCATTTTTGCCGGTGATGCCTCGGAAACAGCGGGGCCAGCAACTCGATGAACAACCCGACGCACATGCGCGTGCTTGCACGGACGACCTGGACGGCGATATAACCCGCGTCTTCAAGCTGGCGCAGGTAGCGCTGGACTTGCCGGCGCGACTTGCCGAGAGCACGCATGAGCCAGGTGACGGTGATGTCGCCCGAGCGGGTGGCGCGGCTCTTGCGATGGTAGTATTCCATCAGCTTGCGGGCGCAGCGCCGGGCGCCGTCCGTCAGGTTGCGGTCGTCCTCGATGCGCGCGGCCATCTCCGGCACATAGGCGCCGCTGTCGCGCGGCGGTGCGTGCCGAAGTTTTGGTTCCGTTGGCAGGTGGCAAAAGCGCAATGAGCGCCGCCGCCGCGCTTGGTCTTTGGGTATTGCGGGGGGAGGGGGTGTTGTGCCGGGGCGGAGGCCGTCGCGGGTGATCCGCGCGGCCAGAAACCGTCTGGCGTCTTCCATAATCTCGTCTTCAGCAGGCAATGATGGCATGGGTTTCTCCGTTGGTTGGGAGAAAACGTCGCCGGATTCAGGCCGCACAAAACCGCCGCAAAAAGCGCTTGCGTTTTTTTAGGATTCTGCGAGAGTAGGGATTGTCCAGATCGCTGCTCTTGCAGTTTCAGTTTTTAGAAGGCCCGCCTCCTGGCGGGTTTTCTTTTTGTTAGGTCATAGGGTTTCCTTCAGACAGTTGTGAACACAGCAATGGCCGGACTCCGGAATCGGATGGGGCCACTGAAAAAGTGTGTAGGAAGAATCGGCGCACAGCAAGCGCGCGACGACCTGCCGCGGATGACGCCGCGCCCATCGGCGCCGCGAATCAGGCAGGAACGCTTGTGAATCGGTGGGTATGCGAACAGTGTGGACAAGAGCGGTGCTCCCGTTGGTGAGAGGGAGAAGACCCGCCCGATTCAGGCCATACAAAACCGCCGCAAAAACCTCTTGCGTCCGCTGCCGGATTCTGTAAGATTGGATTGTCACATCGCTCTTACAGAGCTTCAGTTTCTAGAAGGCCCGCTTCGGCGGGTTTTCTTTTTTCTAGGTCATTGGATTTCCTTCAGACAGTAGTGAACACAGACGAGCCGGACCCGGAATCGGATTGGCCCTCACAGAGTCTGCCTGATTATTCGTCACACGGCAAGCACGATACAACTTGCAGGCGATTTCTTCCGAATGGCACAACCTCATCGCAAAACCCTTCCCGGCTGATGCCGGCTATGTCAGCCGGTCCGCTGAAACCTTGAGCGCTGCCCCTGAGGGGATGTGCCGGGCACTGGCGAGCGCGCCGGTGAGATCGCGCAGCGTCAGAATGGCGGGACCGCTCAGGCGCTGCCGGGCTTCGGGCAGCCTGTGATACGGGACTGTCGGATACTGATGGTGCTCCCAGTGATGCCACGCATTATGCGGCGACAACAGAGATGCCTGCCAAGGCGTCAGCCCGACGCGCTGCGTGTCGTCGGTTCCCTGATGCTCTAACCACAAGCGCAGCCGGAAGAACATCATGAACGAGGTCACGAGGCTGAAGTACCAGGCGGCAGCGACCGGCCATGCGCCCAGCTCCAGCAGGATGGAGACGGCGAGCATGTGAAACAGCGCGAGCGGCAGGTATTCGGACCGCCTCCGGGGCTTTGAAAACCGGACGATGATGACGTAATCGGCGAGGGAATAGCCGATCAGGTCCTTCAGCGCGTAACGCAGAACGGTGCGTGGTGTTGCGGGGAGATCCCATTGGGGGCTTCGCATGCGCTTGTGGCCGAGTTCGGGATCGTTCTCATTGCCGGTGTTCTTGTGATGCGCATAGTGCAGGGCGCGGTAACCGCTGACGGTGAGGCCGAGCGGCCAGAAACAAAACAGGTTCGTCAGGAAATCATTGAGCGCGGCGTTGCGCGAGATTGTGTAGTGCGTGCCGTCGTGCCCAAGAATGGCGAGCGCGTGCTGGCGGTTGCCGATGATCAGGATGCCGGCGAGCACGGTGTAAACATGCGGCCATAGCTGGATGATCGCCACCGCCGCCGCGATGACGAGCCAGTCCATGGCGGCGTCGGTGAGCCACGGGAACAGCGCGCGCGCGCCGAGTTCCCGCAGCGTGGCGATATCCAGCCTGCCGGTCTTCGGCTCCCGGATGTTCGAGTCGAAAGCAATATCTGTCATCGCGTTCCCCTTTCCGAATGAACCCCTGAATTGAAGAACGCCGGGGCCGGAAAGTAACCCCACGCGATCGCGTGGGGTTACGGCGCGGCGCGGAATTGCCAGACTGAACGGCATCAACTTTCATGCGGGAGGGACAACATGGCTGAAGTGAAGACTGTAAAGGCATCGTCGGGGCAGGCCGTTATTAACGAAATTCTGGAGAGCGACGGCTGCGTCGTGATCGAGGATCTGCTCAACGGGCGGCAGGTGGAAACGCTGGCGGCGGAACTCGCGCCGCATTTCGACGAGGCGCCGAATTGCAGCGGCGATTTCTACGGCTACGCGACCAAGCGGCTGAGCGGGCTGATAGCGAAGTCGCCGGTGTGCCGGTCGATGGCCATCGACCCCGCCATACTGGGCGTGATGGATCACTTCCTGCTCAAGGGCTGCCGCTTGTATCATCTCAACCTGACGCAGGCCATCCGCATCGGTCCCGGCGAGCCGCCGCAGGTGATTCACCGGGACGACCTGATGTTCAACTTCGTCCATCCGGAATTCGAGGCGATGATCAACACGATGTGGGCGGTGGATGATTTCACCGCCGAGAACGGCGCGACTCATATCGTGCCGGGCAGCCACAAATGGCCGCTCGACCGCCAGGCGCAGCCTCACGAAGAGGTGCAGGGCGTGATGAAGCGCGGCTCGGTGCTGATCTGGCTGGGGTCGCTGCAGCACGGGGGAGGGGCCAACCTCACGGACAAGCCGCGCACGGGCATCGTGCACAGCTATTCCCTGGGCTGGCTGCGTCAGGCCGAGCCTCAATACCTTGCCGTGCCGATCGAGGTCGCCCGCACACTGCCGGAGCGCCTTCAGCGCGTGCTGGGTTACTTCGTGCACGAGCCGAATCTGGGAAGCCTCGAAGGGCAGGACCCGATCGGGCTTCTGACCGGCGAACTGGCGGTCAACGGCCACTTCCGGGAGTTCCTGCCCCCGGAGGTCAGGCCTCTGCTGGCACAGTACCGGGCGGGGCTGAAAGCCGTATAAAGCTTGCAAAATTCTGGAACCGGTAGTTAACTCCCCGGAATAGGGGAGGGGCTCTCCGGAGCCTGGATTGTGATGCTGGTTTCGTTCGAAACATTCGTGGAAAAGGCCAACCGCGCCCGGACGACGGATGAGCTGGTGAAGGAGTTTTTAGCCACGGTCAAGCAGCACGGGCTTGACCGGATGATCTTCTGTCTCCAGACGAATCACGATCATATCGACATGAAGCCGGGTGTGGGCGTCATCCAGAATTACCCCGAAGACTGGATGAAGCACTATTTCGAGAAGGGCTACGACCGTCTCGATCCGGTCATCAGCTATTGCCAGAGCAAAATGGTCACCTTCACCTGGGCGGAGATTCCCGAGCGGATGCACATGACCAGACAGCAGTTCCAGTGCCTGAATATGGGCATCGAGGCGGGGCTGTATAACGGCACCTGCACGCCGCTGTGGGGACCGAACCAGTTTGCCGGGATCGGCCTCGCGAGCGCCGAGAAGCTCGACTCATTCGATGGCAATCTCGATCTGATCACTGCTTACTGCAACCACTTCTACATTGCCTTTCAGCGCATAAACCGAAAAACGGATTTTGCGGAAAGACGGATTTATCTGACGCCGCGCGAGGACGAGGTCCTGACCTGGGCTGCAAGCGGGAAGACGGACGGCGAGATCGGCACCATCCTCAACCTGAGCGAGGACACGGTTGACTCGTATTTCAGGACGGCTTTCAAAAAGCTCAACGCCAATACGCGGGTGATGGCCGTGAGCAAGGCCCTTTCCTATGGGCTGATCAGGCCCTGAAGCGGCCCCACGCGATCGCGTGGGGTTACTCCTCGCATATTTCTTGCGACGCTGACTTCGCTGTTTCAACGGAAAACAGGGGAGGAAGCGATGATTTCATGTATATCAGCCGAGAACGTCCACGAGTTCGGACCCGCCTTTCATTCGCAGTTCAGGCTGCGCTATGGGGGGTTCGTCGAGCGGCAGCAATACGATGTTTCGGTCTATGACGGCATGGAGTTCGACCGGTACGACACGCCGGCCAGCCGCTATCTCGTCTACCACACGGATGAGGGGCAGGCGCTGGGCGTGAGCCGCCTGACGCCGACCGTGCTGTCCTGCATGCTCCGGGATCTGTGGCCGCACCTGGTACAGGACAAATCCCTGCTGCAATCGCAAGCGGTCTGGGAAGGCACGCGCTACTGCGTGGACAAGGATGCGCCACCGGAGCTGAGGCAGCGCATCATCCACGAGATGGCCTGTGGCTATCTGGAGTTCGGGCTTCGGCTCGGGCTGAAGAAGATCATCGGGCTGATGCCCACCTATATCTACCGCAGCGTGTTCGAGCGGCCCGGCATCGAGATGGAGTATCTCGGGCCGGTCGAGGCGCTCGGCCGCCACAAATGCCGGGCGGTGGCGATTCCGGTGACGGCGCAGCAGCTCGCGAATGTGCGCCGCAAAACCGGCATCACAGACAGCGTCTTGAGATTCACATGCCACGAAGGAGAACAAGAGAATGTCAGAGCCGCCTAGCCTTGAAGAACTGGGTTTGCACGCGGGGGAGAAGTACACGTACGACTTCGCCAAGGCGTCACAGATTTTGAAGGCGATGGATTTTTTGCGCGGCGAGGCGGTGAAAACGAACATCGAGGAGATCATCACGATGATCGATGCGTCGTTCAATCTTCTCGTCACGGCCTATTACTGCATCCTGCGCTATGAAATGACGAAGCTGGCCGGAAACGAGATGGTGCAGTAGAAACGAACAGATCACCTCTTGGCGGCGGCAAGGGATTTGACCAGGTTGAGGAGCGCGGCCCGCGTCTGGCGGTCCTTGAGAACCGCCCACGCTTCCATGAGCGCATGGAACTCCTTGCCGCTGAATTGGGCCGCGAGCGATTGAAACTCGGAATCGCCGTCGGACGGGGCGACGAACTGCGAGAGAGGCGCCTCAAGGTAAGCCGCAAGGCTGACAAGGCCGTAGACCGGAATGCGGTTCGCGCCACTTTCATACTTCTGTACCTGCTGGAAACTCACTTCGAGATGCTCGGCGGTTTCCATCTGGCTCTTGCCGGCGGCGCTCCGGGCGACGCGCAGATTGCGACCCAACTGCCGGTAGAAAGAAGCTTCGGGCGTGTGTTTGGAATTTCGGGCCATCGCGAGAATCTTTGGTTCGTTGCCCTGACGATTTAAGAGCAGCGGGTGCAGCGGGTCAACCGGAAAAGCGACCGGCGCGTCATGCATTGCTACAGCGACGGGGCCGATGTCGGCAGCCTGATGGTGCAGATGGGCCTGGCGAGGGCGGCCGGCCCCTATTACCAGGCCGAAGAGGGATACGCACAGGCGCAGCACCGCGGCATCTGGCACCCCAGGCGAGGCACGCCTCTTTAGGAAAAGGCCGCCGGGCAGTATTAGATAAGTATTGCAATTATACTGGAACACTGCTACAGTTGTATTGTAAAGAGAGAGGAAGGTAAGCCATGTCAGACAAAGCCGCCGTCGTTTTCACTGCCAAGAGCATCGAGCGTATTCTCCGTGAAGGGGGTACATCGTCGTGGCGTTTGGACCGCAATCACGCGCGTCAGTGTGTTTTCGCAGTATGCACCCGGAACGCGAACGCTGACTGGGTCGAAGGGCCGGAAGCCCATCACGCGGCCTTCCTGGTGGGTAAGATCAGCGACGTTGTGCCGGCCCCTAGTGCTGAAGGCCGCTACCTTATTCAATTCAGCGAATATGCGCTGGTGAATGTGCCGGACGCTTGGAAGGGTGACCGGAACCCGGTGAAATACGCCGATCTTAAAGATCTGGGCATTGAGCCCGCGAAGCTGAAATGGAAGCCGATGCCAGAGCCAAGCGAGATGTCCGAGCCTATGCCCCACACCAAACCACTGGCCGGGGGCTCTCCGCTCACAATGGCCGAGGCGAAGAAAGGTCTAGCGCTTACCTTTGGTGTTGCGCCGGAGGCTATCGAAATAACCATCCGCGGCTGAGGTGATCAAATGACTGTGAGGTCAGAATGTCAGTCCTGAAATCCCTGAAATGGAACGAGGTGCGGCGGCACTACGACAACCGTGTTCTTGTGCACGAGCAGTTGCTCGCCCTGCACGGCGCGAATGATGTTGATGGTTTTGCGCAGCTTCTCCTTGGCGTCAGCGATGCGGCAGGCAACTACAGCGCTGAGGAACACGGCATCGGTCCGCGTGTTCTCGGCGGCAACCGGAACGCCGGACAGAGGGTGTTTGAACTCGGGGACACATTTATCGGACTGGCGAAAGCCCGCGAAGTGCCCGCACTGATCCGGCAGGCCGGTTTGAAGTACCTGGGCATCAGTGTGGGCTCGGAAGCTTCCTGCATGCTCAATCCACAGGTCTGCTGGGTGGCAAACACGCGGACGGTCTGGGCGCACCTGCTGGTCAAGCACAACGACAACGTGGCGAAAGCAGACGAGGAACTTCGGCTCTACCGCGACGGCGACGAGACATCTGAGATGGCATACGCAAAATGGGCGGACATCCACGCCACCCTTGAAGTCGCCCTGACCCGGCTGGGTGAGGATGGACAGAAAAGCTGCCGGCTGGCATCGGTCGAACCTGGTACGATTACCTTCCTCTGGGCCGACGCCATTGCGGCATACCTGTACGCTCAACATAAGCAATATCCAGGCGTCCTGAAGCATTGAGCACGGAGTCAGGCGGCAACGCTTGGTACGACGTTGGATGCAGGCGCAACACGGTGTTAGGCTCGCAGCAGGAAAAGCTAATTTCCGCTCGACACAATAAACTAATTGTGGTACAACTGAATAAGCTAATAAGCGCACAGCGCAATAAGCTAACGTGAGGACACTATGCCGGCGCCGTCAGAAAAGCTCGCGCAGTCTCTGGAAATGCTCAGCAAGCTCCAGAGTTCCAACGGGGCGGCAGCGATAAGGTCGATGGATCTGACGCGGACCCATCGGGAGCGTCTGCTCGCAAACGGCTTCCTGCAGGAGGTCATGAAAGGCTGGTATATCCCGAGCCGCCCGGATGAAGTGAAGGGGGAGAGCACGGCCTGGTATGCGTCGTTCTGGCGTTTTTCGGCCGTCTATCTGGAAGAGCGCTTTGGCAAGAACTGGTGCCTCTCGCCGGAACAATCGCTCTCTCTTCATGCAGGCAACTGGACGGTGCCCCGGCAACTGGTCGTGAGGTCCCCCAAAGCCCGCAACAAAGTCACCAGCCTTCCGCATGGCACGTCGCTGCTGGATCTTCGTGCCGCATTGCCCGCAGCAGGCGACGCGGAGGAAAAGGAAGGTCTGCGCGTTTTCTCGGTGGAATCGGCGCTGATTGAGTGTTCGCCGAACCATTTTTCCCGCAACTCGACAGACGTTCGCGCAGCGTTGGCGACGATCCGCGATGCCTCCGGCCTTCTTGCCCGGTTACTGGAAGGAGGGCACAGCACGATTGCCGGCCGCCTTGCCGGTGCCTTCCGCAACAGCGGACGTGACCGCATCGCGGACGATATTACGAGGACAATGTCGGCTGCGGGGTACGATGTGCGTGAAAACGACCCCTTCACGGACAAACCGTCCCTCGCTCTGCCCGCCCGCGAGACATCTCCTTACGTGAATCGCATACGGCTGTTGTGGCAGAAGATGCGCGAACCCGTCATCGACCGATTCCCGAAGGCTCCGGGCCTCCCGCGCAATATCAGCGCTTACATGAAACGCGTCGGCGAGGCTTACGTGACCGACGCCTATCATTCGCTGTCGATCGAGGGATACCGCGTCAGCACCGAGCTGATCGAACGGGTCCGCGGCGGCAAATGGAACCCGGATAAGAATGAAGAGGACAGGCACCAGCGGAACGCCATGGCTGCGCGCGGGTACTGGCAGGCCTATCAGGCTGTCCAGAAAAGCGTCGGCAGGGTTCTGCATGGCGACAATCCGGGCCTGGTCGCGGATGAAGATCACGGAACGTGGTACCGGGAAATGTTTGCCCCGAGCGTGACGGCCGGCTTGCTGAAACCCGCCGACCTTGCCGGCTATCGCAACGGGCAGGTTTACATTCGCCGGTCCATGCATGTGCCGCTGAACCGCGAGGCGGTGAGGGATGCCATGCCCGCATTCTTCGAGCTGCTGCGCGAGGAAAAAGACCCGGCGGTGAGGGTTGTCCTGGGGCATTTTGTGTTCGTGTATATCCATCCCTATATGGATGGGAACGGTCGCATGGGGCGCTTTCTGATGAATCTGATGCTGGCGTCGGGCGGATATCCGTGGACAGTCATACCCGTCGGCGACCGCACGATTTACATGGAGGCCCTCGAAAAAGCGAGTGTCGGCGAGGATATTGTTCCCTTTACAAATCTTCTGGCCGGTCTGGTGGAGAAAGGACTAGCCGGCGAACCGCTGCCTGCGGTCCCAAAGGCTTCTTCATGAGAGACGGCAGCATGATGTCGGCGTTTGTCTGGTTGGATTACTCGGAGCGTGAGCGTCGGAAGATGCTCGATGTCGTCGATCTTTTCAGAGAACACGACACGCGCGACGAGCTTGGCGTTGGCTCCGTGCGTGACGCGTTCGCCGACATGCTCTTCCCCGGTACGAGCACGATCATGACCCGAGCGCGGTACTTTCTTCTCGTCCCTTGGGCGTATCAGAGGCTGGAAAGACTGCGCGTCGGATCGAGAGAGATAGCAGCGCGCGCGCGGCAGGCGGAGCTAAACCTTGTTGAGCCCATAGAGCGGTCGGATGACAACGACGGGAATATCGGCAAGCTGGCGAAGACTACCCTCAAACGGCTTCCGAGCAGTGTTTATTGGCAGGGGCTCAGTGTATGGGGGATTCGATCCTTCAGGGGAGCGCAGGTCCAGTATCACCGCAGCCTCGATCGGTATTATGTGCAGCTCACGCGGCAGGGGGGACGCGCGTCGGAGCGTGATGCCGAGCACGACGATCTCATTTCACCGAACTGGCACGCAGGGATAGTCCCGCCGCCGGATGATTTCCCGAAAGAGTGTTCCTTGAGCCTGACGCGCAGCGAAGCGGAATATCTCGCCGAGCGCATCCGCCTGAGCCCGGCTTGCTCCGGCTCGCTGCTTGCAGAGCTGGTCGCGCAGCGGCGACGCAACGACGATGTGTCGTTCGCGTGGGAGCACCCGCATTGCGCCAAATTGCCGCCGAAAATACGCGAAATACTCGATCACGCGCAGAATTTCTCGGAGGCCATGCACGGCGCGCCTTTGCTTTACAATCTGATTCTGGCGGAACAGGCCCACTGGGACGAGGGCGTTGCGAAGTATCGTCGAAGTTTCGCAGAGTGGGCGAAATCGCTGTCTGCGCGCTCCCGTGTGCTGGCGCACTGGAAAAGGGAGCGTTTCTGGGAACTGGTCCGTTCTGTCAATCCGCGGATTACCGGCCCTACCCACGAATTCATCAATACCTGGTGGGACCTCGCCTTGGCGGGCGATGCAGTGCGCCTGCGCGATGATCCAGCCGCCCGTCTGTTGATTCGCGACCGTGAACGCCGGCTGAAAAAGAGCCTGGCCCGCATAGACAATCCCCGCGCACAGGAACTGTGGACTGGCGATTCCGGCACGGCCCAGCTGGAATTCAGGTGGTTCATAAGCCAGCGATTGCTCGGAGACATTTTCGATGGCCTGGAGGCACCCGATGCTTAGGCCGGACGAGAGACAACATTTGCTGGAGCTGCTCCGTCCTCCGGCTGGCTGCACGCTCGACGTTGCCGTCGGCACCACGTATTCGCTCGATCTCATCAGTGCGCTGATGCTCCCGCTCTCGTTCGCCTTCTTCGACTGGGAGCACGAGGACGGCGAACTGGTTGCCGATCCGCTGGCCTTGCTGGAAGCATTAAGGCGCTATGGGGATCGATTCACGATCTTCTGCCAGAGCGGGCAAATCCGGTTGCCTCGCAAGTATCCGCCTCTGGTCACGTTCCTGGAACCATGCATCTACGATGTGGAGGCGCCCGACGCGGATGGCGTGTTTCACCCGAAGGTATGGGCGCTGCGCTTCATTGCCGGCGATGGCGCGATCCGCTACCGCGTCCTCTGCCTGAGCCGCAACCTGACTTTCGACCGTTGCTGGGACACTGTTGTCGCGCTCGATGGCGAACTGACAGACCGCTCGAATGCCATCGCGGTCAATCATCCTCTCGGCGATCTGGTAGCGGCGCTGCCCGGTCTCGCCCTGCGCCCGCTGCCGCGCGGGCGTCGTCAGGGGGTGGAGAAGATTGCGGACGAACTGCGGCGGGTGCGTTTCACTTGGCCTGACGGCTTCGATGAACACCAATGCCGCTTCTGGGTCGCGGGACTGGACGGAAGAACCGTTGCGCCCTTCGGGGCGCGACAAGACAAGGCATTGATCGTTTCGCCTTTCATCTCAAATTCCGTTGTGGATGATTTCCTGGATCACACCGGCGAGACGCATCTGGTATCCCGTTCCGAGTGTCTGCAGGAACTGCCACAAAAGACCTTGCAGCGTTGCAAGAGCGTCAGCTATCTGGCGCCAGAACTTGTCGATGAGTCTGATGATGATGATGCCCCGTCTGGAAAAGATGAAGTGCTGGAGGGCCTGCACGCGAAGCTCTTCGTCATTGACCGCGGCTGGGACGCTAGCATATTCAGCGGCTCGTTCAATGCGACCGTCCCTGCCTTGGAGCACAACGTCGAGTTCATGGTCGAACTCGTGGGCAAGAAGAGCCGGTTCGGGGTTGAGCAGTTTCTCCAGCAAGTGAAGGGTGAGACGACTTTTGCGGACCTTCTCAAGACATACGACGTGAACGCGCCGTCTGTGCCGGTCGACGCGACGGCGCAGAAGCTCGACGACCTGCTCCAGGCCATGAAGCGAGCGATAGCCGCGGCGAGTCCCCGGCTGATCGTCACCGCTGCGGATGAAAAAGACCTGTTTGATATGAGGCTTGAGTGGGGGAGCGCGCCACGTTGGCCAAGTGCGGCGGTCGAGACGCGTGCATGGCCGATAACACAGCAAGCGGAGCGGGGTCAGGCACTCGGCAAATCAATCGTGTTTCCCCGGCTATCGTACGGGGGGCTGACGCCTCTCATTGCCTTTTCTATTACCGCGAAAATCGATGAGACGGAGCGCAACGCAGTGTTTGTCATGAATCTTCCGCTCCATGGCGCGCCGGAAGACCGGCAGGATCGGGTTGTGCGTTCGCTGATCGAGAACCGCGATCAATTGCTCCGCTATATCCTCTTCCTCCTTGCCTGTGGCGATGAAGCGGCCGCTTCTTCCGGCGATCTGCGCCGGTTGCTCAAGTCTCCGGGGGACGGTTCGGAACGCGGCTCACAGAATCCCTATTTGCTGGAAACGATGCTTCGCGCCCTTCATCGCAGTCCGGCGCAACTCGAACGCGTCGAATCTCTGCTAGACGTTCTCCGGAAGCAGCAGGGGAGTTCGGAGCTGCTCAGCGACGATTTCCAGAAAATATGGGGTCCCATCTGGGATGCCGCCCGGCAGGCGATGGCAAAATGAGCACGCGCCCTGACACATCGTCGGCTCTCGCAGGCCTGAAGGATTTTCAGACGGCGACGGTCAACTATGTTTTTGACCGGTTCTACGGGCCGGACCCGACGCGGCGGTTTCTCGTCGCCGACGAAGTGGGATTGGGCAAGACCCTCGTCGCACGCGGCGTGATTGCGCGAACAATTGACCACCTTTGGGATGAAGTGTTGCGCAACAAATCGCGCCGCATTGATGTGATCTATATCTGTTCGAACGCGGACATCGCCCGCCAAAACATAGACCGCCTCAAAATACCGGGATGCGAGGAAGCAGCGCAGGCAACGCGCCTGACCTTGCTGCCGCTGCAAATGCAGGACCTCCGAAGCCATCGCGTCAACTTCGTGGCGCTGACCCCCGCTACGTCCTTCGAGCAGACCGGCGGCGGCGGGCGCATCGATGAACGGGTTCTGCTTTACTGGCTGCTCGATCGCGCATGGGGAATACACGGCTCACGGGCTTCGGTTTACGTGATGCAGGATTATGCGGGGACGGCTCCCTTCAAGCGGGGATTGGATGCGTTTGACTTCGAGAAACTGAATAAGCAGATTGCGGATGAGTTTGTTTCCGTCCTGGCGAAGCAGGTGCAGGAAGATGTAGCCGCCGGGAAGCCGGACTTGCGCACGCGCTTCGAAGAGTTGCGCGGCATATTCTGCCGGATCAACTCTGTGGTGCCGCCGGACGCACCCAAGTTGCGGACGCGGTGGATCGGCGAGTTGCGACGGTTGCTCGCTCGCGTTTGTATCGCGACACTGGAGCCGGATTTAATCATTCTGGATGAGTTTCAGCGTTTCAAACATCTCCTGAAAGAAGATTCGGACGCGGGCGACCTTGCGCGCGGCCTGTTTGATTCGGAGGCGGGCCAGGGCTCCCGCGTTCTTCTGCTCTCGGCCACGCCGTATCGCGGTCTGAGTCTTCATCATGAGACCGGTGACGATCACTACGGTGATTTCCTTGAATTATTGCGTTTTCTGGAAAACAGCGACGCGGACGGCTGCAAGGAGATATTGGCGGAATATCGCGCTGCTCTGCCCGCCGTGATGACGCAAGACGGGCTGACGCGACTGCGGAAAGCAAAAACCGCGCTCCAGCAGCGTCTGTGCCGGGTGATGGCGCGCACGGAACGCCTCGCGTCGTCGAACATGCGCGGCGGAATGCTCCTGGACGCGCCGCCGGCCGACGCTTCGCTCCATGCCGTCGATGTTCGGGCGTTTCTGGGCGCACAGCGCGTTGCCGACACGGTGGACGAGGGAGATGTCGTCGAATATTGGAAGTCGGCGCCGTACCTGTTTAATTTCATGGATAACTATGCCCTGAAGCGGGCCTTCAGGGATGCGCCCGAAAAAGGCAAGATGGTGGGCCTCGTACGGGAGTTCCCGGAGACATTTCTCGATCTGGAGTGCGCGCGCACCTACAAGCCGGTCGAACCCGCGAATCCGCGTCTGCGCGAGCTACTCTCTGAAACCGTCGATCGCGGGATGTGGCGGCTGCTCTGGATGCCGCCGTCGCTTGGCTACTACGCTCCTGAGGGGCCGTTTGCCGCGCCGGAATTGGCCAGTGTGACAAAACGGCTGGTCTTTTCCGCCTGGCACATGGTTCCGCGCGCCGTAGCGTCGCTCGTTTCGTACGAAGCGGAGCGGCGCATGATGCGGGCGTCCCATCCCCGTGCTCAGTTGACGCAGGACGATTGGAAAAAGCAGCGCGGATTGTTGCGGTTCACGATATCGGACAACCGTCTTACCGGTCTGCCTGTGCTTTTGCTCATCTACCCCTGTCTTGCGTTTGCGCGCCACTGCGACCCGCGAGAGTTGGCGCGGGGCACCCGTCTGACGGCGGCAGAGGTGCTCGCGCAGTTCACCGTTCGCATAAAGGGCTTGATTGGAAAGCTCGGGATCGTTCAGGAGCCGACCACCAACACCGATGATCGGTGGTACTGGATTGCGCCGATGCTGCTTGACTTCGCGGAGTTCCCGTTCGCGGCGCAGGAATGGTGGGAGCGCTCGGAGCTGGCGCAGATATGGGCCGGCACGGAAGCGGGAGACGAAGACGACGGCTGGTCCAGCCATGTCGAGAAGGCGAAGGAGACACTCGATTCCATTCTTAGCGGGAAAGACCATCTCGGCACGCCCCCGGACGATCTCTTCAATGTTCTGGCCCTCGCGGCCTCGGCCGCTCCTGCAACGGCTGCGATGCGCGCCTACGCGCGTGCAAGCCGTACTGACCCCGCGACCTGCCTGCCTCTGCGTGACATCGCGGCACGCTCGGGAAGATCCTTTCTCAGCCTTTTCAACCACGCCGAGGTCATCGAAGCCGTCCGCTCGGAATTTCGAGGCGAGCCTTACTGGGAACGTGTTCTGGAATACGCGCATGCGGGCGGGCTCCAGGCCGTGCTTGATGAATACGCGCATCTGCTCCGGGAGTCGCTCGGCGTTGCCGCGCTGCCGGCAGCGGTGATAGCGGATAAGATTGGTGCGGAGCTCATTGCGGCGCTCACAATCCGCGCTGCATCGCTGCGCATCGATGAAGTCACAGCGCCTCGGTATGCCCGCGAAATAAACATCAAGACTGAACCGATGCGCCTTCGCTTCGCCATGCGATTTGGCGATGAACGCTCGGACGAAGAAGCGCCACTCGTCTTCGATGGCTCGTCTCCGGCAACGCGCAAGGAGCGCGTGCGCGCGGCGTTCAACTCGCCATTCTGGCCGTTTGTGCTGGTTTCAACCTCCGTCGGGCAGGAGGGTCTTGATTTTCATCATTACTGTCACGCCGTTACCCACTGGAACCTGCCGTCGAACCCCGTTGATCTCGAACAGCGCGAGGGTCGGATACATCGCTACAAAGGACACGCAGTCCGCAAGAACGTTGCGGCGGCATTTGCCGGCAAGGCTTTGAGCCATGGCGACTCGGATGTGTGGGAGACGGTTTTTGAGCTGGGCCGGGCAGGGCGGTCGGTTCAGGAAAATGATCTCGTGCCTTACTGGCTGTTTCCCGGCGACGCAAAAATCGAGCGGCATGTTCCCGCGTTGCCGTTCAGTCGTGAGGTAGAGCGCCTATATGGGCTGCGTCGTGCGCTGGCGATCTACCGCATGGTTTTCGGCCAGAGCCGGCAGGAGGATCTGATTACCTATCTGTTGGCCCAGATTCCCGAAAATGAACGGGCTGGGATCGTAGCAGAGCTGCAAATTGATTTGAGCCCAGCTAGTCGACGACCGTAAACACACAAAACCGGGCGACTGAGAATAGAGTTTTGATTTTGCGGACCTGTATTCCCGCGTGAGGGATCGTTACCGGCAGGCCGAGACGACTTGCCGCGGCGAAGCCTCCGGCGCTGCCGGGCAGGCTCGGGGTGCGAAGCGCGTAGATCCGGAACGGCGGACACGCCCTGATCCAGAAAAGGCCGCCCCCCGCCACCGCAGGGGGCAGACTCTTGATTAAGCGGCGGCCTCTATGCGCTCCGGCTGGAGCCTGTGCAGGAAATCGACGGCGCGCTGCGCGTGGGCGGCTGCGGTGAAGATCGCGCGGCTGTCGTTCTTCAGCACTTGAGCCCACGAGGCGATGTAGGAGGCATGATCGTCGCGGACCTCCGGGGTGAGTTCGAGATCGGCGCACAGGAACGCGGACCCCAGTTCGGCGACGAGTTCCTCGGCGGCATAGCCTTCGTCGCCCCAGCTCTTGCGTCCGAAATCGCGCTCAAGACGGGACGGGTGCTTCGTCCAGTGACAACATTCATGACCGAGCGTGGCGTAAAACGATTCAGCGTCGCGGAAGCTCTCAATCGGCGGCATCTGGATATAGTCGGCTCCCTGCGCGTAGTAAGCCTGGCCGCCCCGGTAGCGAATATCGGCTTTGGTGGCCGCGAAAAACGCCTCGGCGTGGCCGATACGCTCGACGGCGGTGAATTTCGGCTCCGGCTTCACGTAGTAGTGCTCGGGCAGTCCCGCAATTTGGTCGCAGTTGAAAACTGTGTAGCCTTTCAGGAAATGGATATCGCGCTCGACATCCTCCCCGGCATCGTTCTGCTCGGTCTTCGTGATCGAGTTGGCATACACGACCAGTGAACCCTTCTCGCCCTTGCGGACGTGGGCGTCCAGCTCAAGCGCCTGCCTGAAGGTCATCCAGCTTGGCGAGGCGAAGCCCTGTTCGACCGACGAGGCCCACAGCATCAGGATGTTGATGCCGGAATAGGGCATGCCGTTGTGGCGCAGCGGACGTGTGATCCTGCCGGCGGCGTTCTCTCCGCTCCATGGCCTGATCCAGGGACGGACGCCCGCCTCCAGGGAAGCGACGATTTTTCCGGTGATGCGGGTGTAGATATCCTGCCGTTCTGTATTCTGCATTGTCTGTTCCTCTTTCCTTGCGTCGGGGTTTCTCATGACGCGGGCAGTGAAAGGCCGGGCGGGATGAAGGGACCTGTCACCGGAGGGGAACGGCCAACACGGGAGGACCGCAGGGACGAATGGAGCGGGCAGCGCCGTTGACGGGGCACGCCGACCGGCCCATGATCGCGGCAAGGTTATGAGAAAACCGTGTGGCAAACGGGAACGGACAAGGGTTGCGGAAGACGGCAGGAACATAACCGCGATAAAACGGCAATCTCGCGGTGTGCGGGGCTGCACGTCCGTCCCGCTCTGGAGCGGTGAGCGGGCTCGGTTGCCGGGAGGGTCTACAGGAGCACCAACTGCTCGCCGGGCATGACCGAGTCTTCGTCAGGGATGCGCTCCTGGGTCGTGGATGAGGGGGCTTCGGGAAACAGGCGGCCATGCTGGAGCCAAAATCCAGTCGTCGCAGGCGACCATGCACTGGCGAACCGTTCACCACTGAGCGTGTTGCCGCTATCGACGAGGGCGGGGATGCCTCGCAGGGAGATCCGCGGCGATGTTCCGGGCGAACTGGTGCTGCGCCTGTTTGAGAGTACAGGTCATGTGCGCCCCCATTCAGCCTTCCACTCGGCGATAGTTTTGAGGCCGTATTTTTCGCCAAACCAGAGGGCGAAATCCTCGGGCGTGTCGCCTTCTTCCTGCGCTGCGGCGATGCGGTCAGCTCCGATGCCTGCGTCGCCGGTGTCGATGCCGAAGAATTTGAGCATCGCGGCGTCAACAGCATCCCAGTAGTCGATGAAGGATATCGGTTCTTCTGTGGTCATTGTGCAGCTCCTTTGTTTCCGTTCCTCTTGTGGTTGTCAGTACGCCGGGTCCCTTGCCGGGCCGCGATTGCCGGAAAAGTCCAGCCTGGCGGTTGGGCGGCCGGGTTGCGAACGGGGCGGGGCTTTTAAGCCCTGAGCCGGGCGCGGCCCTGCTGCTCCTTGTCGCGGGCTTGATCCTTTTCCGGCGCGGACGGCTAAAAGCTGGCGGGAAACTGACAACACAGAGAAGGAAAGAAACATCGCTGCGCAGTGATCTGGGACGATCATCTGCACTGCTGGGGGCAGGGGACGGGCTACGCGATGATGTCAGAAAAGCGACAACTGGCGGGAGTGTGACAGCCAGGCTTTGAGCGTTTCGATCATGCGCTGCGCGAGCGCGGACTGGTTTTGCGGTGCATAGCCTTTCCAGTCCCGGATACCCTCGAAGGTGGCGATCAGCTCGTTGATGCCGGCGGCGACGGCTTCGTCGCGCGTGGTACAGGCCGTGCGGTTCCAGACGGAAGGCGATGATCCGCCGCCGCCCTGGCCGTACCAGTAGCTTGTCGCTATGGCGTGCCAGCCGTTCGGCGCGACGGCGATCCGCAGTTCTCCGTACCAGGATTTCTGGCCGTCAATCTCGATGCGGATGGTTTCGTCGCGCTCGAAAACGCCACAATCGTTGCAATCGGCGCCACCCCACAGGGTCTGCAATTCGCGCACGGCCTCGTCGGAATTCCAGTATTCCGGGTAGCGGCGGCGGATATCGTCAAGCTGATCGGACAGGTCGATGACGGTCATGGCTGGCCTCCTGCTTTGCTGAAATCGCTGACATTGCCGCCAAAGCCGCACGCACAGCACTTGGCACCGCTGTGGTCAGTCCATTCGGTGTCGCCGTTCTCGGCGGCTGTAACGTCGGTGCCGTCAGGGCATAAGCGAACCCAGACGTCGGCACAGACATCGATCTCATCGGATGCGCCGCACTCGGGGCATTTCAAACCGAAGTCGTTGTCGATGCCGGTCATTGCTGCCCCCTCTGGCTGGAAAGATAGCCGCCGTAAGCCTTCCAGGAATAATCTGTGACATCGACAACAACGACGCCTGCATCGCCGTGGCTGAATTCTGTCAGGGCGTCGGCGTCGCTGCGGGTAACGGCGGTTCGTATTCTGCGGTCTGCGTTCCACATGCCCAAGCTCAGGTTCTGCTCCGGCATTGTGGCGTGAACGATCCCGACAAATCGGGCCGCGGCGTAAGGAACATCGGCGCCACGGCTCACCATGAGCGCCTTATGCTGCTCCAGCAAGTCCGGTACCTTAGATCCGGACCAGTGAAGGTAAATGACGGGGGAAACTTGCTTGCCATCGGTAAAGATCATTAGTGCTCTGTCGCCCATTACAGTTCTCCTTTTGCTAGTGGTTTTTCAAAACGCGGAGAGACAGGGCCGGGGGCGTAAGCCGGGCGGTCAACCCCGGACTTGATCCGGGGGATACGGCCAACACGGAATCCTGGGAGCGGGCAGGCCGTTGACGGCCCGGCGCGCCCGGCCAACGATGCGTCATGAATTGAAAAACCGGCAAAAGGAGAGGGCAGGGCTGAGCGTAAAGGGGTAATTAACCGCCAGGGGAAGTTTGGCGGTGCAAAAGGCTTGTGCGGAAACACCGATGATCTGTAGCTTGGCAGCACGGAAGATGCTGAGATGGTCTTGAAGGGAGATGGCGATGGAGGCTGAAGAGGTTAAGAAACGGCTGCACGATGCCCTGCACGAGGTCGTGAGCAACGATGGCTACCTTTTGGAGAACAATCTCGGCGAGCGCTGTATTGCAGCCCGGTTGATGATTTACCTGCAGAAGGCGTTTCCCGAGTATGCCGTTGACGCCGAGTACAACCGGGATGGAAACATTCCCAAAAAGCTGGGATTGCCCGAAGAGTGCGCCAATCGCTGGGATAAAGAAGGAAGGGCCTTTGTTGTTCCCGATGTGATTGTCCATCGGCGAGGCCCCGACGGGCCGAATCTCCTTGTGCTTGAACTGAAGAAAACTACCAACCCGGAAGGCAGCGATTGCGACCGGATGCGAGTACACGCGTTCCGTGCCCAGCTCGGATACTGCTACGGAGCACTAATTCTTTGCGAAACGAGGAAGCGCCAGAAGCCTGCCATGACCATCGTCGATTGGATTGATGACAGGAACGCTGCCGGATAGCTGAACGTGCGGAAGCCGGGAGGAAAATGAATGGATGGACCGAAGGACGTGCCAGGCGATGACGGTCCGCGATCAATGCGCGATGCGGGCGTGCGGGAGCGGCGCAGGAGCATGTTGAGCCTGCCGCATGTAGCGCCGCTGACCAGCTACGCTGCCCGGCTGCGCGACCGCGGTTCCGTGGAAGTCCCCGAGTTTGACCCGCTCGATGGCGGTGTAGAGGCGCAAGTGCTGTTCCTGTTCGAAAAGCCCGGCCCCATGACGGCGGAGCGGGGCGGGAGCATGCGGTCAGGCTCCGGGTTCATTAGCCGCAACAACGACGATCCCACCGCAGAAGCCACGTTCAGGTTCATGGAACAGGCAGGTATAGCGCGAAGGTTAACAGTCACATGGAACGTAATTCCGTGGTGGAACTACACGAGAAAGGTGACGCGGCAGGAACTACGCGAGGGAACAGCCTGCGTGAAGGAATTGATTGGCCTGCTGCCTGAATTGCGAGCGGTTGTCCTGGTGGGAAAGAGGGCGGCCGGGGCTGAGCGTTACCTCAAAACTACGGCTCTGCCGCTACTCGCTTCGGATCATCCATCGCCCCTGGTAAGAGCGAAATTTCCGGAGAGGTGGAACGCGATCCCATTGGAGTGGGCCAAGGTCCACAGATTTCTCGATGAGCAGGTTCGGTGATGGCCCGCCGGCCCCGGCGCGGCGTCTCTCAAGGATTCGGCTCGTGTTTCGCCGGAAGGTGAACAGTTGAAGCTTCTTTTGAGGGGTCTGCCTCCGGTTCCCGCGAGGGTGGTGCTGGCGGAAACAGGTTCGCGCGGATTTGCGTCACGCCGAGATACAGCGTCGAGAGCAGCGTCACAACGCCGATCAAGCCCAGAGACTCATGCGACAGCAGATCGAATGCTGGCGGGTTAGTAAAGAGCAGGATGACGCCGATCGCCAGGCCGCCGAAGATGGACAGGAACCCCACGCAGGCATTTAGCGTTGCCGGCATGGAAGGCATTACGCCCGCCCGTTTGCGGTGTATGGCGACGCCAATCAGCGTAAGGAACAGGGCCATCAGGGCCGCGATTCGGTAGTCGAAAAGTTGAATGAAGGTGCGGCCAAAGTGATCGAGGCCGGGATATTGAGCGGCGCCGTTCATTTCTTGTTCCCGCCCAAGTTTTCCCCGGCCAGGGCGCCGAGAAGCGCCCCGATCAGGACGCCCACTGGGCCACCCGCCAGAAAGCCCACCGAGCCGCCGAGTACGGCCAGGGGCAGAATTGGTTTCGCCGGAGTCGCTGCGACCGGCTCGCCGCGCTCGTTCGTATAGATCGCCCTTCCGTTGGGGAGCACGACAACGTAATGGTAGGTGTTCGTCTGCCTGTCGAAGTACACGTAGATCGGAAACCCGACCGCATTCACGCCGATTTGCTGACTGAAGCCCGAAGGCCCGACAGGAACGATCACGTTCTTAATTATCTTTCTTCATGCCCCGCATGTCGAGGCATTGGTGAAGATAAGAAGCCCACCACAACCAAGACCTGAATGCGCTTCGACGGATTCACAGACCCGAGTTCTGTCACGGATAGCGTTCCTGCGTGAGGGATCGTCACCGGATGGCCGAGACGCAAGGCTCGGGGCGCGAAGCGCCTAGAGCCCGGCCGCCGGCCCTCGGCGGCACGCCGAAAACACTGGGGAACACCGAGGCGCAAAGACCCCGTTAACGAATTGTTCAACCTTGGGGAATAGGCTGGTTTATATACAACCCCAGCGGGTAACGTGTAGAACTCATAAACGCCGGATTGTAGTGATGCCGTCAGGAGAAGGCGATGCAGACATTTCGCGGGAGCAAAGCCGGCCGTGTGTCTATACGGGTGCATTTCAACCAGCTTGCTTTGTTCACGGACGATCCCGTAGAATCGACGGCTTCAGCACCGGCGGAGGTTGCCCATGAAGGAAACGATGGAAAGGACAGCGCTCGGCGAAGTGATCCTGAAGCACTGGCAGGAGCATTGCCCGCAAATGGTGCGGGATCTGGAAAAGGAGAATCGCCTGGAGCAGGCGGTGTTCGAGGCACAGACCCGGACGGGCGACCTGCTGTACGAGCTGGTCTCGGTGAAGAAGATGGACTATCAGGCGGCGTGGGAACTGGCGAGGGAGGAGTGGGCGTTGCCCCAGGGAGAGAACAAGAGCGAGGACCAGAGCTAGAACCAGAGCTAGAACCAGAGCGGGAACCTCCCGCCGGCAGAGACCTGCCCGTCCGGGACATCGAAGTCCGGGACATCGAGATCCACGACATCGAACCGGAGCCGGCCGCGAGGCCGCCGCCGCGGGACTTCCGGATAAACGAGGCGCACAGGATCGGGCAGGGCGGGCTGAAGGAAAAGGCCCGCGACAACATCGCGGCGATCCGCACGCTCAGGCTGGTCGAAGACGAAAGCCGGCAACCAACCGAAAACGAGAAATCTGTCCTCGCCCGCTACAGCGGCTGGGGCGCCCTGTCGAATGTCTTCCATCCGTATCCCCGCAGCGACTGGGCGGAGATCGCCCGCGAGGTGCGGGCGCACCTGGCCCCTGAAGAATACGACTCGGCGCGCGCCTCGACCCCGAACGCCCACTTCACGTCGCCGATGGTGATCCAGGCCCTGTGGGAAGCCATGGAGCGCTTCGGGCTTGGCGCGAGCGCTCAGATCCTTGAGCCATCGATGGGCGTCGGGCATTTCTTCGGCCTGATGCCGGAATCCCTGCTGCCCGGCTGCCGGCGCACGGGCGTCGAACTGGACTCAATCACGGCGCGAATAGCAAAACAGCTTTATCCGGACGCCACGATATTCGCGAAGGGGTTCGAGGAGACGGGGCTGCCGGGTAATTTCTTCGACGCGGTGATCGGCAACATCCCCTTCGGAAACTATCCGGTGCACGATCCCGCTTACCGCCATTCCCCGGTGACGCGGACGATCCACGATTACTTCCTGGCGAAGTCGCTCGACAAGCTGCGCACCGGGGGCGTGATGGCCCTCATCACCAGCCGCTACACGATGGACAAGCAGGATTCGACGATGCGGCGGTATCTCGCGGAGCGCGCCGATCTGGTCGGCGCCATCCGGCTTCCCAACACGGCGTTCCAGGCGAACGCGGGCACTGAAGTCACAACCGACATTCTGTTTCTGCAAAAGCGGACACCGGGAGCCGCGCCACGAAGTGAAGCCTGGCGGGAACTCTCCACCATCTTCACGCCGGACGGGGCCGTTGCCGTCAACGAGTATTTCGCGCGTCATCCGGAGATGATGCTGGGCCAGATGCGGCTGGAAGGCACGATGTACCGGGACCGCGAGCCGACGCTCGCGGGCGAGCTGTCGGCGGAGCTTCTGAAACAAGCCGTGGCATCGCTGCCGCAGGGTATCTGCGCGTCCCGAAACACGGGGCCGGACCGCGCCCGTCCGCCGCCTGAGACCGGCGACCTGGCTGAAACAGACGGCACGGATGTGAAGGACGGCGCCTATGCCATCCGCGACGGGCTGCTGGCGATCCGCCGGGGCGCGGCATTCGAGCGGGCAGCAGTGCCGGGGGCGGTGGCGTGGCGCATCCGCGGCATGCTGGCAGTGCGGGACGCCGTCCGCGTCGTCTTCCGCACGCAGCTCGACGATGCGCCGCCCGACGATGCCCAGGAGGAACGCATCGCCGCGGCGCGGCGGCTGCTGAACGACATCTACGATTCCTTTGTCAGCCGGCACGGGCCGCTGTCGTCGCGCGAGAACGTCAAGGCCTTTGCCGGCGATCCCGACCAGCCCTTATTACTCTCCCTAGAGGTCTACGATCCCGAGAGCAGGCGTGCCCGCAAGACCGCCATCTTCGAGCGGCGGACGCTGGAGCGCTATAAACCTATCGCGCATGTCGAGACGGCGGCGGAGGCGCTCGCGGTCTCCCTGAACGAGACCGGAGAGATTCACTGGCCGCGCATGGAACAGGTGACGGGCCGTACGGCCCGGCAATTACAGCGCGAGCTGGGGAGCCTCGTCTATTGCAATCCGGAGGGCGGGCTATGGGAAACCGCCGACCGTTACTTAAGCGGCGACGTGCGGCGCAAGCTGGCGGTGGCCACAGCGGCGGCCGGGCTCGATCCGCACTTCGAGCGCAACATCGAGGCGCTGAAAGCCGTACAGCCTGCCGATCTGGAGCCGGGCGACATTGAGGCCCGGCTCGGGTCCTCGTGGATTCCGGCAAGCGACATCCGGGATTTCGTGGCCGGGCTGCTCGACACCGTGCCGCGTAACGCGCGCGTGGCGCACGCTCCGGCGATCGCGACCTGGACCGTCGAGATCGACGGCGGGGAGAAATACAGCGTCGCCAACACCACGAGCCACGGCACGGCGCGGTTTCGCGCCTCCGAGCTGATCGAGCAGGCGCTCAACGGCCGTGTGCCCACATCCTATGACCAGCAGCCGGACGGGTCGCGGGTCATCAACCAGCAGGAGACGGTGGCCGCGCGTGAAAAGCAGCAGCAGTTGAAGGATCGCTTCCGGGAGTGGGTCTGGGAAGACAGCGCGCGGGCGGCGCGGCTGGCCCGCGAGTATAACGACCGTTTCAACAATCTGCGCCTGCGCAGCTTCGACGGATCTCACCTGCAACTGCCCGGCATGAACCGGGAGTATCTGCGCGACGGGGACCTGTCGCGTCATCAGAAGGCCGCCGTCTGGCGCATCGTGCAAAGCGGCAGCACGCTGCTGGCGCACGTCGTCGGGGCCGGCAAAACCTGGACGATGGCGGCGGCCGCCATGGAAATGCGCCGTCTCGGCCTCGCGAAAAAACCAATGTTCGTGGTGCCCAATCATCTGGTCGAGCAATGGGGCGCGGAGTTCCTCAAGCTGTATCCGCAGGCCTGCCTGTTCATCGCCGGGCGGGAGCATTTCGCGGCGGGCAACCGTCAGCGGGCGATGGCCCGGATCGCGAGCGGAAACTATGACGCCGTGATCGTCTCGCACCGCTCGTTCGAGTTTTTACCGGTATCGGACAAGCTGTTCAAACGTTTTGTCGAGGAGCAGGTCGAGGAGCTGGAGGCGGCGATCCTCGAGGCCAAGGCGGATCGGGGCGACAACCCCCGGCTGGTGAAGGAACTGGAGAAAGCCAAAAAGCGCTTCGTCGCCAAGCTCAAGGAGCGCGCCGACCGCGAGGGAAAGGACAATGCGCTCACCTTCGAGGAGCTGGGCGTGGACCAGATCTTCGTCGATGAAGCCGATCTCTACAAAAACCTGTTCTACACCACGAAAATGAACCGCATCGCGGGATTGCCGAATTCGGAGAGCAACCGGGCGCTCGACATGTACATCAAGACCCGCTATGTGCGCGAGATCAATTCCGGGCGGGGCGTCGTCTTTGCGACCGGCACGCCCATCTCGAACACCATGGCCGAGATGTATACGATGCTGCGCTACCTGGCTCCCGATCTTCTCAAGGAACGCGGCGTGGCGCATTTCGATGCGTGGGCGGCTAATTTCGCGGAAGCGGTGACGGCGCTTGAGCTGGCGCCCGACGGCTCGGGCTACCGCATGCACACGCGCTTTGCGAAATTCATCAACCTGCCCGAACTGCTCTCGATGTTTCGGACCTTCGCCGACGTGCAGACCGCCGACATGCTGAACCTGCCGTGCCCCGCGGTGGCGGGCGGCAAGCCGCAGATCGCCGCGGCTCCCGCGTCTGAGCCGCTGAAGGCGTTTATCAGGACGCTGACGGAGCGCGCCGAGCGGCTGCGCACGGCGCGGGTCGATCCTTCCGTTGACAACATGCTGAAGATCACGGGCGAGGGCCGCAAGGCTGCGCTTGATATGCGGCTGGTGGATTCCCTCGCAGGGCCGGAACCTGATACGAAGCTGAGCCTGGCCGTGGATCGCATCCGGAAAGTGTGGACGGACACAAGCAGTGCGCGGTCAACCCAGCTTGTGTTCTGCGATCTCTCGACGCCGGACCGCTCTACGTCCCATGCTGGCCGCTTCAACGTCTACGATGAGGTCCGGACAAAACTGATCGAGGCAGGCGTGCCGCAGGCGGATATTGCCTTCATTCACGACGCCGACACCGATGCGGAAAAGAAGCTGCTGTTCGATTCGGTGAACGCGGGCAGGGTGCGTATCCTGATCGGCTCGACGGAAAAGATGGGGGCGGGGACGAACGTGCAGCAGCGGCTCGCCGCCCTGCATCACCTCGACGCGCCGTGGCGGCCCCGAGACATCGAGCAGCGCGAGGGGCGCATTCTGCGGCAGGGCAATCTCAATGGCGAGGTGCGGATATTCCGGTACGTGACAGAAGGCTCGTTCGACGCCTATATGTGGCAGACCCTGGAGACCAAAGCCCGCTTTATCCAGCAGGTGATGAACGGCCACACGTCGGTGCGCTCGGCCGAGGATCTCGACGGCGGCGCCCTCACCTACGCGGAAATCAAGGCCATCGCCTCGGGCAATCCGGCGGTGATGGAAAAGGTCAAGATCGATACCGAGGTTCGCAAGCTGGACCAGTTGCGGGCGGCGCATCTCAACCAGCAGCACAGCATCCGCCTGCAAATTCGCTCGCTGCCCTCCGAGATCAAAGACAGGCAGGAGAGGATCAAACGGCTGTCAGCCGATGCCACAACCCGCGACGGGCATTCCGGCGACGAGTTCTCCATGCTCGTCGGCAACCTTGTCTATTCCGGCAAGGGCGCGCGCGAGGAAGGAGCGGCGGCGCTCACGCAGGTGGTGCTGTCGTGGCGGGACGACCAGACCCTGCAGGTGCGTGGATTATTCCGCGGCTTCGAGATACTGAGCCGGGGGCACCCGCCTTCGCAGAGGGGCTTCGGCGTGGCAGGGGGGAACGACGCGGAAGACGAACGAATGCCGGAGATGTTCATCCGGGGCGCGGGGATCTACAAGGCGCAGTTGAACGCGGAGAATCCGGTCGGCACGATGCAGAGCATCGAATATGCGCTGCGCGGCCTCGACAAGGCCGTGGCGGACGAACAAGAACGCGCGGCCCGCGCCGAGAAGATGCTGGGGGATTTTCAGGAGCAGGCGGGTAAAGCTTTCGAGCACGAGGCGCGGCTTAAGGAGCTGCTGGGCCGCCAGGCCGAACTGAACGCAGCGCTCGATCTCGACAAGGGCGAGAGGCAGATTGCGCCCGAAGACGGGCCGGAGGGGGGTTCCGAAGCTGACGCCGACACCGGCGGTGATGAAAGAGCGGCTGGTGTGGACACGCGGCCCGAGAGACGAAGCCCAAGCCCGTGGCGCAACGCGCCGGGCCAGCGCAAGGACAGGAACACGGATGAGGTGCGCCCGACCGCATCGGTGCGCAGTCCGCCTTCGGTGCCGGGGACGAAGTTCTGATGCGTGGTTCGTGAATCTGCGAGGGAGGAATGCAATGGCGGATGAGAATGTTCTCGATACAAGGCCAAAAGGCACCTTTACTGCCATCTTCACCCCGCCATGGTGGGTGGATATCACGAACGCCAAAAACGGCAGTATTCTCCAGGTGCACCATCCCGAACACGGCTGGCTGGCGTTTGTCTTCCCGCCGGAGCACGCGGCCATGCTGGGAGCGGCGCTCGTCAGACACTCTGGTGTGTGCGATTATTTCGCGGGGACGCTGCCGCCATCGACGGTGAGTGTGAACTGAGCTGTGGGTTATGCTGTGTGGTCGAGTAGGGGTCAGCCCCGAAGAGGCCCGAAGCGCCGGGGACGAAATTCTGATGCGTGGTTCGTGAAATCAACAACGGGAGGGCATATGCCAGACGACAATGTTTACGATACCAGGCCCCAGGGCAACCTTACCGCCATCCTGGACCCGCCATGGTGGGCGGAGATCGCAGCGGCCAAGAATGGCTGTATTGTCCAGGTGCACCATCCCCAACACGGCTGGCTGGCATTAATCTTCACGCCGGAATTCGCGAACAGGCTGGGCATGGCGCTCGTGAAGCAGGCTGCGCTGGTTGAATATTTCGCCAATTCGGTTCCGCCGCCGACGGTGAGTGTGAACTGAGCTGTGGGTTATGCGGACCGCCAGCATTACCGCCGAAGTTTTGATTTATCGGGCAGGAGCATTACGGGTTGATGTCGGAGGCCAGACATGTTAACGGCTGGTACGGCCGGTCAATTGATCGCAATCAATTCGCGCGTACTTTTTCCAGGTTGAAACCCCCTAAATCTCGTGTGAGTATTCAGAACTTTTTGTTCGCACGTGTGCGGAAGTGTGAGTGGAGATATTTATGCGGCGGATGGAAACACTTATACAGAAGGCACGTGGGCTGAATCGCCGGAGCGTGACGCTGGCGTTTACGTCTTGTTAACGATTCAGATGTAAACCGAAACACGCAACGGAAGTGGGGTAAATTTGTGAGGACGATAATCGAGAACACATCTGGGTCACGTAGAAGAGTAACACATGCAGTTTTGCCTGTGCTCTCAGTTCTGCTGCTGTCGGCATTCGGAACAGTATACCCGGCACGCGCACAGGATAAATCAACGGTCCACATCTCAACCGAATTCCCAAATGCAATAGCTCGGAACAAGTTCGGGGAGGACACATTCAAGAATGTTAAAGCGGTTCACATCTTTGTCTGCATGCAAGATGCTGAGCAATTACCTGACTGGTTACAGCCGACCGCGATTGTAAAAAGTACTGGTGAATATATCGCGCAAGCACATCACAACATTACATACGTGGACGGTCAATCGCATGACCCAGATGCTCTTCCTTGTAAATATGATCCAGCACTCGAAGAAGCGGGCAATCTGAATTTTATCATCAAAATTATCGCTGCGCAGACGCATCTTCATTCTGCCGAGCCATTTTCTTTTGTAAGCGTTGAGCGCTTTATTTACCGGCCTGACCATCGCACGAGCATCTTTTCTTTTTTGCGCGGGAAAACTCTTTTTTTTGATCTGAGTAATCCGGAGAAGGCGCGCAAGGACTTCGAGGCCACCAGCTTTTATTGGCTGAGTGGGTTTAGCGACGATCCAGAATATAACAAGTAAGAGAGGAACTTCGTGAAGACACGCCTGATACATATCTGTCTCATCCTCATGATCGCTATCCTAGCCATGGGACGGCCCGCTTTTGCGACGTACATCAATTATTGCCCACAACACTACTCGGGCATCGACACGGTTTATTGGAACACAAAGAGCGCCGTCCCGGCCGCGATAGTCGGAACTGAATGGTCAGCAGTCGAAAAAGACATAGAGAAGACGCTCCAAGGGGTGATTGTCCGCCATTCCAAAGTTTCTCTCGTCAAAACAACGGAAAGCGCGGAACAGATCCTCGCCGCCCATCCAAAATCCATATACTTGACTGTCGTCTTTTCCTACGCACCTAAAGAGTCGTTCACCACGCCACTGCAAGACGATGCCTTTGTTACATGGCTGGAAACGACGCGCAACGAAACGGGCGAGGATCAGAAAGTAGCCGCTCCGTTCCGCAAGGTTTCGCGGAGCCTTCTTTTGCTGGCTGACCGAATCCCGCCGCGCTTAGGCAACATGTTCCTTTCGTCCGCGAGTCCTTTCTTCAACGGAACAAGTCAGCTGTTGACAACCTTCGGGTGTGAGGTCTTGAAATACAGCAGCGACAACATCTGCGTCGCCCCACCCGACCCAGGAAAGCTGGTAGTTCCGCAAACTGAGCCGCCGTGCGTGAACAAGCCATCATCCCAACTTAAACGCGAAGACAGGACCTCACAGCACTGAACACCGTCCACTCTCCACTGAAGGCGCCAGGGATCGTCACCGCATGGCCGAGACCCCCAAAAGGGGGCTCGGGGAGTCACGCCATCGCGACGGAGCGATGGCGGTCGACTAGAGCCCGGCGGCACGAAACGGGCCGGGCGCAAAGATCACAATATTTACGATAGCAGGCCAAAGGGCACCTATACCGCCATCTTCACCCCGCCATGGTGGGTGGACATGGTAGCCGCCAAAAACGGCAGTATTCTCCAGGTGCACCATCCCGAACACGGTTGGCTGGCGTTTGTCCTCCCGCCGGAGCACGCGGCCATGCTGGGCGTGGCGCTCGTGAAGCAGGCAGGGATGTGTGAGTATTTCGCGGCGACGCTTCCGCCGCCGACGGTGAGTGTGAACTGAGCTGTGGGTTATGCTGTGTGGCCGGGAATGAATCGTTGAAGGCGTGACCCCAAGTGGCGCATTTCCATGCCATCCGGTCATGCATCGACCCGTCAGACTTCACCGTCGGTCACCGGTATCGTCCAGAAAGGGCGCACATTGAGCCTCAGTTGTTCTTCGCGTCCGGCCAATCACATTTCAGCGCACCCAGCAGCGATTTACAGCCGAAACTCGCCCCACATTCTGGAAAACAAGAGTCTGGTTCGATGAGGCAGACTTCTGACTGACTCGCCTTCCGCACAGTATACGTCTAAGATGAGTGTCACCGCAGGATACTATAAGCTTTTCGGAAGTGGTCCCATGAAACTTGAACGTCCAAGTAACCGTGCTGTCGTGGAGTGGATCGTGTCGGTTATTTTTGTGGCACTTGTCATCGCCTTGGCGGTAGGCAGTACTCAGCACCCCGACGAACCCTTGGTCGGGTTTGCTCCCGACTAGGGGGACCTCACAGAGTTTTTCCACCTACAATCCGCATAAGGTTTCCACGTTGTGAAGAAGATTTTTAAAAATCAGGAGGAAATTCTTTCCAATCCCCGTGTCTTTCTGTTGATACTTCTGTCTTTTCTCTCGGGAATGTGCGGAATTGCCTATGAGGTACTGTATGCCAGAGTCCTAAGCACCTATCTGGGCGACATATTTTATGTCGCCGGCGCCATTCTAAGCATTTTTCTTCTAGGCATTGCGTTGGGATCGTTGTGGGCCAACAGATTTTTCCGACATCTCTGGCTGATCGAAACCGGGATCGGCGTTTATGCCATCCTTTTTTCCCTGTTTTTCGGGCTATCACAGGATTATATCCTGCACACGCTGACACCCGCCGTCAGCCACGGCATTGGCACGGTGGTAGTAATCGTCTTAGCCTTTTTGTTGGTGCCTAGCCTGATGATAGGCACGACCGTCCCGCTCTTTTCCCGATATATCGACCACTACAGAAAAGAACATCATTACGAAGGGTTCAACCTTATTTATCTTTTTTACAATCTGGGCGCGGCCTTATGTGTGCTGGCGGTCGAATTTGTGTTCTTGCGCCAATGGGGCAACCGGTCGGTTCTTTGCCTGATCGGAGCCATCAATATCGTCACGGGACTGACGCTGTTCGCCGGCGGACTCACGCCTCCGGCAGCGAAAGAGCATGCGCATGAGAGCAGACCTTCCGGGTTGCGGGGGCTGGTGCCGGACTGGCATATCGCGGTTCTGACCGGCATGAGTTTTCTGAGCGGTATTTTTCAACTTCTTCTACTGAAATATACGTCCTTCCTGTTCGGCCCCTTCCATGAAAACTTCGCCATGGTAGTGGCGGTTGTCCTGGCGGTGATCGCGCTTGGCGTTTTTCTGGTCGAGAAATTCGGGATTTCCTTTGAAAGCCTGATCCGGAACGGCTCTCTCGTCATCGGCCTGAATTTTCTGCTGCTGGGGCCGCTCTTTCTCCTGCGCGGGCATCTGGAGATGCCGGCCCAGACGCTGGGAGGAGTGCTGCTCGGGCAGCCGGCGCTTTTGGTCATTCTCGCCGGAACCATCGCCCTGATTTTCGCAGGCGGACTGATGCTGCTAATGGCGGCCGCGCTTGTGCCCGGCCAGGCGGTGAAAATGGCAAGACGCGGCGTATTTGCGCCGCTGGCGGCAGTGCTCGTGCTGGCGGCGGCCTGCACCATGAAGCTTGCTCTGGTACGACTCGGAGCTGACAGCAACATGGCATACAGTTTCCGCGACTGGGCGATCAAGCTTTTCCTGATTGCATTGATTGGCGGTCCGACGCTTATGATCTTCGGTGGCACCATTCCGGCCCTTTACCGTTCCTGCAGCCCCGACAGGAGGACGGCGGGGCTTTTGCTGGCGATCTCGAGCCTCGGCAATGCCGCAGGCTATCTTTGCATGATCATGTTTCTGGACAGCCTCTTTTCCTATCGGGAGCTGTCTGTCCTGATTCTTGCCGCCGTGATGACTTTGGGGCTGGCGCCGGGCATCCGGAACGGGAAATCACCGCAAGTGTTTGCTGCAGCTCTTGTTCTCGGTGTTGCCGTTTGGGTCTTCTGGCCGTCGCAGATTCTTTCATCCAGCTATCTCGCTCTTGCAAATCCGGAACTGCTGCAAAAGGTCCTGACCAAAACTGCACCAAAGGAGGTTTTCAAGGGCTACGGCTATAACATCACGATCCTCGAACAAAAAGGCCGGTCGGCGGACAGAAAGGACGGAACGGGGCAGTACCTGCTGATCGACGGCTATCAGTCCCTTGAAGTGCAGCCCAATGATATCGGCAATCTTCATGAAACAATCGTCGGCGTCACCCCCGCACTTTTTTCCCGGCAGCATAAAAAGGCTCTGGTGCTGGGCATAGGGACGGGGATTACGGCCGCGGGCACGGCGTATATGTATGACAAGGTTACGGCCGTTGACGTGAACCCTCTGATCATCTCCGGCGTCGTGCCGTGGTTCAAAAGGCAGAACGGGGACCTGGCCCACCGGCCCGGCGTAGACATGCTGTTGCAGGACGGTTTAACCGCTGTCGCCACGGGCCGTGAGAAATACGACGCCATCATCAGCACGGTGACCTCGCCGCTCTTTTTTTCCTCCAGTAAAATCTATACCGGGGATTTCTTCAGGCTGGCGACGCAGAGTCTCGCGCCTGGCGGCGTTTACGCCTTCTGGTTCGACATACGGGTCGGAGAACGGGGAACGCGCATCATCCTTCAGACGATCAGGCAAAATTTTGCCGACTGCCGCCTAGTTTATCTCACCGACTACTATACCGAGGTTATCTGCAGCAACCAGCCCATGAGCATGCACGCGCCGGATACATTACGCTGGCCGCAGGAATTGCAATCGCGTCTGAAGGAGGAAGTGCCATCATTGCCGGCAGCGCAGTTTTTCCCGTCTCTGGTCCTGCCGGCCGACGGCATTTTTTCCGGCCGCTGGGATGTTCCGGCCAACAGTTTCAATTATCTGGCTCTTGAATATGCAATGTCGGCGGCCCTGTCCCGGACCGATCCATACACATCGTGGAATATCTATGACTACATGAGCCGGAAAGAAAGCCTGACGGAATCACAGGCATCGCAACGCTGCCTAGCACTGCGGATCATGGAGAACCGGCGTTGCGCGGACGAAATGCGGGGAAAATACGGGCATTACCCGCGCGCTTATATTACCGGTGCGGAAAAGCAAGCCATGCTTTCTTTCGCTTGGGCCGGCGATGTCATGCAGATGGCAAATGACCTTGCGGCGAACAATGAATTCCTGGAGGCGCGGAAACTGCTCGATGATTTTGGCGAAAAATACCAGGATGATTTCCTGAACGATAAGAATCAGGCCCTGCTAGCCCGCTACCTGCTGCTGGAGGCTTCCCTCTACCCGCAGGAGAAACAACCGGTTCCGGCGGACCTGCTGAACCGGATCTACAGCATCTACCCGCTCAGCACGGAGTTACGCGATTTCGCCGCCGCGCAGGCGCCGCCGGTCGCGGCGCGGGCTCATCTGGCGCTGACCGACAGGATTCTCGCTTTTTTCCCGGAACTGAGAACGAAAAAAGACATGCCCAAGCCGTCCACGCGGGCCGCTCTTTACACGTTTCGCTAGCAGGAAAGAATGAACCGGACACAAAAAACATTCACGACCCTGGTTTTCGTCACGCTGGCTTCCGGCATGGCGGCCCTGATTTTCCAGACGTTATGGGCGCGTTCGTTCAGCGTCATTTTCGGTTCGACGGTTCAGGCCGCGGCGGCAGTATTCGCCTCTTTTCTGACCGGTCTAGCGCTGGGGGCGGATTTCGCCGGTCGGCGGTCGCAGCGCCTGCGCAGGCCGGTCGAAGCCTATGTACTGATAGAGATCCTGGTCGCGGCCAGCGCGCTGGTCATCGGCCTTGTTTTGCAGCAAGGCGGAACATTTCTTGCGCAACTGCTGGCGCCTGGCGCAAAAAGCAACGTGCTGGTCGTGTTCCCCCTGACGCTGGCCATAATTTTAGTGCCGGCGATGCTGATGGGCGCCACGTTCCCCGTCATCCTGACCATTGCCCGGTCGCGCGGCTGTTCGCTGTCGTGCGTCGGCAGGATATACGGATATAACACCTTCGGCGCGGCGCTGGGCGCATTCCTGACCGGATTCATCCTGATCGGCATGGCCGGCATGAAAGCCACTCTGTTTTCGGCCGCTGCCCTCGATCTTGTGTCTGCGGCGCTGTGCGCCCGGCTTTTGCGCGGGCCGGTGACGGATGAAACAGCCGCGCCGGTTCAGGCCAGGCTGGTGCTTGAACAGGTGCCGCCGCAATGGCTGCTGGTCATGACAGCTTTCCTGAGCGGCGCCGTCGTTCTTGGTCTGGAAGTCATCTGGCTGCGTCTTTGCAGTTATTTCCTGGGCAACCGGACTTTTGCCTTCTCGGCTTTGCTGACATCCGTCCTGGCGTTGCTTGCCGCAGGAGCATGGCTGTCCAGCATGCTCCTGCGGCGCCATGGCCGCGATACGCTGCGGCTTTTTGCATGGGCGGCCTTAAGCGCCGTCGCCGGAATTGCCGTTTCCTCGGCGCTGGTTCATATATGGATTTTCAATCATGCGGGAATAGAAAAAAATCTGCCAGGCGTGCAGAGCCTGCTGATTTTTTACCGGATCGGCGCGGCGCTGGTTCTGATGGCGCCCGCCCTTGTCCCGTTAGGCATGCTCTTTCCCATGGCTCTGACCGCCTCGCGTCAGGCGGAGAACAGGACGGGCAGGGAAGCGGGCTTTTTCTACCTCGTCAACACGGCGGGGTCGGTGACCGGGTCGCTGGGCGTGGGATTTTTCCTCATTCTGTTTTCGGGCAGCTATGGTTCCCTGAAGATTCTGGCTGGCATCACCGGCGTTCTGGCCGTCGTTCTCTTCGTTTTGTTGTTCCGGCGCCTGAAATTTCAGGCCGCGGCAGGCATGCTGACAGTCTTGCTCCTGCTGGGCCTGTTTCCTCTGCCGGCGCGGCTGGTTTATTTCCAGGCGCCCGGCGACCTGCTTTACTGGCATGAGGATGAGCAGGGCATATTCCAGATCGTCAAAGCGAAGGCCGACGGCACGCTGATCGTGACAAACGATGCCACGGCCCTTGTCTTCCACGCCGGAAATTACATGACGAGCTTCGTCCAGCAGATGCAAGGGCATCTGGGCGTGATGTTCCGGCCTCATGCCCGCAATGTTGCCGTCATCGGCAGCGGCTACGGCATCACGGCCGGCGCCATGACCCGCTATAGCGGACTGACGAATATCGATGCCGTAGAGATCATTCCGTCCATGATCGCGACAGCCGGTTATTACGGTCCCTGGAATTTCAATTACTACAAGGACAGCCGAGTTCATCTCCATATCGATGACGGCCGCCATTTTCTGGCGAGGGCGAAAAAACCGTACGACATTATTTCGGTGAACGTAACTGATCCCGAATTGCCGGGTGCCGCCGCCCTGTTTCATCATGAGTTCTATGAAATGGTGAAGCGCAAGCTCACGCCGGACGGCATCCTAGTCCAGCATGTCTTCGGCTATCAGACCGCCCGGGCGCTGGCCACCATGTCGAAAACCTTTCCCTGCATCCTGCTTTACAGATCGTATGCCAACGGCTTTAACGTCGTCGCCGCGCAGAGACCGCTGCATTTTTCACCGCTGGACGTTCAGGCCCTGCTGGCACAGGATAAGGTGAAGAAGGCGTTGTACGATATCGGCTTTATCGACCCTCTGAATATGAAGGACTATCTGTCCGACGGTTTGCCCTATGAGGCCGTTTTCGATGAATATGACCGGAACATGTTGATGGCGACCGACGATCATCCGCGCATCGAGTTCTCCTGGAACCCCGACCAGTTCCAGTTCTTCTTTTCCAACCAGTAACAAGGCATAAGTGTAACTTGTCCCTATATTCCATCACTTATGGGTCATCACACGAACGGGCAATTATACGGTCTCTAGCCGCGGACTTTGCAAGAGGACTTTGTCGTTTCTTTTTTTGAACGAAAACAATCGCTTGCCGAATGCACTATACAGAGGCGGGGAAATGCAGGACGCAAAAGGGATTTGGCCGCTCAAGAGTGGCCGAACGTATTTCACGCCAGCCTTGGCCGGGCGCTATGAGGGGTCATCACACGAAAGGAACAATATAGGGCGCTAAGGTCTGGCGGCCCGGTTGTCATATCGGAGTTTATAGATATGTTTTCTGGACGGTGCCGATTCAGGCAACCTCCAGGTACTCGGGTGCAAGCCGCAGCGTGCGTAGGCTGAATTTCTTGCTGGCGGTTGACGGCTTCCAGATGTAATCGCCGGTCAGATTGATATGCTCCCACCCGAGCGGAGCGATGTGCGGCAAGAAATCATCGGGGATGTGATGCCCAGTTAGTTAAAGACAGGAACTCTTTTAGTGACTGCACTGCCGGACATAGGGGCGCGACCTATAGTCGGATCACTAGAAAAGCTACCGGCATCTTCCAACAAACATATCAAAATGAAAATACCTAAGAGTATGAATGTGCCTAGGATGATAGTTTGCTTCATTTTTATGGTTCTCCAGACCAATATTTAGAGGTTCATATTAAACGAAAATCGGCGCAACAACAAAGTCTCTTGCGCTGGGTTTGAGGCAAAAGAGAAATTCTGGGTGCAGACTGAATGTTACAAAAAATGCGCCCTGCCCTGAAAATAGGAATCAATTTCCAGAATGTATATTATCACATCGGAGGAAGCGTGAATGCTTTCAGGGTGTTATCCCCGGTACTTCCGATGTTACGTTATCACCGAAGCCGCCGACTTGGATAAAGGACATCGCTTTGCGGAAATCGTCTTTTGCCTCCTGCAGGCTGTGGTAATGTCCTCGCTATGGCCCAGATTCCAACTGAGCTTTTCAACGAGATGCTGCCCCGCGCCACTGCGTGGGCGGCAACGCAGGAAAAGTCTATGCGCGGGCACAGGGAGAGCCGAATCCTTGTTCCGCAGGCACAGGATATCGCTCGCCGCGCGGGTGTCGTGCGCCCCGAGGACGTGAGGATCTTGGCTGTGCCCGCCATTCCATTACCAGAGGAAGTGGACCTGCGACAGGCAGCCCAGGCCTTTGGTCTGATTACGCCCAGAACCGGGGGATTAACGATCGGCCACGGTATTCTCGTTCGGCAGGATTGTCTGAACGACGCGAAGCTTATCGCCCACGAGCTGATGCACGTGGCGCAGTATGAACGACTCGGGAGCATCCTTGCGTTCTTGCAGCGTTATCTTTGGGAGTGCAACGAAGTTGGATACCCGGCCGCTCCAATGGAACAGGAAGCCATCGCATTCGCGGAAAGTGTTTTCCCCGCCTCCAAATGTCTTGGGTAGTCTTCAGAGCGGCACGCCTCCAGAGGCCTGTATAGTCACGGCGTCATTGTGTCGGACGCCATAGCGGCAATCAATGTTTCGACGATCGAGAGGCACTCGCGCACAGGTGACTCACGCACCACGAGGTGCTGGCCGGGGCGATAGGTGGTATCGCCTGTCCGCGTGACGTAGTCATCATCCACCAATCCTTGCCTGTGAGCGAGGAGGTGCCGCTGCTGGAAATATCGAATGAGCGCGGCTTGCTCCGCGGCGTCGATATAAGCGCTGTATGGCTTTCCGGTGGCGCCATTCCACAGTTCGCTGCCTTCCTTAAGGTTCTGAAAGGCGTTGCGGCGCGGCGCGGACAGCGATGGAAAACGGGCGTAGAGTGCTTCCGCGTAGCGTTGAAACGCCGTGACGGCGTTTTGAAGACCGTTCTCGATGATGAGGCGCACCGTGGTGTCGGCGGCGTCCCTGTCGGGAATAGCCGCGCGCACGCTTGGAAGGGCATCGAGCGCGTTCCGAATGCCGGCAATCGCCTGGCTGAACATCAAATCGGACGCGTTATGGCCGCAAGCGGGGCAGAAAAACGCCGCACCGATGACCGCATAGCGGCAAGCGCAGGCGGGGCAGGTAATCTTGAGGCGCATCGGGTCCGCTGCCGCAGGAGGCAAAAGGATTTGCTGCGGTCGGCTATTGACGCTCATGGTCATGCTGATAAAGCTGCGGGACGGTTGGCTCCGGTTCCAGTTTTCCGCGTCGCGGTTCATCGCGCGGCCAATGCGCTGCTGCACATGCTCAAGAGCGGCCTTCTTGAGATGCTCGGCCTGCTCCTGAGTGCACCAGTCTCCGGATTCGGCAGTATGTCCGCAGAACGGGCAGAACACTTCCTCGTCGCGCACTGTGTCGCGCCAGTCGTCGTCATGCACCTTGAATTCAAACTGGCATTCCTCCGACGGGCACTCCCGGTCGAGGTATCCGTCCGCGTCGGAGGCGATTGAAACGCTGACCTTATGCGTGCCCTCGAGACGCCTCAATTCCCGCAAGAGTTCGTCAAACACCTTCTTCCTCCATCACATTTATACAGCCTATAGAATCGCCAAGTTGAATAGCAACGAACGACCGTCTGCACCGGCAGTATAGCGGGACGCTGAACAGGGGTCAAAACTGTAACTGTCATGTCGTATCGGTCTTAAGCGGAGCGCTGACTATCGTTTAAACAGGCCCCTCACCCAACGCCAGAACCGGCGCATCCTACCGCCGCGCTTACGATCAAGGGCATCATAGTAGTCGCGTCGGCGTTCTTCCTCGTGGCGGCGGCCCGCGGCTATTTGCTCAGGTGTCCACTTACTGGCCCATCTGATTTCGCCCCGATCTATCCAGTAATGCGACCTGCATGGTTGCTGCCAGTTCCCTACGGACGGGCTGAGACTCGGTCCGCTATCAGTCTCCTCAACAGACCATTCAGTCGGACCGAGCGGGGTCTTGACCTTCGAGCCGCATCCACAGGCACAAAGATGCATCGCAATGTCGAATTCCTCTGAAACGTAGAGAACGCCAGGTTTCAGGTCCTTCGGCATATAGTGGACACGTTCCAGTGCAAACTTCATTGAAGTTCCGACTCCCCGACGATCTTGAGATCGCCAATCTCCAGCAGGAGATCGTAGTAGGGAATCTCTTCGAAGTAAAACCCGCGCAGTTGTTTGAACCTAATGACAGCCAGGCACGCGTTCAGGGCGTTGATCTCGCTGATCTGAATGTTGGTCCGATATATGTCGTCAGGTTGGTCCGACATCTCGGCCAGAGCCTTGTCGCGCACTTTTTGGCCATCCGCGGCGGAGTAATATGTTGTGCGCAGCATCCCGTTCACAGGGCCTCTCTTCCGGTTCAGTCCCATTCCAACGTCGATAAACGGGATGCCTTTCGCTATCAGGAGATCGAAGATGGCGGCCCGTGACGAGCCTTTATCAACGCACACGAATGCAAAGGTCACGCCTTCGAAGTCGGCCTCGCAAGAAGCGTCTATGAACTTGCGCTCAACCTTTAGCCCATGTCGAAAGTTTTCGTAACGAGCCTGATAAACCTCCGCTTTCGGCTTTCCGAGTTCGCCCTCGTCTTGGAGCCTGCCGGGGGACCGAAATGCGTTATGGATGTGGAACGTGTCGAGGTCGAAAGCGCGAGTCTCCCGCACCGGCGTCTTCACGAGAAAATCGAGAACATAGGCGCCCGTACCGCCGAGGCCGATAATCGCCACCACGTCGTTCGCGAACTTGGCAGAGAGATCCGTTATTTCGGCTCGGCTGGTGAGGGTATCGTGGAACTTGAAGACTGAATCCGACATCTTCTCGACGGTGCGGAACGTGTAAGGACTGGCGTGGTACAGTTCCATTGCCGGACCGGATATGATCGTCACATAGCTTTCAATTTTGTCGAAGAAGTCGGCGAACTTCTCGGTAACCTTCGGCTTGTTCGAAAACCTCCGCTCCACAACAACATCTTTGCTTGCTTCGCCGAGTGCCAGCCCCTGCGGCCCGCCCCCAAGGTTGGGGATCGGATTTCCGTCAAGGCCGTGCGGGACCGCGCCAGCGAACCAAACCTGGTGGTCGTCCTGCTTGACCGTCAGCTTATCGACGAATTCAAGCTTCGCAACGAACGCGCCCGTCCGTAATGCCTTCAGCGCGTCCAGATAAGGGATGTCGCGGATAACGAGGTACCCGCCGTCGATGGCGACGGCATAGCCCTTCTCGACCAGCCGCCGCAAGTCATCGTTATGATTGACCAGTTGGTGAAACACTGAAGCTCATTCCGTCCTTTACTTTTACAGAGCCGCCGAGCGAGAGAGTCCCTTCCGGCTTATCCCCATGACCGTTCTTGTACTTGACCGAGTACGTGATTTCGGGATGCTGCGCATAGTCTGGCACGTCGAACGTGACCACCTGTGCGTAGGTGATGTCGTCCTTCGGCCATTCGTGCGGTGAACCGTTTACGATGATGGTGACCAGTTTTTTCTCTTGTGCCATGATCCGTTCTCCTATTCTGAATCAGGAGGGCCAACCCCTCCCGTGTAATATGCGATCTTCTCTCAACGGCCTGCTTCGCCCCGCCGGCACAGGCGAAAATATGCTTATAAAAGGTTCAATATAGCGGGCATTGATTTAGCGACAGAAGGTTGTTGTTCCAGTCCCCGTCTGCATACGTGCGGACATGGGGCGGCCGACTGGCGGGGCGGACTACACCTACGTCGGACCGTTTTCCGGTTGCCGGGTCGATCACGAAGAAAGTGTTGGTCTTGGCGTCGATGCTGGCGATAACCTCTTCGCGGGTCCACTTCCATCCACCGGCCGGATTTCCCAGATGAGTGATGTGCTCATGGGGACTTTGAGGATTCGGCTTTGTGATACAGGTTACTTGTACATCTGCCATAACGTTCTCCTTCTGGATCATCCCTTTGGAGGAAAGGGATCATGCCCGTGAGAATCGCGATCGCGGATTTGCCCATTCCGTCCATGGATGAACAACTCGGTGCCTTCGCGTTGGGCGGTTTGCCTTGCGGCATCAATTGCGGCGGCTTGGGTGTCGTGGTGGGAAGAGTCCCGCTGCGCGCCCTCCTTCCGCACTGCCCAATCTCCGTCTCTCGGTACAACGTGAATATTCTTGCTCATTTGGAATACCTTCTCCTTCTGCCGGCGAATCTCCTCCGACAGCTTCATTCTACCAGATTAGGACATTACCACAAGAGTCAATTGACGTTTACAATACAAACGTGTTAGCATTATTGACAGTGAGGGAGCACATGCCCTACTCTCTAATGAAGTCGCCGACGATGAAAGATCACAGCACATTCTACAAACAGGTTGGGGAAAAGATCCGTTCGCGGCGAGGGAAGAAGCTCTCTCAGGAGGCGCTCGCTTCGGCTGTAGGATTGACGCGGACGTCGATAAGCAACATTGAAAAGGGGCGGCAGAGACTGCTGCTTCATACGCTGGTCGATGTCGCCGACGCGCTGCAAGTGGAAGCCGCGAGTCTCCTGCCCGACCGGCCCATCACACAAGAGCCGGTTGGTGCCGAAACCCTGGCTCAGCTGTCAGTAACCGAGAGAGTTTTCATCGAGTCCGCAATTGGCTTCAAACAACAGAAGGAGACCCATGGCCATCAGGAGAAGGAAGATTCGGGAGTTGGTCCAGACGCTTCTAACGGAAGCGAAGGTCACCGAGGCGCCCGTCCCGGTTTGGGAGATCGCCCGAACAAGAGGGGCGCGAATCGTCGTTGAGTCGCTGGATGGCGATCTCTCCGGCTTCCTCTACCGGGACTCGTCACAGAAGATAATCGGCGTGAACACGCAGCACGCGTCCGTTCGGCAAAATTTCACGGTCGCCCATGAGCTTGCACATCTGCTCCTGCACGATCAAGAACAGTTGCACCTGGACAGGGCTTTCTCCACGGTGCGGCTGCGAGACGACGTTTCTAGTCAGGGCGTTGACGGCGATGAAATAGAGGCCAATCTCTTCGCGGCTGAGATTTTGATGCCAGAGAGCTTTCTCAGACACGATCTCTCCGGACGGAGGACGCTCGATCTTTATGAGGAAGATTTGATTCCCGAGTTGGCGCGCAAGTATGGCGTGAGCGTACAGGCGCTTATGTTTCGCCTTCAGTACCTCGGCTATATCGAAGGGTAAAAAGCGCGGACGATGCCTGATGAACAGAAAGCTGCCATTCCGAATTCTATCTGATCGGCTGCATAGGATCGGCCGGGATAACACAATCAAGGATGCGAAATGCAGTTAAAGGACTGGCTCCCCTTCCTCAGTGTCGTCGTGGTAGTTCTTGGCTGGCTGCTCAGTCAACTCGGGCAGTGGTTCCTTGCGCGGCGTGAAGAAAAGAAAGCGGTCGCCCGCGCGCTGTCGGAATTGCTTGATATCCGTCTCCGGCTCCTGACTATTCCAAAGGTTGTGGAGCTTCTGTCTCAACATTTCCCCATACCGCCAGAAGGCCAGACAGCGATCAAAATCGCTTTTGTGCGGCTGTTTCCCGCTGATGTGGATCTGGGTAAACGGTACGGTGAGGCCGTTAGCCTTGTAGCCGCATGCAATCCCATTCTCGGATTTCGCTTGCGGTCGCAGGACCTGGCATCACCTCTGCTAGACACGCTGCGGCAACTGGCCTTGGCGGATAGTCCGGCCGCCGCCGCAGGCTTGATGAAGCTGGAGGCAGAACTCATGGGGCACCTGAAGCCCCATCTGGAGCGACTGGTCAGAGAAGTAGCATGGATGCACGGCTGGATGACATGGTGTCGCGTACGCCGCGTTTTGCAGCGTCCCCTGGAACTTCCTGAGGGCTTCTTGGAGACTATGAAAAGCCAGTTTTCTCCGGTGACCCAGGGAGCGCCGGAAACACGCCAGCCCGGCTCAGGCAAAAAAGAGAGTTAATCAGGAGCGCGGCGCACCGGCGTGTAGCGCGACTTGCGTCGTGGGAATTTGGGCGCGCTCAACCACTGAAGGCGCAGTGGAGGAGCGAGGCGAAGAGGTGCTCGGCCTGGCGCAACGCCTCCCGCTGCACCGCACGCAGACGCTCTACTCGCTTCGCGAGTTTCAAAAATCGCTGCTGATGGCAGACGTCTGGCACTGGGACGCGCATCTCGCGAATCTGGTTGAGGTTCAGGCCTGGTTTTGTCTGGCCATACTGCGCACGTGCAATTTGTCGTTGCCCGCCGGTGTCTAGCGAAAGAAACATCGAGAGGAACTCTGGCAGTAGTCCCGCCTTCAATCGAAGAATGGCCACATGCTGGCTGATGAAAGCACCGCTCAATCGCTCGGGCACTGGCGCGACGCGGCCAATCCTGGAGCCGGTGATTGTGAGTAGCACATCAGCAGGTTTCACACGAGTTCGGTCAGCCTCAGCATTGTTTGGTGGTTTAACGAAGACGGCATCCTCATCTGAAATATTGTTCATGCGCACATCGAGCGAACGGATGAACCGGGATCCTTCGGGCACGTAGTGCTCGGCCCAACCGCGCGAGCCGCTGGTGACAAACGACAGGAAGTCACCGAGTTCTGCAACAGGAAGACCCAACGGATTTGTGGTTGGGTCGCCGAAGAGTTTGAGGAACGCAGCGGGGAGGAAGGTGTCGGTGAGTTCGAGGGCGTAGCGGCGGGTGCGGCGCAGCCGGTCCGCTTGCTCCAATCGTCTCCCGATCTGCTGCTGCTCCGACAGGCTGGGCAACGCAATCCTGAGTTCCTCAAGCTCCGACACTCGCAAGTTGGAGATATTGGTCGTGTTCGATGAGTTCTTGAAACACCATGCGAGATACTCGCGCGTCGTCATCCAGTAGGCTAGGTAAGGCGGATACACGGCCTCTTGCGACCTCGCAACGGTCACGAATGCGCCGAAAGTGCAAGGAAATGGCGTTTGATCAACGAGGCAAGACTTGCCGACGAGCTCTTTGCTATTCGCGGTCGAAATCAAGATGTCCCCGGCACGGAGCATCTGTTTGGTGTGGCTGACTCGCGATCGTTGAACAAAGCGGCGCGAATTCCACGCTACGTCTTGCTGCACACCGCTCGTTGTGAGGCAAGCGATCGAATTCTCGAATGGCACAGGCTTCCCCTCGCCGCTCGGAAAGGTGATGCCTCGCACAAACTCGCAGACGTCGCCAAGTTGAACTGTTTCTGTCTTCACGATTTGCCTATCATCTCCTCCAGAATCGTGACCTCACCTGTCGCTGCAGCTTCCAGTTGCCGCAGCCGTTTGAGCGTGACCTTCGGCTCTTCGTAGAACTCTTCATCCTGCTCGACCTGGCGATATCGGCTGGCGGACAGGTCGTATTTGCTTGCCTTCACCCGATCCTTGGTTACCCAGAACTGGCGGCTGAGCTGGTTGATCTCCGTTTGCAGAGGCGTCATCCTGGATTGGAGTTCAATTAGTTCAACCTCGGCTTGCTCACGTGTCGCGCGGGCCTTGTCGAGCGTCTTGGAGACGACCTCCTCAAATCTGAGCCGGTGGATAATAGCGTGGTGTTCGAGGCGGTCCTTCTTCAGTGGGGCGATCTGCTTTTGCAGGTCGGTCAGGCGCTGGGAGCGTTTCTGCTGGTACTTCGAATCCCGCCGGTGATTCCAACAGTCCAGCACGTCGGGGATGTCGTTCTCTGCGACCTTCTGGCGTTTGTCGTCCAATGAATACCCGTCGTGCTCCATGTCGTAGAACCAGATTGTCTCCGTCGTACCGCCCTTTGTGAATAGGAGGATGGCAGTGGAAACTCCGGCGTAGGGGCGGAAGACGCCCGAGGGCATCGAGATAACGCCTTCGAGACGGTTTTCCTCGATGAGCTTCTTACGAATATCAAGGTGGGCGTTGGAGGAGCCAAACAGAACGCCGTCCGGAACGATGACGGCAGCACGGCCTCCATTTTCGAGCAAGCGCAGGAAGAGGTGGAGAAAGAGGATCTCGGTCTTCTTGCACCTGACCGGCAGCGTAGGGTTCACATCCGCCGCGTCGATTGCGCCCTTGAATGGAGGATTCGCGAGAACCACGTCGTAGGCGCGCTCTTCGGTGAACGCCTTGGAAAGAGTATCTGTGTAACGGAAGTTCGGAGCGGCGATGCCGTGGAGCATGAGGTTCATGCTGCCGATGCGGAGCATTGTCATACCGGAGTCGGAGTCGAAGCCGGTCAGGGCCTTGGACTGGCTGAATTCCCATTCCTCCTTGGTGAGCTTACTGCCGGTCAGGCCGTGGGGATACCCCTCTTCGTCCCATGTGATGTCGCGGGGGTCGGTGTGGGTTTCGAGGAGGTACTGCCATGCGTTGACGAGGAAGCCGCAGGTTCCGGCAGCCGGGTCGCAGATGCGCTCGCCCGGTCGCGGATCTCGCATATTGACCATCATGCGGATGATGTGGCGCGGCGTGCGGAACTGACCGTTCTGGCCGGCGGTGTTGAGCTTGCCGAGGAGGTATTCGTAGAGGTCGCCCTGCACGTCCTGGTTCTGAGCCGATATCTGCATGGCGTCGATAGCCTTGCAGGCCTCGATGAGCAGGCTGGCCTTGTTGATCTTGAACTCGGCGTTTTCCATCTGGGCCGCGAAGGAGCCGCCTGCGCCGCCGAGCGTCTTGATGAAGGGAAAAACGACCTCCTTGATCTGCTTGAGCGCCTTATCCGCGGGAAGTTGTGTCCAGTGAGACCAGCGGAGGTCGGGGCTCGGAAAAATCGGCGTGAACTTCTTGCCACGGAGCTTTGCGGCGCGCTCCCCGTCCTGTTCGCGCTCGTCGAGGCGCTTGAGGAAAAGCAGGAAGGACAGTTGCTCGATGGCGTCGAGTGGATTGGAGAGCCCGCCGGACCAGAGCTTGCCCCAGAGAGCCTCGACCGCCGAGCGGAGTGTTGTGTCTGTGAGCATGGTTTACGCTGCCAGTGATTGTGTGAGGTGGAGAAGGTCGCCGATTTCCTGTGGCGTGAAGAAGCGTTCGACGGCGTTACGGCCAAAGTTGGTCAACGGAGGGTCGTAGAGGTCAGCCTCGACGAGGGTGCGCTTTGCGAGAAACACCTCCTGCACCGATCGAAGAAAACGTATCTGATTGGCATTGTAGTTGTGGGCTTGAATATGCTGCTCGAAGCCGCGCTGCACCACCTGAGAGTAATCGGGTATGGCATCAATGGCGAGCAGGTGGCGGAGGAAAGCGAGGAAGTTGTCCACGCGCAGGCCGTAGGCGATCCGAATATTTCGGCTGGAGAGTTGGATGTCGTCACGGCCGAGTTCGCGGTGAAGAGTGCGCTCCAGGTCAACCAGTTGATCGTCTGTAACCTCCCGGCCCTCGCGGAGCGCAGCTAGCGCGGGGTGCTTTTCCACAATTTCGAGGACACGGGCATCCACGCGGCGCTTGTATTCTTCAATGAGGATCTGGTGCCCGCCTTCACCGACGGAGATGTAGCCGTGGGTCGCGATGAAATCAGGCAGGTCGATGTTCAAGAAGGCGCTGGGGCGGTCGCGGCGGTTCTTCATTTGTGGAGCGAGCTCACGGATGATCTGCGTGAGTTCCGCCGGCGTGGCGGTCGCAAGGCCTGCGGAAAGAGCGAGTTTGGCGCTCGTCGAGGAGCGGACGCGCTCTGCGATGTCCGGGAGCAGGCTGACGTCTTCTGCAATCGATTGGAGTAACTGCGGTGACGGGGTGGCCTGTAGGATTTGAAGTTTCAGACGTTCTACCTTGTGGGTGAACGTTTCGGCGGCCACATCCACATCGGCGGCGAAGCGGAGAAGTGGCGCGACATGAAGACGGAGAAAATCCAATTTTGTCGGCGTAATGAGAGTCCAGAAGTCGTCCTCAAATACCGAGGCAACCTGAAGCCACACCTTCTTCACCGGAAACGATTCGCGCGGGATGCGGGCCATCATGGCGCGAAGGTCGATGACGGCCTGGCGAAAAGCCTCGGCTGCATGGTCTGGAAGATGACGTTCGAGTATCTTGAGTCTTGTGTTGAACACCGAGACGAGCACCGGCATATCGATGGGCTGCTTGTCGTCAGCCTTCTTGTTGAAGTCGTTCTGCCAGAAATCGATGACCTTGAACTCGGTCTTCTTCCCGTCCGGCAGACGGTCTAGGTATTTGCAGGCTTGCTGGTTTCGCGTGCCGCGTCCGATCATCTGCCAGAGCTTGATGCGTGACTGCACCGGCTTCATAAACACAAGATTCACTACCTCCGGGACATCGATGCCGGTATCAAGCATATCCACGGAGATCGCAATGCGCGGCAGGTTGTTCTTCTTGAACTTGGTAATGAGCCCGTCACCGTAGCTGCCGTCGCGCACCCGCTCGGTCGTGGACGTGATGACCTGTGTGACGCCCACATGCTGCGGGTACATCTCCTCAAAGACCTCGGCAATGCGGTGGGCATGTTTCTTGGTCATCGCGAAAACGATCATTTTGCCCGGCAACTGGCCAGACTGGTCCTTGAGGCAGGTCTCCATGATTTCCTCCCATTGCTTACGGAGGGTATCTCGGTTGCTAACTTCGACCTCGATCTCTGTTCCAGCGTAGTCGAGGCTATCGGGGTCGATGCCCTGCTCGGTGAGAGCATTGCGGTCCTCCTCACTGAGGTCCACGCCCTTGATGCCTTTGCGCTGGAAACTGGTGTGCGCCTGGTACAGGCTGAAATCGACGAGGAAACGGTCTTTCACCGCCTGCGGGTAGTCGTAGAGAAAGGTCGGCACATTGGCATCACACCCGAAGAGCCGGAAGGTGTCGCGGTCGATGAAGCTGGCGGGGGTAGCGGTCAAGCCGATCATGCGGGCATCGAAGTATTCAATGACTTCAGTAAACCGTTTGAAGAGGGAGCGGTGGGCTTCATCGAAGATGATCAGGTCGAAGAAACCTGGGCTGAACTTGGCGTAACAGAGCGCCAGCGTTTGCTCGGTGGCCACGAATAGGCGTTTGGTTTTGTCGATCTGATGCGTATAAATTCGATCCCGCGGCTCGTGCGGCAGGTGGGTTTTAAATCCATCTGTCAAGGTCTGATCGACCAGGGCGTCACGGTCGGCGAGGAAGAGAACGTTCTGCGCCTGACCGGCGCGGAGAAAGACGTCAATCAAGGCCATGGCTACGCGGGTCTTGCCCGTACCGGTGGCCATTACGAGAAGTGCTCGGCGCTTGTTTCCCGCGAAAGCTTCTGCGATACGGCGAATGGCCTCGTGCTGATACGGGCGATCCACAATGGAGCCGTTGATGGGGGTCGCTTCGAGCGGTCGTCGGTTCTGCCGTAGAAACTTCAGCCGCTCTAGGTCAGCGGGTGGAAAGAACCCGGCCACGAGCCGGGGGTGAGCAAGACCGACCTCCCAAAACCAAATGTCATGGCCGTTAGCCATGAACCCGAAGGGGGCAAAGGGCTGCTTCTTGGCAATCTCAGTGACGTAATGCCGGAGTTGTTCGTCGGCCTCACGAGCGTTGCGGGTGCATCGCTTGGCTTCCACCACAGCGAGCACGTTGCCGCTTGCGTCGTACAGGCAATAGTCGGTGACGCCGTTCCATGGCTCCGCGTCATAGCCATCAACTGGAACCTCTAATCGGACCTGGGTGTGGTCGTTGAGTTTCCAGTCAGCAGCCCGCAACTGAGGGTCGATTTGCCGGGCACGGGTTTGGGCTTCGTTGAGAGTCACGGAGTTAAGGGCGCTTGCAAAAGGTAAAGGGCGGGCGGAAGGCTGATCGATGCCCGGACCGCCGGCGTATTTTGCATCTTCATGTTCCTCCTACTCCCCCGCTTCTTCTTCATGGATAAGCCCTTGGTAATTCACCACATTACACCATATCGGTGAAGCTGCAAGTGGCCCTTTTAAAGCGTCAGGGACTGTTACCGGATGGCCGAGACAAAGGCTCGGGGCGCGCAGCGTGTAAGGCCCGACCGGCAGCCTATGCCGGGGACGCCCCGGTAGAACCGGAACGATAACACAATTCACCTCGCGGTATCGCGGGTGGCCTATTCGGGCGTTTTCTTCTCGGCGTCCTTGTGATGGGTGCGCTTCGCGGCGTGCTCGTCGTCGTAGCCCAGCCTGGCGAGTTTCTCGTCGAAGGCCTTGATGGCGGCTTCCTTCTGGCGGAGAACCTCTTTGATCAGGTCATGCCGGTGGGCTTCGAGCGTCTTCTGCTCGGCAAGGAATTTTTCGACGTCGTCTTCTGGCATCGTTCCATAATACGCCAGGCGCGAGGCCGTATGCAGGGGCCTGAGAGCCACAGATACCGCGTCCGCTGCGCTTCCGACAGAAGCTTGGCTTCTGTCTATGTCTTCAGACCCCGGCTAATTGAAAAACGCGTACCAGACCGCCAGACCCGGCAAGCCGGCGCCGTCATCAGCGCCAAAAAAGCGAGAAAAAGCCGCACAAGGGAGTATAACCATCATCGAATGAATCTGTTACGGCGATCTTCAAACATCCTGCAAGCCACGGTCATAAACGGTTGCCGCCCAACGAGGCGGCACCCTCCCCTTCTCTTTTCGGTTTCCCGCGTCGGCTTCGCCTCTTATCAAGGTTTCCCTCCGCTTCGCGTACCGCCTCTTGTCGCTGCTCTCAATAGTCCTTTTGAAACCTGCATTTCCCTCTTGTGAGGACAAAGGGGGTTCTGACAGGGCGTCCCGGCGCATGAGTCAAGGGCGGCGTTTTTTGCCGTTCATCTCGACCCTTGACGGCGGCGGGCGGCCTGTATGCTGTTTCTGGAGGGAAATGCAGACGGGTTAAAAGGTTTGCAGTTCGAGTGCGCCCTGCCCCAACCCGGCCGGGGCGCTTTTTTGCAGTTCGGCGGTCCGGGGCGCGAAATGATCAGAGTCGTTTCGTGTAGAATCTGCCGCCCATCAAGCCATCAGGTGTTTCGGATGAGGATGGTTCCATCCTCGGCCGCCGGGGCGGGAGCAGGTGTCCCGCTTTTTCCCGGCGCCAGGAAGAACGGTGGTGCGGGCGGAGGGATAGCCTGCCAGTTCAAAAGGGGATCGGCCCTGCGCGGGATGGTGCCGTCCCCTACGCCGAAGCGGGATCGTGGCGACCCGCAGGCTTTTCGGCTTCGGAGCGAGGGCCTTGATGATGATGGTAGCGGGCGAGGGACTTGAACCCCCATGACCTTGCGGTCGGACGATTTTGAGCCGTCTGCGTCTGCCAGTTCCGCCAGCCCGCCACAGCGCAGTTCTGCGCTTCTTCACTTTAACAAATTACGAAGCTCAGGGCGTCATCGCTCGCGCGTCCCTACTCCTCTTGTTGCGTGGGCGGCTCGTTCTTCTTTTTGGTTTTCGGCCGCCGTATGTTGATCGCGGCGGCGTCAAGGCTGTTCTTGAGGTGGGAAGCGTAGTATTTCTCGATCATCTCGACGCTGGTGCGGCAGTTCTTCGCGATCTGATAAATGTCCGCGCCTTCCATGAGACGCAGGCAGATGTAGGTGTGCCGCAGGCTGTAGGCCGTGCGGGGTTGTCCTTCACGGTCTTTCTTGAGGCCTTCTTCGTCCAGGATGGTGTTGAAGAGCTGCCGGTGGGTCTTCGGAAAAACCGGATCGGTCGGCTGCGGCTTGTTTCTCTCGACCAGCCTCTGGAAGGGCCTGACGGCCCCGCTGGTGCTCTTGCAATAGCCCACTCCCCTCTTCCCGCGCACCTCGATCTCAAGGATCGTTTCATTGCTGCCCTGATCATCGACGATCTTCACGTCGCGGTATTCAAGGTGGTTCGCTTCGTCCGGCCGCAGGCCGGTATTGGCCATGAACAGGACATAGTCGTGAAGCTGTTCGGATTCCCATTTGTAGCGGGGATTTTTCGGAGCATGAGCCCGGCGCCGGGTGGCTTCGTAGAGCTTCTTGTATTCCTCCGGGGAGAACCAGGCGCGGTGCGAGACCTTCCCCGACGCCCGGTAGGGTTCGGACAGATCCGGAAGCCGGTCCAGCCATCGGTGGCGCACGGCGGCTTTGAGGGTCTGCCGCAGAACAACGATTTCCTGATGCATGGTGCTCCGGGCCGGGGGCTTTCCGTGGTCCTTCACCGCTTCCTCGTGGCGATGAATGCGGTACTCCTGTATCTGGCCGGGCGTGATCTCGGACAGTCCCATGTCGCCAAAGAAGGGCAACAGGTGCAGCCGGAGCCGAGTGCTGTGGCCTTCAACGTACTCGGCATTACGTTGGCCCTCGGTGATGATTTGGTATTCGCGCTCGAATTGCACAGCGGCTTCGCGGAAGGTTTTTTCACTGGTTATTTCACCGTTGCGGGCCTTGCCGCGCAACTCCAGATACCAGTCCTCGGCGAAGTCCTTGGCCTTGCCCAGGCTGTCTTCCTTGGTGGAAACCCGCCGGTTCTTGCCGGCGAGGTAGGTGGCACACTGCCAGCGACTGCTGTTGTCACGCCTGTAGACGTGGACCTTGCCGCCCAGGATTGTGTGCTTTTCCGGCATAACGGTCGCGCTGCGGAAATAGCCAAACTGTGCAACGCTTGTGTAAGCATATCACAGGCGTCAAGGTTTTAGGTATCTCGCTGAAAACAGGCGTCTTGGCATGGACGAAAAGTGGTATACGGATGATTTTGAGTCCCGTGCGTCTGCCAGTTCCGCCACTCCAGCGGGCTGCTTGCGGCGAACCTTCAACATTATAACGTAACGGACCGGATGCCTTCGACCAAAGACCGCGCCGCGTTGTTCAGCAGAACGGCATCGGAGCCGGATGCGATAAAGCGGTATCCGAGATCGTAATACTTCTTGAAATCCTTGGGAGTGGGCAGGAGGATTCCGCACTGCTTGCCATGCGAAGACGCGGCTGCGGCGGTGCGCTGGATGGCGGCGACAAAATCCGGGTGCTCGAAGTTGCCGAGCATGCCCATGGAATGCGACAGGTCGGACGGGCCGACGAACAACACGTCCACGCCGTCAACGGCCGCGATGGCGTCCGCGTTTTCAACCGCCGCCGGCGACTCGATCTGGACGATGGTCATCAGCGACGCCGACCCCGCCATATAGGGACGGAAGTTGGAGCCATATCCGCCGGCGCGGTTCGAAAACGCCACGCCGCGCACGCCGGCCGGCGGATAACGCATGGCCGCGACGGCAGCCGTTGCTTCGGCCGCCGAATCGATGCGGGGGAACATGATTCCGTGGGCGCCGAAATCGAGGACACGATGAACGCGCTGCCGCGCCGTCGATTCCACCCGCACGATGGCGATCGATCCACCAGCCGCCAGGGCTTGAATCTGGGGCAGCGCGTCGCGCTCATCGCCGGCGCCGTGCTCCAGATCGATGAGCGCCCAGTCGTAGCCGGCGTTGGCCATCAATTCGGCGGTCGCCGGAGATCCGAGCGAAAGAAAACAGCCCAGTACCGCTTCGCCATGCCCGAGTTGTTCGCGGAACAGGGCCGCCGCGTCCTGGGGCGCGGGCGCTTTTGGAAGTTTTGTCATTTGGGTTAGCTCCAATATTTCTCGCCGGAAGCAAGGTGAGCCTTCACCACGTCCGGATTCAGCTCGATGCCGCAGCCCGGTTTGTCCGGCAGCGCGATGTGCCCATCTTTCACGATCGGTCCATCGTGCAGGATCACATCATCCATCCACCCGCCATTGCCGATGACGGTTTCGGCGCCCAGAAAATCGCGAACCGCGCAGGCCCACTGGACGGCCGCATAATTCGAAACAATGCTGCCGGTGTTATGCGAGCACATGGGTATGGAGAATGTTTCGGCGAGATCGGCAATTTTCTTGGATTCGAGCAAACCGCCGGTGTTTCGGACGTCGAGTTGCGCGATATCCAGGCCCCGGTTGACGATAAAATCCGCGAACCCCTGGCGGCGCGCCAGGTTCTCGCCCGTGAGGATGGGCACTTTCGAAGCGCTCGCCAGGCGCACCCAGGCGTTGGAAAACTCCGGCGGCATGGGATCTTCAAGCCATAACGGCTTAATGGATTCGACCGCCTCGGCCAGTTGGATGGCGGTGCGCAAATCGTACTCCCAATGGCAGTGCACCATGATGTCGTAATCCCAGCCGATGGCTTCGCGGCAGTTCTCGAAACCTTGCCGGATGTCCCGCAGCTCCTTGGAGGTGAGCAGGCGATTCGACAGGTCGCGCGCCTTGTCGGTGGCAGGCTGCGAGTGCGGGAAGCCGAACTTGAACGCGGTCCAGCCGGCCGGAGCGGCCTTCATTCTGGCCGCCCAGTCCTTGCAACTGGCGGCGTCGAGCATGTTGCGCGGACCTTCATCGTGGTACATGCGCACGCGGTTGCGGAACCTGCCGCCCAGCAGCGTCGCTACGGGCAGATTGAGGAGCTTGCCGGAAACGTCCCAGAGAGCAGCCTCAATTCCGCTCATGGCCCGCAGCAACATATGAGCGGAGCCGTCGGTGCGATTAGCCGGGCCGGTATATAAGGCCTCGATCTCGAGGGGATCCTTTCCGATGAAGTAGGGACGCAGTTCGAGCACGCCCTCTTTGATTCCCACGCCTGGGGAGCCGTAGCCCTCGCCAATTCCGTAAACCCCGGCGTCGGTCTCCACCTTGATCAGGGTATAGGTCCGCCCGCCCTGCAGGACCATGACCTTGATGTCGCGGATCTTGGTGCGCCCCGTCTCGGGGGCCGCAATCGCGCGATAGCGCGCCAGCACCGAAGCGCCAGCCACACCGGTGCAAGCCTTCAAGAACTTTCGTCGATCTAAGATCCGGCTCATAGCGTTCAACTCCAGTAATTTCGGTCCAGACTGCGATACTGCACGGCTTCGGCAACGTGCTTGGCCAGGACGCCTTCCAATCCGCCTAAATCGGCGATGGTGCGCGCCACCTTCAGTATGCGGTCGTGTGCGCGAGCGGAAAGGCCCATGCGGCGGACGGCCATTTCCAGGGTGCGCTCGCCGGCATCGTCGAGGGCGCAAAGTTTGCGGATCATGCGCGCGGGAATGCGGGAATTATAGTAGCCGCGCGCCTGTTGCACCGATCGGGCCCTCTGGACGCGGGCGGAGATCTCGGCCGAGCATTCGCCCGTTGAGTTGCCGCGCAGTTCCTGGTAGGGCACCGCGGGAACTTCGACGTGAATGTCGATGCGGTCCAGAAGCGGGCCGCTGATCTTGCCGAGATACTGCTGGATTTGTCCCGGCGTGCAGCGGCATTCTCTGGTAGCGTCTCCCCAAAAACCGCAGCGGCAGGGGTTCATCGCCGAAACCAGCATGAAACGGGATGGGAAGCGGAGCGTCATGCTGGAGCGCGCAATCGTCACCGAGCCGTCTTCGAGCGGCTGGCGGAGCATTTCCAGCACATCCCTGGGGAACTCCGGGAACTCGTCCAGGAACAGCACTCCGTTGTGGGCCAGGCTGACTTCGCCGGGGCGCGGCACGCCTGCGCCCCCGCCAATCAGACCGGCATCGGAAATGGTGTGATGCGGAGCGCGGAAGGGCCGTTCGCGCAACAGTCCGGTGTTGCTGCCCAACTGGCCCGCGACGCTGTGGACCTTGGTGGTCTCAATGGCCTCCGGGAAGGTGAGCGGCGGCAGAATGCCGGCCAGCCGCCTGGCCAGCATGGTCTTGCCGGAGCCCGGCGGGCCGATCAGCAGCACGTTGTGCGAACCCGCGGCGGCCACTTCGAGCGCTCGCTTGGCCATGGTCTGTCCACGAACATCGCGGAAGTCCGGCACCGCGGCAGGCTCAGCTTCGTGGCCGGCGCCGTTGGGCGTGGCGGGTGCGAATTCCTCGGGGCGCGTCAGCAGGGCGACGACTTCGGCGAGATGGCGCATACCGTACACGGCGACGCCTTCGACGACGGCTGCTTCGGCGGCATTCTCGGCCGGCAGGATCAGGTTGGCGATGCCCTCCTCGCGCGCGCAGACCGCGATCGAAAGGGCCCCGCGCACCGGACGGATGGTGCCGTCGAGCGAGAGTTCGCCCACCAGGATGTGGCGTTCGAGTCCCCGAACCACGCCCATCGCGCCCAGAATGCCGAGCGCCACAGGCAGGTCGAAACCAGCGCCTTCCTTGCGGATATTGGCCGGCGCAAGGTTAATCGTAATCTGTTTATTGGGATAGCCGAAACCGGAATTGATGAGGGCCGACTTGATGCGCTCGCGGCTTTCCCGTACAGCGGTATCGGGCATGCCGACCATCACGGAATCGCGCGCCGAGCCTGACGAGAACATGTCGACTTCGACATCGATCGGATGGGCATCGATGCCGTAAACGGCGGCGCTGCGCGTTTTGAACAGCGCCATGGATGTGGGCTCTTAGACTGTAGTATAGGCGATTGCGGCCCGTCCCGGTTGCCTGCTAGAATCCAAGTCACCTAGTAGGTGGAGGACCGATGAGAAACGTACTGTTTACGCTGTTGCTTTCAGTGTTGGCGCGGCCGCTGCTCGCCCAGGGTGCGCCGCCACAAGGGGCGCCCGACCAGCCTTACGTAATGGAGTATTACTACAAGGTGCAATGGGGACGTCAACAGGAATTTCTGAACCTGTTCCTGAAGAACCACTACCCATTACTCATGAAGGAGGCCGAAAGTGGCCGTATCCTCTCGGTGAAAATCGAGCAGCCCGCCAACCACACGACCGAAGATGGGCGCTGGGATTATCGCGTCACGATTCGGTTCAAGAACTCGACGTTGGCGACCACCGCTAATCCCGACGAAGAGCGTTTCATCAAGCAGCTCTGGCCCGATCAGAAGACTTACGAACGCGAGGAACAACGGCGATTCGAGATCTTGCTGGGCCACTGGGATCTTCCGGTGACCGACATCACACCCGCGAAGAAATAGCGCGGCCTCACGGGACGAGTTGATAGCTGACGAACGCCAGCCTCCGCCCATCGGGCGACCACGAGGGCACGTTGATGGTCCCCTGGCCGCCGAACAGCTTCGCTAACACGCCGATTCCGCGGTCCGCCAGCGTCATGATCCGCAGCATCACATCTTTGTTTTCGGGATGCCCGCTGACGCCTTTCTCATAGGTGAGAAATACGATCCGCAGCCCGTCCGGGGAGAGGTGCGGGAACCAGTTGTTGTAGCCATCGTCGGGAGTCACCTGCTCCTGCCCGCTCCCGTCCGGCTTCATCCGCCAGATCTGCATCAGCCCGCTCCGAATCGAGTTGAAGTAGATATACTTGCCATCCGGCGAATACTCCGGCCCGTCGTCCAGCCCCTCCGCCGTGGTCAGCCGGGTCTCTTCGCCGCCCGCCGCCGGAATGGTGTAGACGTCGAAGTTGCCGTTGCGCTCTCCGCAGAATGCCAGCGTTTTCCCGTTCGGCGACCACCCATGCAAGTACGACGGCGACTTCGCCGTCACCTTGCGCGCAGTCCCGCCGCCGATCGGCGCCACATAAATCAGCGACTGGTGCTGTTCCTGCGATTGATCGCTGATGGCGATCATGGTCCCGTCCGCCGAAATCGCGTGATCGTTGTTCAGCCGCGTGGCGATCCCCGTGTCGATGGTCTCCGGCTTCCCGCCATCCACCGGTATGCGATGCAACCGCCCGTCCCCGTTGAACAGCAGCATGTTGTCCTTGGTCCAGTTGGGCGCTTCGAACCGGCCCGGGGCCAGGTAGACCACCCGCCGGTCCGTCGAGGCCACCGTGATGGTTTCGAGAGTGCTGTACAGCTTCGGCTGCCCCGAGGCCGGCGGCGCCGGCGTCACCTCCACGTTGCGGAAGATCGCGGTCTCGATGGCGTCCTTGTTGTGAGCGCTCAGCCCGATCCCCACGTAAAACGGGTCCTTCAGCGCCACCTTCATCGAGCCGCCCGCCAGGTGCAGATCCTCGCCTTCCGCGGCCACGGACATATAAAAATAGCCTCCCGCTTTGGTGATCCTCACACGCTTCGGCGCCGATACGTTGGCTTGCACCTCGTGTGTGGCCGCGCCCTTCTCTTCGCGCGATTGCAGCGACGTCAACCCGCTGGCGTGCACCGCCGCGTCGGCGTACGCCGCGTCCGCGTCCAGGCTCTGCCGCACCATCAACACCGCCTTCTTGTGCGGCTCGCCGGTGGTCGTAGCGAAAGCCACCTCCGCGGTCACCGACACATCGCCCGACACCTTCTTCCAAACAAACTGAAGCGCGTCCGCGGTCCCCCAGATGTTCTCCCCGCTGGCCGTAACGCGATAGGTTTTCTGGGCCGAGTTGTATTCCACCGAACCCGGATGCAGCACGGCGCCGACATCCCCGTGCCCCTCGAAGATTCCCGGTTGGGCGATCATCGCCGGCGATAGCGCGATGGCCGCCGCCATCATCCGGCACACACACGCGATTTTCATTTCCAACTCCTCCTGGTCCGGTCCCGACTATACCACGGCTCTCATTTCACACGCTGTGTTAGCCTTCAATGTTGAGCGGACCGGATGTTACTTTACTCCCTGACCATTTTTCTTTCCGCATTCCTTCTTTTTCAAGTGCAGCCGATCGTCGCCAAGACGATCCTGCCATGGTTTGGCGGCTCTTCGGCGGTGTGGAGCACCTGCATGTTGTTCTTTCAGGTGGTGCTCCTGCTCGGCTACCTTTACGCTCACTGGCTGCATGAAAAACTGGCGCCGCGCAAGCAAGGCGTCGCTCACATCGCGGCCTTGGTGGTGAGCTTCGCCGCGCTGCCCATCCTGCCCAATCCGGGTTGGAAGAGCGCGGGCGTGGCACATCCTTCTCTTACCATCCTGGCGCTGCTCTCGCTCACCGTAGGGCTGCCGTACTTCCTGCTCTCCTCCACCAGCCCGTTATTGCAGGCGTGGTACGCGCGGACCCACCGCGAGGGGATGCCGTATCGCCTATTCGCCCTTTCCAACTTCGCCTCCATGCTGGCGCTGCTGAGCTATCCGTTCGTGGTGGAGCCGAACCTGCCGGCGCGCATGCAGGGGTTGGTGTGGTCCGCCGCATACGTCTGTTTCGCGGCGCTCTGCGGAACCACCGCGTGGCGATCGTCCACGCACGCCGGCGCGCCCCAGGCGGCGTCCCAGGAGGGCGCCCCAGCCATGGATGGCAACCCCGCCTGGACGCTGCGTCTCCTGTGGCTGGGCCTGGCCGCCAGCGCTTCGGTTCTGCTGCTGGCGGTCACCAATCATCTCACCCAGGATGTCGCCGCCATTCCATTTCTGTGGATCTTACCGCTCAGCGTCTACCTGTTTAGCTTCATCGTCTGTTTCGAGTCTCCCAGGTTCTACCGGCGCGCCGTCTTTCTTCCGCTGATGGGGGTGGCTTTGGGTTTTATGGCATACCGGCTCTGGCCGTACCGCACCGACTTCAATCCCCCCTGGCTCAGCTTCCTCACGCAAATGCCGATTCGCTGGATCGTCGTTTCCTTCGCCGCTGGGTTGTTCGCGTGCTGCATGGTGTGCCATGGCGAGCTGGCCCGCCTCAAACCGCACCCGCGCCATCTCACGGGCTTCTATGTCACGGTTTCGCTCGGCGGCGCCGTGGGCGGCCTGTTCGTCGGGCTGGTGGCTCCGAACCTGTTTCGCGCGTACTACGAATTCCCCATCGGACTCGGTTTGTGCGCGGCCGTCGCCTTCCTGGTGTTGGCGCGGGGACTGTGGCGCCTCGCCGGGGGTGCCCTTTGGGCCCGGCCGCGATGGGGCGCCGCCGCGCTGGCCGTGGTGCTGTGCGGCTACCTGGCGTGCCTGGGATTGGTGATGCGGGAGATGGTGGTTGGATACCGGGTGGTGGCGCGCAACTTCTACGGTCTGCTCCGCGTCGAGGATGAAGGCAATCCCAAGATGGATGAAGATGCCAGCCGGAAGCTCATCCACGGGACCATCAATCACGGCCAGCAGTTCCTGCGCGAGCCATACCGGCGTCAGCCGGTCACCTACTTCTGCCCGCAATCCGGTATCGGCCTGGCGATGCAGGCGCAAGAAGGCCCGCCGCGGCGTATTGGAATCCTGGGTTTGGGCTGCGGCACTCTGGCCGCTTACGGGCGGCCGGGCGATACCTTGCGGATCTACGAAATCAATCCCCTGGTGCTCGACATTGCGCGGAGGGAATTCACGTACCTTCGCGATACGCCCGCCCGAGTAGAGGTCGCGCTGGGCGACGGCCGCCTGGTCTTGGAGTCGGAGCCCAGCCAGCAGTTCGATCTCCTGGTAATGGACGCTTTCTCCGGCGATTCCGTGCCGGTCCACCTCATCACGCGCGAAGCCTTCCGCACGTATTTTCGCCATTTGAAGCCCGGCGGCATCCTGGCGGTCAACATCACCAACACGTATCTGGATCTGCGGCCGGTTATGGAACGGGCAGCCGCCGCTTTTGGCAAGGTCGCTCTGGTATACGACTACACGCCCGATGACGACGACTTCCTGTGCTTCGGGTGCTCCTGGACCCTGATCATGGATCGCGCCACGGCAGCCGCGCATCCCGGCCTTCAAGATGCCGGCAAAGTGCTGCGGCAGGAGCGGCCATTCCGCGCGTGGACCGACGACTTCTCCAACATGTTCAGCATTCTGCGGTAGGGACCGCGGATTGACTTTGGTTAGTCGCTGGCAACGGCCGCCCTCTTGGCGAAATACAGCCCCACGGCGCGGTCGATGTTGGCGCACGTCAACCACACCGGCTTGCCTTCATACTCGCTGATAGCCTTTACCAGCCGGTAAATATCCAGCGGATAGCAGGCCCGCAGGTGCTTCGAGCCCGCCGCCAGGCAGCGCTCGCGAAGGTACTGCGCGCAGTCCGGCTCACAGGGCGCCTGCTGGGCCTCGACCACCCGCTGGAAGATCTGGTCGAACACCTCGGCGCTCACGTCTTCCACCAGCACTTTAGTCTGGATGCGGCGCAGGAACGCCTCATCGGCCAAGTCGTGCGGATTCAGGTTGGTCGAGAATACCACCAACAGTTCGAATGGCACCTGGAACTTCATGCCGGAGGCCAGCGTCAGGTAGTCGATCCGCCGGTCTAGCGGAACAATCCACCGGTTCAGCAGTTCGCGCGGCGACAGCATCTGCCGCCCGAAGTCGTCGATGATCAGGATGCCGTTGTTGGCCTTCATCTGGCAGGGCGAAATGAAAACCCGAGTGGAGTCGTCCAGTTGCAGTTCCAGCATGGACGCCGAAAGCTCGCCGCCCACCGTGATGCAGGGCCGCTCACAAACCACCCAGCGCGGATCCAGCATCTCGTCGCCGCCCGGCGCCAGCCGGTGAACCACGGGGTCGAACAGCGTGATGATATGGCCGTCCACCTCCACGGCGTACGGCACCACCACGGTGTCGTCATAGATCCGCAGAATTCGCTCCGCGATGCTGGTCTTTCCGTTGCCCGTGCCGCCGTACAGAAACAGCGATTGATGCCCGATCAGCGAAGGCCCCAGCGCGTCCAGGAGCCCATTCGGCAGCACCAGGTCGTGGAATGCGCGCCGCAGGCTTTCGCGGCTCAGCTTCACGTGGGCTGCCTGAGCCTTCACCACCTGGTGGTATTGCTGAATCGAAACCGGCGCCGGACCCGCGTACTGGCACACTTCATTCCGCGACATCGCCAGCGCCCGCCCCGCGCCTGTCAGGGTGAACGAGTAGTCGTTTCCCAGCATCCCCTTCACTTCCAACAGTTGTTGCTGCCGGAAATGGTGGAACAGAATTTCGAGCACGGGAAAGGAAAGCTTCAAGGCCGTGTTGAGGGTCGCCAGCGTGCCCGCGCCATGCAGCCACAAGTACCGCAGAATCAGATCGGTAACCAGGCTGCGTGGAATTCTCAGGTCGTCTACGCGATCGGGAATCACCGGCCAGGAATCCTCTCCGGTGATCGGCACCGGTGCGTTTCTCGCCGTCTTGATCATGTTGGAAGCTCGTCGCCCCGGCCAAAAACCGGCATGCGCTTAGGACTATACAACAGGCTGGACCGGCAGACCAGTACTCCATTGGTTAACTAAAGCTGTCAGCGGTCAGCTATCAGCCACACCGGCGGGGCTGGTAGCCGATTGCCGACCGCTGAACGCTTCAGTGCCCCTCGTGGCTTTCCATCTGCGCGGGAATGGCGCAGCCGCTCTCTGAGATGGCGCAACTGGCGTGCTCAAACTGCACGGTGGTGTGCGAAATATGGAAACGCTCGGCGAGCATGGTATTCAGCCTCTGCAGGATGGCGTCGCTCGCCGAGGGTGGAACGTCCGCGATCAGCACGTGGCAACTCAGCGCGTGAGTACTCGAACCGAGGCTCCAGATGTGCAGATCGTGAACATCGAGCACACCTTCGATGGCTCGCATGGCGGAAGTCACGTCGTGAAAGTGGATGCCCCGCGGCAAACCCTCGAGCAGAATATTCAGGGCCTCGCGGATGATGTCCCAGGCGGTCCACACGATCAGGATGCCGATCAGGATGGAGAGTGCGGGGTCCACCTGCTCCCACCCGGTGTAGCGGATGACGATGGCGCCGGCGACGATGGCCACCGAACCGAGCGCGTCGCCGAGCATGTGAACGAAGGCGCCGCGGACGTTCAGGTCATGGCGTCTGGCGGACCGCAAGGCCCACATGATGCCACCGTTCAAAACCAGTCCCAGCGCCGCCACCGCCATCATGATGCCTTCGTGAACCGCCCGCGGGTGGCGCAAGCGAAAGGCGCTTTCGTAGAAGATCCAGGCCGAGAGAGCCAGCAGTGTCAGCGCATTCACGAACGCCGACAGAACCCCGGCGCGGTGATACCCGTAGGTCTTGATTTCGTCCGCGGGCTTGGCTTCCAGGTAGAAACCGAACCAGGCGAGCAGCAGCGCCAGTGCGTCGGTGAAGTTGTGGCCGGCATCGGAAACGAGGGCCAGCGAGTGGGCCTCAATTCCCGCGAATATCTCGACGGCCACGAACCCAAACGTAGCGGCGAGAGACCACCCCAAAATGCTCCCCGTGGCTCCGCGATGGCTGTGGGCGTGCGAGTGCACTGCGTCGCTCCTCTTTCCAGTCTACAGCCGGCTACCGCACTTCCACCCAATACGGCATCATGCGCAGGAATCCGCCCTTCATCCATGCGTGGAATGGCATGCGGCCGAAGGCCTGCGCCAGCTTCGACTCGAGCATGTCCTCCTGCGGCCGGCGCATGACGATATCGAGCAGGCTGCGCCGCGGCGGATATATCACCAGGCTCACCTTCTCGCCGGCTGGAATATGGGCCTTTTTCTTGACCAGCTCGATGGCGATGTCGAGGCCGCCCAGTTCGTCCACCAGCCCCCGCGCCTTGGCCTGCGAGCCCAGCCATACGCGCCCCTGCGCCAGCGGCTCGATGTCGTTGAAGCCGCGGCGCCGCGCGTCCGCCACCTTGGCGACGAAATCCTTATAGCTCTCGTCGACTCCGTCCCGCAGCAACTGCCGCTCATCCGGCGTCAGTGAGGCATAATCGGAATCGATGCCGGCGTGCTTGCCGCGTTCAACCGAATCCTTGGTGATGCCCAGCTTGTCGTAAAGTCCATGCAGATTGGGCTTGCCGAACACCACCCCGATCGACCCGGTGAGCGTCTCCGGATAGGCCACGATGGGGTCGCCCGTCATGGCGATGTAGTACCCGCCGGAAGCCGCCAGGTCCGACATCGAAAATACCAGCGGCTTCTTCTTGCTCAGCAGGTTCATCTGCCGCCAGATCTCGTCGGAAGCCACCTGCTCGCCGCCGGGCGAATCGATCCGCACCACCACGCCTTTGATGGTGGAGTCGCCGGCCACTTGCCGCAGCAGCTTGTCGAATCCGTAAGACGTGAGATTGTTCCCGGTGGAGCCGTCGTCGCCGGCCTCGCCGCGGGTGATCTCGCCTTCGCCGATCACCAGGGCGATACGGCTCTTGCCCTGAAGGCCCACCGCCTCCATGGGCACCATCATGTACTCGCCGGCCGCGACTTTCTTCAGTTCGCCCGAATGCAGCCGGTCCTTCAGCTCGCCCCATACCTGGTCTTCGAACCGAAGCTCGTCCACCAGCCCGGCTTTGCGCGCCTGGGCCGCGGTGAACGGCCCCTGGTCGATGATGGCCCGCACCTCCTCGGGCGATTTCTTCCGTCCCTCCGCGATTCGCGCAACCAGGTTTCCGTACAGATCATCGACCACGCTGGTCATCACCTCGCGGGTTTCCGGACTCATGTCGCCGCGGGTGAACATGTCGCCGTAGTCTTTGTACTTGCCGGCGTGCTCCACATCGACGCTGACGCCGAGCTTCTCCAGCGTCTTCTTGAAGTACATCATCTCCGCCCGCAGCCCCTTCAGCATCAGGGGCTCTTGAGGGCCGAGATAGATGCGGTCGGCAGCCAGGGCCACGTAGTAGTCGCGCGTCGACGGCGCCCGCAGGAACGCGTAGACCGGCTTGCCGGATTTGCGGAACCGCTCCAGGCCGGCGCGGATCTCCTCGAGCTTGGCCCAGCCAGTGGAGAGCCCTTCAGGCTCCAGCACGATGGCCTTGATATGAGAATCGGCGGCGGCTTTCTGTAAGGTCATCCAGACGTTGGCGACGGTCAGCCCGGGACCGCCGGCGCCCAGGAAGGCAGGCAGCTCGAGGGGAGGCTTTTCGGGTATGTCGCCCTCCAGCCGCAGCACCAGGACGGAGTTCTCCGCGATCTGCGGCGGCTTCTCCCGAAACTGGAACAGGACGAAAAGCAGAAGGATGAACGCCAAGAACACCAGCAGGACGCCGGTAATCAGGCCGATGAGGAACTTGACCATGGCTACTCCGAAATTAGCACAGGCCGCGACCTGCCAAGGTGTGAGAGCGGAGGGTTACGACAGGCGGCGCCCCGTGCGGCGGGTGAAGAATCCCGCGACTGCCAGCCCCAGCAGGACCAGTGAGCACGAAGCCGGTTCGGGAACCTCCTCCGATTCGATCCACGACGCGTAGCCGGAGACGCTGGTATCGGCGAAGATCTGCCCGAAATAAGAGTTGTTGTACGGTGACACGGAGGGCGGATCGGTGCAAGGCGACGAACTGGTCGCCGAAAAGCACGCGATCAAATCGTGAACACCGATGATTTCACCGTCGTAAAACGAAGGTCCGCCCGAATCTCCGTGGGAGATATCGACTTCGTTGTGGATGTCCGAATCCGTGGAGCCTAAAGCATTGTTGGTGTCGGTGCCGTTGTCGAAGTCGCCCATCAACAGATTGGCTGACCACCCAAACGCGGAACCGAGATAGTCGTAGCGATTCTCGCCCTGGCGCAAGGTGCCAAATGGATAGGCTTGAGTGCAGGTCGGTTCGTAATTAGATGTGGGGCACCCACCGGTCGTCCCCGTTCCGCTCCAGCCGTAACCGGCCATCAGGATTGGAGAGGTGGTTGGAATCCCGGTAAAAAGCGAGTACCTGATGGCAGACGACGGAGCGGCTTGATTGAGGCGAAGGACTGCCAGGTCGCCGTCCTGCGTGGCGTCTCCCGTCCAGCCCGGATCGACGTAGTAGGTGGTTGCCGTATCTGCGACAAAACCGTTCTGCCCCGGGAAATATACACTGATACTGCCCGGAACGGAGGAGCCGTAAGAAGATGTAACGCAGTGTCCCGCGGTGAGGATGGAGTAGCCGTCCGACAACAAACTTCCCGAGCAGCCAATTCCGTCGCTGGTGACAAGCTCCACGACGCCGTTGAGGTTGACCCCGTCGATGACCTGGTTGTACCCCACCACCACTGACGAGGAATTCGGGTTGCCGCTGGCTACCACGATGGCGCGCAAAGGACAAGAAAGCAGGCCAAACAACGTTACCAGACAGATCGAGCGAAGCGTAACAACCTCCGTCAGTCGCGCCCCCTTCTACTTTTTGCCAGTGTAACACAACCCTCACGCATCGGCGCCTTTACGCAGCGCGCGCAGATCGATCCCCAGCGCCTGGCACTTCTTATAGAGATGGCTGCGTTCGAGCCCCAGCGCCTTGGCGGTATCGCTCATCCGCTGGTTGTGGCGCTTGAGTTCCACGAGAATCTGTTCGCGCTCGAACGAATCCGCGCGCTCGGCCAGCGACCCCCTGTAGGGGCCGGGCATGCCCGGCCCGCCGCCCGGCCCGGCGCTCTCCGCCTGCGGCAGCGCCAGGCGCACGGCCGCCCGATCCACCGGCCCATCCGCCAGCAGCAACAATCGCTCCACCACGTTGCGCAGTTCCCGCACGTTCCCGGGCCATCGATGGCGCTGCAGCTCCTGGATAGCCTCCGGCTCGAAGGTCTTGGGCTTCCAGCCGTTCTGCTCGGCAACCTCCGCCGCGAAATGCGCCACCAGCGGCGGGATGTCTTCCACGCGTTCTCGCAACGGAGGCAGCAGGAGCGGGAACACATAGATGCGGTGGTACAGGTCCGGCCGGAAGCCGCCGGCTGTCACCAATTTGTCCAGGTCGCGGTGCGTGGCTACGATCACCCGCACGTCGACCGGGACTGGACGGTCGCCGCCCACCCGCTCCACCTGGCGCTCCTCGAGGACGCGCAGCAGTTTGGCCTGCATCGCCATCGGCATGTCGCCGATTTCGTCCAGGAAGAGGGTGCCGCGATGGGCCTGCTCGAACTTGCCGATGTGCCGCGAGGCCGCGCCCGTGAACGATCCCTTTTCGTGCCCGAACAGCTCCGATTCGATCAGCTCGCCCGGGACCGCGGCGCAGTTCAGCGTGACGAACGGCCCGTCGCGCCGCGGGCTGCGCTGGTGCAGCGCCCGCGCAATCAGTTCTTTCCCCGTGCCCGTCTCGCCCATGATGCAGACCCGCACTTCGCTGGCCGCCACGCGGTCCACCTGAGCCATCACGCGCCGCATGGCCTCGCCCGAGTAGACGATGGCGTGCTTGCCCACGCGCTGCCGCAGCTCGCGGTTCTCGTCCTCGAGCCGCTTCAACTTGAGGACGTTGTCCACGGTGAGGAGAAGTTTGTCCGTGGAAAGCGGCTTCTCGAGGAAATCGACGGCGCCGAGCCGCGTGGCGCGCACCGCCATCTCGATGCTGGCCTGTCCGGAAACCATCACCACCGGCAGCGAGATCCCCAGGTTGCGCAGGTCTTCGAGCAGCGCCAGGCCATCCTTGCCGGGCATCACCACGTCCGACAGCAGCATGTCGAACGGCTGCGATTTCAGCAGTTCGAGTGCGCGCGCGGCGTTATCGCACACGGTGGCCTCATGGCCCGCCAGTCGGAAGGCCCGCGCTAGGGACGCCAGGGTGCTGGCGTCGTCGTCGACAATCAACAGGTGAGCCAAGTTTGAGGGTATCCTATTTGAGTGAACCCCACCGCACTCTACGTGGCTTGCTTCCTGCTGGCCGGCACGGCCGGCGCCGCCCCCGCGTGTGGAGATCACGGAACCCGCAACAGCATGCTGGTCTCTACCGCCTGGCTGGCCGGCCACCTGCAAGATCCCAACCTGGTTATTCTTTCAATCGGTCAAAAGGCCGAGTACGACCAGGGTCACATCCCCGGCGCGCTCTACCTGGAATACGCGGATACGCGCCTCGCGAAGAGCGCCGCGAACCTCACCTTCGAGCTTCCCCCCGTGGCGGATTTGGTTGAAGTCTTTGGAAAACTCGGCGTGACCAACGATTCCCACATCATTCTCTACACCAGCAAGGATATGGTGGCACCCACCACGCGAGTCTTCCTGACGTTGGATGCTCTGGGCCTGGGGTCGCAGACATCGATTCTGGATGGCGGATTCCCGGTTTGGCAAGACGAAGGCAGACCGGTTTCGAGGGAGGCCCGCCTGGTGATCAGGGGCAAGCTGGAGCCGTGCCCCCAGAACGACGTCATCACCGGTATCGATTACGTGCGGGCCAACCTGCATCGCCCCGGCGTGGCCATTGTGGACGCCCGCGATCTGGAGTACTACACCGGCGCCAGTCACGCCGACGGCAAGCGCGCCGGCCACATTCCAGGAGCACGCGGCCTGACCTACAGCACCTTGCTCGACGAAAGCGGCAAATTCAGGCCGCCCGATTTGCTGGCCGCCATGTTCCGCGACGCCGGCATCCAGCCCGGCGATCGCGTGGTCGCCTACTGCCACGTCGGCCAGCAGGCCACCGTGGTCTATTTTGTGGCGCGCTACTTGGGGTATGACGCCCGGCTCTACGACGGCTCCTGGGAGGATTGGAGCGCGCACACCGAACTGCCCGCCGAGACTTCCCCGGGTAAGGAATGAAGGTTAGCGCTTCTCGAAGAACAGGTAATACTGATAAGGCAGAATGTCGAGCCGCTTGGTGAGCGTGAAGGCCGCCGCCTTGAGCTCCGCAACCACCTCGTCATCGGAGAGTTTCATGGATGGTGGCGGCCCGACTGGCAGTTCCTTCTTAAAAAAGTCCACGATCACGATGCGTCCGCCCGGCTTCAACGCCTTGGCGAGCCTGGCGTAGTACGCGGGGCGGTTCTCGATGTGGTGCAGCACATCGCAAAAGAAGATCGTGTCGATGGACCGCTCCGGAAGGCGTGGGTCGTCGGGAGAGGCCAGGACCGCCTCGAGGTTCGCCGGGGCGTCCTTGCGGACGATGTCGAGCAGTTTGGCGTCGATATCGACTGCGTAAACCTTGCCGGCATGGAGGGCGAAGCGCCGTGCGAAATAGCCGGTTCCCGCTCCAATATCGGCGATGGTTTCCGTCGGCTTAAGGGCGAGCGCCATCACCACATCGTGCGGCTTCTGCCATTCATCGCGCGAAGGATCTTCGAGCACCTTGGCGTACTCGGCGGATGAGGGTGGGTGGTTCTGATGGGCCACTTGCCCGGATGCCAGCGCCGCGAGTGCGAACATGCATGCGCAGAGTTTCATGGGACTCCACCAGCATACGACAAGTCGATTCGGAAGGTAGTGCCTTTGCCGGGCGCGCTTTCGACCGAAATGCGGCCGTGGTGGTCGCTCACCACCGATTGCACAATCGCCAGGCCGAGACCGGTGCCGTGCGTCTTGGTGGTGTAGTACGGCGTGAACAGGCGCCTCGATTCCTCGGGAGTGAGGCCCAGGCCCGTATCGGAAACCTCGAGGCGCACGCCACCCTCGAGGGCCATGGTCCGCACCGTGAGAGTTCCGCCCTCGGGCATGGCGTCGATGGCGTTCAGGATGAGGTTGCGCAAGACGCGGGTCATCTGGTCCGGGTCGGCCTGGACGGGGCGCAGGCGGGGATCGAGCGCGGCGTTGGCCCGCACCCGCGCTTGGGCGAACTGCGGCTCGAACAGCTTCAGGGTGTCGCTCACCAGCTCGTTGAAGCTCACCGGCTGCATTTCAGGTGTGGGCATTTTGGCGAAATCGCTGAACCGTCCTATGATCTGCTTCAGGTCGGCGAGCTCATCGAGCAGGGTGGCGGTGCCTTCGCGGAAAACTTCGTCGAACTGTTCGGGGTGGTGCTCGCGCGCCCGCTGCATGTTCTCGACGGTGATCTGGAGCGGGAACAGCGGGTTCTTGAGCTCGTGCGCGAGGCGCCGCGCCAGCTCGCGCCACGCCGCCACGCGCTCAGCCTGCACCAGGCACTCGCGCTGCGCCACCAGTTCGTGCGTCATGCGATTGAAGGCGCGCGCCAGTTGCCCGATCTCGTCGGCGGAGGACGACTCCACGGTAGCCCCCCAGTCTCCGGTCGCCACCCGCGCCGCGCTCTCCGCGAGGCGCCGCACCGGGCGCGTCACGCGCGCTGTGGCCCACCAGCTCAGCGCAATTCCCAACAGGATACCGGCCGCCGCCACCCCCACGCCCGTCCGGTGGAGGACCGACTCGAGCTCCACCAAGTCGCGCCGCGAACTCGAAATCAGCAGCACGCCCAGCAGATCTTCCTGGTAACCCGTGAGCGGCAGGGCATGAAAGGTCTCGGCAGCGGCGCCACTCCCCAGCGTGCGGCCGATGGCGCGTTTGCGCTGTTGTACCTGCTCGATGAGAGGCCGGACGCGGGGCACGTCTTCGGCGCGCCCGCCCACCAGCTCCGCGGGCGAAAACCCCGGTTCCAGATTGCGATACAGCAGCACTCGCATGCCTTCCGGCAGCACCAGGCTGGAGAGGAATTCGCGGTCGAGTTGCTGCCCGCCGGCGACATACAGTTTGCGGCCGCCGGCGCTGACCGTGCCCACCGCCACCAGCGACAGCGTGGCGCCATCCGGCAGCTCCTCTCGCCTCAAGAAGGCGCCGCGCGATTCCCAATCCGCGGGCTCCCGGAGCCAGTCCTCCTGGTAGCCGAACCGGGCGGGCCATTCGGCGGAGGAAACCATCGTGCCGTCGCCCGCCACCAGCTCCAGCAGGCCGAGCCCGTGCGCCGAGGCGAGCGACGCGGCTTCGTTGTAGTAAGGGGAATAATCGGCGGAGATGGCGATGTTGACGGCGGCCTCGGAAGCCGCGATGCCATCGACGGCGCGCACGATCTGCTGCCCGCGCTCGGCGAACTCCTTGCGGAACTGCGCCACCAGCCCGTTCACGCGCTGCGTTTCCATGCGCTCGAATGCCTGGCGGGTGCTGTCGGTAACCAGCCACTCGACCAGCGCGACCGAGGCCACTACCGCCACCGTGAAGATCAGCAGCAGGCGGGTGCGGAAGGTCATGGCCGGCCGCCTTCCACCCACAGGTTTTCAAAACGCCACTCGCCCAGAGGCGCGATGCCCGGCCTGCCCTTCACCCGCGGATTCACCCCGTAGACATCCGGAAGATGGAACAGCGGGACGACGCGGAAGCCTTCGAGCAGCGCGCGCTCGGCGGCGTAGAGCGCCTCCGGAGAGCTGGCGCGCGCCGGCTCGGGAAGGCCCAGGGAGACGGCAATGCCCGCCAGTGCGAGCGCCGGATCGGAGGAGCCAATCCGCACTTCCACCAGGCGCACGCCGGCGGCGGCGGCCTGCGGAACCACGGAAACCGCCAGGCCCACGTCGCGCGCGTTGAGGGCGATGCGCTCCGCAATGGGCCGCGCCGCGGGGTCCTCCACGCCGAAAGAAATGGCCCGCGCTGCGACCGGAATACCCGCCACCAGCGTGCGCGCCCTGGCGGAATCGGCCGCGGCTGGAAATAGAAAAGCGTAGCCCGAGAGCCATTGTGGCAACAGCGCCGCGGAGACCTCACCCTGGCGTTGGAGCAGCACGTTGTGGATGGCTGCGCGGTCCACCGCCAGCGCCAGCGCCTCACGGATGCGCGCGTCTTCCACCCGCGGACCGAAGACCAGCGCCACCAGACGCACCGGCGCGGACGGCCAGACCTTGCGCCTGGCCGGCTGGCGGCGCAACTCGCTGGGACCAAGTTCCACCACGTCCGTCTTGCCGAGTTCGAGATCGATGGATTGGTCGCGCAAGGGCCGCGCCATCTCGATTTCAACGGTGTCCAGAAACGGACGGCCGCCCGGGGCGTTTTCGTCGGCCGCGTACACGGCGCGCCGGCCCGCTTCCCAGAGCGTGATGGCGAAGGCCCGCGCCAGGTTGGGCATTCCGTAGCCGGTGACCGGCGGGTCGGGTGTTTCGAAGGACTGCCGTATTTCGACGTGCAACGTGCCGCCGTAATGCGGGCGGGTGGCGGCCGCCGCGGTTGCCGCCGCGAGTGCCGCCAGGGCCAGGTTACGAACCGCAAACCACGGTGATGACATAAGCCGCATATCTACCTGTCAGTGGATCTCGCGCGACCGCCAGGGCCGAGGTTGCGCTCGAGGGCCAGAGCGCTGTCACCGGGCCGGCGAACTCCACCGGCGCGGTGAGTGGCGCGGTGGCGCGGTTCACAATGGCGAAGGCCTGGATGGCATCGGGCTCGCCCGCATCGCCGGGCCGCGTGGCGAGCACCTGCGATCCACCGCCGCAGCTCGCTTCCGTGCCGGCGATGTCGCTGCCCCAGGAGGCGATGGCGCCCACCGGATCGAGCCAGGCATCGAAGATTTGGGTGCGCCCGTCCAGCATGGCCAGCAGCCACAGCAACCGGTTCTGCTCTCCCGCGGACGCGGCGGAATAGAACGGCGCGATCGTTTTTCGCAAACCGGTCCCGGTGGCCACGCGCCCGTCAAAGTGATTGCGCGTAGCGGCGAAATTGGCCAGCAGCGTGGCTCGGCCGCCCGATTCCAGCACCCATGGCTCGTCGCCCGCCCGGCATTCCATGGAGAGCGAAGGCTCCGCCGCGCCGCCGCACGCCACGCCCGGCAGAAATGCCTGAAAACTCGCGCCGGTTACCCGCAGCCGGCCGCGCAGGTCGCGCGGCCACGGCTTCCCAGGCACCAGCGGAACGGCCTGCCGAGGCTCCCAAGATCCGTTCTGATGCGTGTAAAGCGTCACCTTGGAAGGCGAGAGCACCAGCATGCCGGCGGCGGGGAACGCTACGTCCAGGATCTGCTCCTCCTGTTCCCACACCAGCTTCCTGTCGAGCGCCATGCCCGGCAAGGCGGCGGCCGCCGGTTCGGCCCGCTTCCATGCGGCCATCCAGACCTGCCGCTCGTCGCCCTTGCGCGCTTCTTCCACCAGCAAGCACTGCGACGGGTTTTCGGAAAGTGTGAGGCGGAGTTCGGCCACTGGCGCCACGTCGCTGACCCGTAGGCCAGCTTCCTTGAGCGCGGCCTCGAACGCGATGCGCGCCTGGCCGAGTTCGGCCGAGCCCAGAGAGGAAACGTTGCGGTACTCGACCGAGACCGGCTGGCCTGGACCGGCGAAGGCGGCGGTCTGGCGCGCGAGATCGTGCGCAGCGCCGTTCAGGACGTCAGCGGCATGAGCGCCCGATGGGATGAAGAACAGGAGCGCGCAGAAAACCGCGTGCCATCTCTTCACGGCTGCGATCATAACACATCGCGGTGCGCTCCCCCGGTGATGACGCGGATGACGCCGCGCAGGCAGCTCCGCGCCACGAAGAACGCCACCGGAAACGTGATCGCCGCCATTAGAACGCAGCCCAAAATACTTCCCATAGTCGCTTCTCCCCACGCGGAGAGAGCAAACCGGGGGCCAAATCGCAAGCAATTGATTCTAAGTCGTTTACCAATCTACGGCTTGTGTCACATGAAACACGTGTGGCACCGCGGACGCATTACACCATTACCATTTCGGGGAGGCGGATGATTTTTTTCTGAATGGCATACTGCACAAGACGGGCCTTGTTGTGGATGTCGAGCTTCCGCATCAGGTTGAATTTGTGAGCTTCGACGGTCTTGACGCTCAGCTCGAAGCTGGAGGCAATCTCTTTGACGGACTGGCCTTCCGCCAGCATTTTGAGAATCTCGCGCTCACGCTTGGTCAGGGTGCCGAACCTCGGTTGGCGGGCCGGCCCACCGCGGCCTTTCACGCGGAAATCGTCCACCAGGCGGGTGAGCAGACGCGGGCTGAGATAACTGCCGCCGCGATGCACCTCGCGAATGGCGGTGACCAACTGATCGGCGGGACTCTCCTTCAGAATGTAACCGCTGGCGCCAATGTCCACGCACTCGGCTACGTAATCCTCGTCGTCGTACATGGAGAGGAACACGACACGGATCTCGGGGCGCTCCTTGCGAATGCGGCGCGTGGCTTCAAAGCTGCTCATGCCGGTCATGCCGACATCCATGAGAACCACGTCGGGATGGACCTGTTGGGCCATGGCAACCGCATCCGAGGCGTTGGCGGCTTCACCAACGATCTCGAGATCGGGTTCCGCCGAAAGCAGCGTCCGGATTGCCTGCCGGAACAGGGTGTGATCGTCAGTCAATAGTACGCGAATTTTTGCCATTTCGAGTCACTGGTGCGGAGCTTCGCGGCAACTGGAGAGTGACCTTGGCGCCCTCTCCGGGCGCGCTTCGTACAGCGAGCGTTCCACCCAGGAGCGCGGCCCGCTCCCGCATGCCCGCCAAGCCGAATGACATCGGCTGATTCCGTGCCGTTTCCGCACAAAAGCCGGCGCCGTTATCCGCTACGCTCAGCCTGATACTCTTATCGGCGGTCGATAGCGAAAGGTTTACCTGAGTCGCCCGGGAATGTTTGGCAATGTTCTGCAGGCACTCCTGCGCCACACGGTAAATCACCTCCTGGGTTCGCCTGGGAAGGCGCTCCGAGAGGGCCGGAATCCGCAGGCGCAGGCCGGCTGGGTGGACTTTCCGGAATCGCGCCGCGAGTTGGCGAAGCACGGATTCCAGGCCCAGGCGGTCCAGCCCCGCCGGGCTGAGCGCCGCGATCAGGCGCCGCAGCTCGTCCACCGTCCGCTCGACGATGGCCCGCGTCTCGGCCAGACGTGGGCGCAAGGGTTCGGGAGCGTCGCGCTCGATCATCTCCAGTTGCAGGCGCAGCAGCAGCATGGATTGGCCGGCTTCGTCGTGGAGCTCGCGGCCGATGCGGCGCCGCTCTTCTTCCTCGACGCACCGCGCCTCGGCCTCCAGGCGGCGGATTTCACGCTCCATGCGGGCGCGTTCGAGAGCCTCGTGGCAACGCTCGCCCGCGGCCACGAGCAGCGCCAGTTCGCGCGGCAGCCACGGATAGCGCACCCGAAAACCGAACTGAAGGAGCGCCGCCGTGCCTATGGGGTACGACCAATAGGAAGCGTAGCGGCCGCGCATCTCCGGATCGGCGATGAGCCGCTCATCGGGCTTGCCGCGCTCGATGTAAAGCGGGCGCGCGAGTTTTCCAGTCGCGGGCCGGTCGAGCAGAAAGAGGCGGCCGGCGCTCGCCTGGAATGCCGGCGTGAGGATGCGGACGACACGGCGGAGCAGGTCCTCGAGACCGGCAGCCTCGGTTTCGGCGTGGCAAAGGCCGAAAAAGGCCTGGCTCTCGGCCTCACGGACCTGGTAGAAGGCGTCGTTCAGGATAAGGACGGTGGCCAATTGGAGCTGCTCCCGCGCCGGCTCGAAATTGCCCGCGAGCACCGGGTCGAGCAGGCCGCCGAACTCCCGCAGGACTTCGTCCGCCGCGGCCGGCGGAACGTTCAGCTTGGCCAGGCGGCGGCCGTTGTATTCCACCTGCTCCAGGAATTGGGGCAGCGAGCGGAGGCGTGAAGCGGCGGCGGGTGTGATGGCCAGGAAGGCTCGGATTTGCGCGGCATTATAGCGGCGCCGGCGGAGCAGGGCGGCGAAACGGCGATCCAGGCGGTCGGCCGTGGGAGCGATGGCGCGGACCATGCGCGCCACGTGACGGCGGGCGGCGGGGGTGAGGAGTCGGCCGGTAAGAGGCATGTTAGCCAATCACAACATCGGCAATCGCGGCCTGTCCCTGTAGGGCTTAACCTTGGGTCAGGCGAATTTGTCAGTTGCCGCGACGAGGGCGCGACTGTTCGGGGGGTCGAAGGCGCTGTGGCCGCTGTCGGGGGTGATGATGAGGTCGGCTTCGGGCCACGCACGGTGGAGCGCCCACGCGCTTTCCATGGGGCAAACGACGTCGTAACGGCCCTGCACGATCACTCCGGGGATGTGGCGGATGCGCGAAACGTTGCGCAACAACTGGTCGTCGGTCTCGAAAAACCCCTTGTTGAGGAAGTAGTGGACCTCAATGCGCGCGAAGGCGAGGGCGAACTCATCCTCTTCGTAGTGGCCGGTGAAAGCGGGGTCGGGCAGGAGCTTGGAGGTGGCGCCCTCCCACCCGCTCCAGATCTTCGCAGCCGCGAGTCGCACGGCCGGATGGTCGCTGGTAAGACGGCGGTAGTAGGCGGAAAGCAGATCGCCGCGCTCGGCCTCCGGGATGTGGGCGAGATACGGCTCCCACGCGTCGGGATAGAGGACCGACGCTCCGCGCTGGTAGAACCAGTCGATTTCCCGCTTGCGGAGGAGGAAGATGCCGCGGAGGACGAGTTCGGTGACGCGCTCGGGATGAGTTTCGGCGTAGGCGAGGGCGAGGGTGGATCCCCACGATCCGCCGAACACCTGCCAGCGCTCAATGCCGAGGCGCTCGCGGACCTTCTCGATGTCGGCGACGAGGTCCCAGGTGGTGTTGGCTTCGAGAGACGCGTAGGGCGTGCTCTTGCCGCAGCCGCGCTGGTCGAAGTTCACGATGCGGTACTTTTCGGGATGGAAGAAGCGGCGCTGTTTGGGATCGGAACCGCCGCCGGGACCGCCGTGCAGAAAGATCACCGGCTTGCCGGAGGGGTTGCCGCTCTCCTCGAAGTAGATCTCGTGGACGGGTGACACCTGGAGCCGGCCCGTGTTGTAGGGCTCGATGGGAGGGTAGAGCCAGGTGACGGGATCCTTCATGGTGGATACAGGCAGGGGGTGGTTGAGCATCGCTGAAAGTATACCTTTTTGTATTACCCGACGTACTGCACCTCTTCTTCGAGATCCATACCGAAGCGCGCGCGCACGCGGGCCTTCAGGTCTTCGATGAGCGCGCGGAGGTCGGAAGCGGTTCCGGCGCCGGCGTTGTAGATCAGGTTGGCGTGATAGGCGGCCACGTGAATGTCGCCGCGCCGACATCCCTTGGCGCCCACCTGCTCCAGAAACCAGGCGGCGGGGACTTTACCCTCGCGCACCGCGTTGGCGGGGACTTCGGCCGCCACCGCCGGGGGCAGATCTTCGAGCAGCAGGTTCTTGAAGATGCTGCCGGCGCACTTCATGGTGACGGGAAACTTTTCGTTGCGGACCTTGAGAATGTCCGCGGCGGTCTGGCGCAGTCGAGCGGTGTCGGCAGGCTCCAGCAGCAACTCCGTCGAGAAAACAATCCAGTCTTTGTGGCGTTTGAAAATGCTCTCCCGATAGTGAAACTGGCACTCTTCGTTGGTGAAGACGCGGATTTCGCGGCCATCGTAAAAGCGGACATTCGTCACCCGCTCGGAGAGGGAGTGGCCATATGCGCCGGCATTGCCGTAGATGGCCGCGCCGACGGAGCCGGGAATGCCCGCCAGGGTTTCCAGGCCTTGGAGGCCGCGCTCGATGGCGAAACTCACCAGGTCCTCCAAGACCGCGCCGGCCTCCGCTGTGACGTGTCCGCTGGCGGCCATGAGGCGGTCGCCTCGGTAGCGCAGCACGATGCCACGGAAGCCGCCGTCGGAAACCACGAGGTTGGTGCCCCCGCCGATCACCACGGTGGGAATGCCGCTCGATCGCGCGGCGGCGAGGGCGGCGATGAAGGCCTCGACATCGCCGGTCTCGGCGTAGAGATCGGCGGGCCCCCCAATCCCGAAGCGCGTGTAACGGGAGAGCGGAGCGCCGGTGGAAACAGTTAAATTAGGAATCGCGGCAAGACGCACGCGCGTTTCTTCCGTGGCCGGCATCACCTCAATTATAAGGGAGGCATTCCATGCGTTCCGCATTTCCGGGCTTTCCGCGCGAGGCCATTCAATTCTTCCGCGGCCTGGCGCGCAACAACAATCGCGACTGGTTCCTGCCGCGCAAAACGATTTTTGAAGCCCAGGTAAAGCAGCCCATGCGCGAGCTGGTGGCGGAGCTGAACGCGGCCATGATGGGGTTCGCCCCGGAATACGTCACCGATCCCGACAAGGCCATTTACCGGATCTATCGCGACACGCGCTTCAGCCAGGACAAAACGCCGTACAAGGACCACATTGCGGCCAGCTTTCACCGCCGCGGAACGGTGGGCCACTCCGACGCCGGCTATTACTTTGCCGTGTCGCACAAGGAGGTCGGAATTGGCGGCGGCGTGTACATGCCCGCGCCGGAAACCCTGCTGGCCATTCGCCATCACATCGCCGGGCAGCACCAGGAGTTACGGCGGATTGTGGGGGCACGCGCGGTACGGCAGTTGTTTGGCGAGTTGCAAGGGGAGCGGCTGGCGCGTGTGCCGAAGGGCTTTTGCGCGCAGCATCCCGCGGCAGACCTGCTGCGATTCAAGCAATTCATTCTGTACGTGGAGCTTCCGCCGGATCTTGCCACCACGCCCGCGCTTTATGGAGAAATCCTGAAGCGCTTTCGGGCCATGGTTCCGTTTCTGGGATTTCTGACCGCTCCGCTGAAGGGCCGCCGCTGGGGCGGCTAAATCTCTTTTTCTTCCTCTTCCGGCGGCTCGAGAGCATCCAGCAGGTCCGGGTTCCTGGCGAAGCGTTTGAGCACGCGGATAATCTCTCCCGAGCGGAAACCGGCGCGCAGCAAGCGGCGATAGGCGGCGGCGAGGTCCTTGTCCTCCCGAAAAAGCCCCTCGCGCTCCGCCAGCCGGTATTTGCGGCGGATGAGGCCTTCGATCAGGGCTTCCTCGTCAACGTCCTGGTAGACCCTTTGTACCGTGCGTTCGGCCAGGGACGGCGCTACGCGGCGTTGGCGCAGGTCCTGGATGACGCGCGTCCGGCCGAGTTTCTCGTTGGCCAGACGCGCCGAGGCGAATCCCTCGGCGTAGCGGCGGTCGTCCAGATAGCCGACTTCCTTGAGGCGGGCGAGCACTTCATCCACGTCGGCGGCGCGCTCGGCCCGGCGGCGCAGTTTTTCCCGCATCTCGCCGGTGGAATGGGCCCGCCCCGCGAGCGCCTTCACGGCGTATGTCCATAATGCGCCGCCATCCAGCCGGCGTATTTTGCGCTCCTCCATCAATAAGGACTCTCATTGGGGAGTATACTGAAAACTGGTTCAAGCTGTTGGCTTGAATGGGAGGATACATGGATAAGAATGGGCTTTCCAGCTTCTTGCTGGGACTCGGTGTGGGTGTTGGCATCGGCATGCTGTTCGCGCCGAAGTCCGGAGAGGAGACCCGCAAACTCATCAAGGACAAAGCGGGCGAAGGCACCGATTTTGTGAAGCAGCGCGGCTCGGAGATCAAGCAGACCGCCACGGAATGGGTGGAGAAGGGCAAAGAAGCCCTGGGCCGTCAGAAGGAAACCATCTCCGATGCCGTGGAGGCCGGTAAGCAGGCTTATCGCGACGCCGTTACCCCGTGCGAGCACTCCGGCGAAGGCACGGCGACGTAACCCAGGAACTGGGGGAAGGGTCCTCGCGCGTGACTGAAGACACGTTTCGCATCGTGGTGGCGGCGGCCGTGGCGCTGGCGTGCATCGCGTTCGTGCTGCAGGCCGTGGCCATGTTCGCTCTTTATCGCGTTGCCCGAAGGATGCAGCAAAAGGTCGGGCCGCTGGCGGATCGGGCCGAACCCGTCATCGGGAAGCTCGGGCCGATGATCGACGGAATCGGCCTCACGGTCGATCGGGCCGGGCCGGTGATCGACAGAATCGGAGTCGTAGCCGGCAAAGTGGCGCCGGTGGTCGATCAAGTGGGGATGGTTCTGGCCACCACCAACCGGATCATGGAAGAGACCCGCCCGCGGATTTCCGAGCTCTCCGGCGAAGCCGTGGAGATCGTCAGATCGGGGCGGCAGCAGGTCGAGCGCATCGGCGAACTCCTGCATGATGCCGGCGATCGCACCCGCGCCCGGCTCGAGCAGATCGACCAAGCCGTCGAGAACACGGTCGAGCAGGTCGGGCAAGTGGGCGACGCCATGAAGCGCGCGGTGTTGCGGCCGGTGCGCGAAGTGAACGGCCTGGCGGCCGGGATTTCAGCCGCGGTTGCCACGCTGGTGCACCACTCGCGCAAGCCCTCCGTCGATCAAGCCACGCAGGACGAGGAGATGTTCATTTAGCCTCCTCCCGCCGCACGAATGCCACTACCAGCCGAATCTGCTCGTAAGTGATCTCCGCCGGCAGCGCTTCGCGCAACGGCTTCAGCCACTGCGAGCCGAGCCGGCGCACCACTTCTTCAATCTGGCGGTGATTGGCTTCTCCCACCCACTCCATGCGATACTCCAGCCGTCCTTTTTCCACCAGGTCGGCCGCCATGTTGATTACCGTCGAAAACTGGCGGCCGCGAATCCGCGCGATCTCTTCGAAGCTCTTGCCCTCCGCCACCAGGCGCATGGTCTCTTCGGCGGGCGAAACCTGCGACACCTCTCGCGCGGCGGCGCGGGCCCCGTTGCGGTAAGCCTCGAAGGCGGCGAAGATTTCGCCTCCGTACAATTCCGCCTTGCGCTCGCCGATCCCGGCCACGCCCAGCAACTCGCGGAGATTCGAAGGCTGCTTGCGGCAGAGATCCTCCAGCGCGGCGTCGCTGAGCACGACGTAGGCCGGAACGGCGGCGCGCTGGGCCGTGCGCCAGCGCCATTCCTTGAAGAATTCGACCAAGTCGCGATCGGGCGCTTTCGGAGCCGCGGGCCGGGCTTGCGCGGGCCGGGCCGGCCCGGCCGCAACGGGGATCGGTTCCTCGCGCGGAGCCGCTGCCTTCGGCTTGCGCTTCTTCTTCACGGCCAGCGGCTTCTCGGATGGCGCCTTGAGCCACTCCGGGATATTTCCGCAGACATCGCACATCTCGCAGCGCTGCCACTTGGGCACCTGGCCGAAGTGCGTGCAGATCTGCAAATGCCGGCACCGGTCGCCCTCAACGAAGCGGCGGATGGCGTGGTACCGCTGCCAGGCGCGCTCCTTCTCGGCGGGGTCGTTCAGCTTTTCGATGAAGTAGGCCAGGAGTCCCGCGTCTTTCGGCTGCCAGAGCAGCGTGCAATCGGCGGGCAGCCCGTCGCGCCCCGCGCGGCCCGCCTCCTGATAGAACTGCTCGACGGATTTCGGCAGCGAGGTGTGGATCACGGCGCGCACCGCCGGCTTGTTGATCCCCAGCCCGAAGGCGATGGTGCCCACCAGCACGCGCACTTCGTCGTTCATCCAGCGCTCCTGGTTGCGGCGGCGGGCCGCCGTTTCCATTTGGCCGTGGTAGGGGACCGCCGCGATGCGCCGGTCCGCCAGAAAATCCACGGTCTGTTCCACTGCGGCGATGGTGGGAGCGTATACGATCGCGCTTTCGCCCTCGCAGGCGCGCAGGGCCGCCAGCAGCAGTCGCGGGTGCGACTCTTTATCGCACTTGTGCGCCACGTAGCGCAAGTTGGCGCGGTGAAAGCTGGCGATGTATTTGTGCGGCTCGCGGAGCCGCAGTTGTTCCAGGATGTCGTGCCGGACGCGCTTGGTGGCGCTGGCGGTGAACGCCGCGATGGGCTTATCGGGGAAGTTCTCGCGCAGCGAGCTGAGCTGGCGGTATTCGGGGCGGAACTCGTGCCCCCATTCGGAGATGCAGTGCGCCTCGTCGATGGCGAAAAACGCCAGCGGCACCTTCCGCAGCCAGTCGATGGTGTCCTGCCGCGCCAGCCGTTCCGGCGAAAGGTATAGCAGGCGGAAGGCGCCCTGCGCGGCCGCGCGTATCACCCCGCGCTGCTCTTCGGCCGGCTGTGTGCTGTTGAGGACGGCCGCCGGAATACCCATGTCGCCGAGCTGCGCCACCTGGTCCTGCATGAGCGCGATCAGCGGCGAGACCACCACCACCGTCTGGCCCAGCGCCAACGCTGGCAACTGGTAGCACAGCGACTTGCCGCCGCCGGTCGGCATGATCACGGCCACGTCGTTGCCGGCCAGCAGGCTTTGGACGATGCGCTCCTGCATGGGGCGGAAGGAGTCGTAGCCCCAGTACTTCTTCAGGGCTGCATAGAGGTCGGGCACCGTAGACCTACGAGTGTATCAAGCGCACGATTTGCGCCGGAGCCGCATCCAGCATCTCGCGCACCGTCTGGTGCGTCACGGGGTGGCGCAGGCCGGGCGCGAGGTCCGCCAGCGGCGCCAGCACGAAGCGCCGCTCAGCCATCCTCGGATGCGGGATTTCCAGCGTTGCGCTGCGCACCACGGCTTGGCCGTAGAGCAGGATATCGATATCGATGGTCCGCGGCCCTTTCGCCACCGTGCGGATACGGCCCAGCGCGAGCTCGATCTTGCCGATGCGCGAGAGCAGTTGCATGGGGAACAGGCCGGTCTCGGCTTCCACCACCAGGTTCAGGAACCAGCGCTGCGCGGTGTAGTCCACCGGCTCGGTCTCGTACACCGGCGAGGTGCGCAGAACGCGCACGTCCAGCGGCGCGAGCCGCTCGATGGCCGCCCGCAGGTTGGCTTCGCGGTCGCCCAGGTTGGAGCCGAGGCTGAGGTAGATGGTCTTCACGGCTGAGGGTCTGTCACGAAACATCTGGGCCAACCGCTCTCTAACGTTCGCGGCTCTGAAAGCACATCCGAGCCGCGAACGTTAGAGAGCGGTTGCCGGCGATTGGACTGGTTATTTCCCGACATCCCTTAGAACAATGCCGGCTGGCCATCGTTGCGCAACTTGGGCTTCACGTTGAAGTAGTCGAACGCCAGCTCCGTGGCCGTGCGCCCGCGCGGCGTGCGGTTCAAAAACCCGAGCTGGATCAGGTACGGCTCGTACACCTCTTCAATGGTGTCCGGCTCCTCGGAGATGGACGCTGCAATGGTGTTCACGCCCACCGGCCCGCCTTGGTACTTCTCGAGGATGGTCAGCATGATCTTCTGGTCGATCTCGTCCAAGCCGTAGCGGTCCACGTCCAGCAGGTTGAGCGCGGTCTGCGCCACCGGCTGCGTGATGCGGCCGTCGGCGCGCACTTGCGCGTAATCGCGGACGCGCCGCAGCAGGCGATTGGCGATGCGCGGCGTCCCGCGGCAGCGGCGCGCGATCTCTTCGGCGGCGCCCTCCTCGATGGCCACCCCGAGCAGGCGCGCCGAGCGGTTCACAATCGTCTGCAGTTCATCCACGTGGTAGGGATCGAGCCGCAGCACCAGCCCGAAGCGGCCTCGCAGCGGCGCGCTCACCAGGCCCTGCCGCGTGGTGGCGCCAATGGCCGTGAACTTCGGCATGGGCAGCGAATGCGTGCGCGCGCCCGGCCCCGCGCCCACCAGGATATCCACCCGAAAATCCTCCAGCGCCGCGTAGAGCATCTCTTCCACGTCCGGCAGCAGGCGGTGGATTTCGTCGATGAAGAAAACCTGGCGCGCGCGGATGTTGCTGAGAATTCCGGTGAGGTCGAGCTTTTTCTGAAGCACCGGCCCCGAGGTGGAGGTGAAGGTCACCTCCAGTTCCTCCCCGATGATCGAGGCCAGCGTGGTCTTGCCCAGCCCCGGAGGCCCGTAGAGCAGCACGTGGTCCATGGCTTCGCCGCGCATGCGGGCGGCCTGGATGGCGATTCCCAGGTTCTCCTTCAGCTTGGTCTGACCGGTGAAATCGGCCAGGCGGCGCGGGCGCAGGCCCGCTTCGAACTGCAAATCTTCGGCCTGGCGGTCGCCGGAAATCAGTTGCCGGTCGGGCATGTGCTACCAGCTTACCGTACCAGTTCGAGAGCGCGCCGGAAGAGCGGTTCGAACTCCGGCGCGGCACCGGCCGCCTTGGCCTTGCGCACCGCGGCCTCGGCGTGCGGGCGTCCGCAGCCCAGGTTCAGCAGCGCCGAGAGCACGTCCTGATCGACGGGCGAAAGCGTGGCCTCGGCGGGCGTTCCCGGCTCCTCGCCGGTGACCGCCGGCAGCTTGTCGCGCAGTTCCAGCACCATGCGCTCGGCGGTCTTCTTGCCGACCCCGGGAATGCGCACCAGTCGCTCCACTTCCCCGCGCCGGATGAAATTGATAAGGTCCGGCGCCGCCAGGCCGGAGAGAATCTTCACCGCCAGCGTCGGCCCGATGCCGCTCACCCCGATGAGCTTCTCGAACAGCGCTTTTTCATCCTGGGTGAGGAAGCCGTAGAGGGCCAGCGCGTCCTCCCGCACGTGGGTATGGATGCGCAGCCGCACCTCCTTGCCGGGTTCGGGCAGGCGCGTGAACGTCGAGACCGGGATGGTGACATCGTATCCCACGCCGCCGGTCTCGACGATGGCCTGGTTGGGATGCTTCTCGATCAGTACGCCGCGCAGTAGAGCGATCATAACTTCGATTGTAGTGGTACCGGCGGCCTCCTGCCTCTAAACCACGGCGCTATAATTCCTTATTTAAGGAGGAGTTCATGTCCCGCTTCATATCGTTTCTGACGCCCATTCTCTTGCTGCCGCTCCTGAGCTGCGGCGGCTCGCAGCACGACGTGACGGAAAAGTACTTTCTCGTCTCCGCTAATACCAAAGTCCCCTACTGGCAGGAAGCCGCCGCCGGCTTCAACCACGCCGCGGCCCAAATGCGTGTGCATGCCGAATTCGTGGGCCCCGAGACCTACGATCCCAAGGCCGAGCACGAGCAGTTCCAGGACGTGCTCAAGCAAAAGCCCACCGGCATCCTGGTCTCCGCCAGCGCCTCGGACATCCTCAACAAGGACATCGATGCCGCCATCGCCCAGCGCGTGCCGGTGATTGCCATCGACTCGGACGCTCCCGACAGCAAGCGCCTGTTCTTCATCGGCACCGACAACTACAAGGCCGGCGTCATGGGTGCGCGCATGCTAGCCAAAGGTCTCGCCGGCAAGGGCAACGTGGTCGTCTTCACCATCCCCGAGCAGGCCAATCTGAAAGACCGCCTGCGTGGCTACACCGATGTCTTCGCTGAACACCCGCAGATCAAGATCACCCAGGTAATCGATGAACACGGCGATCCCGGCGTGGTTTTCGACCGCACCATGGAAATGGTGGAAAAGGGCGCCAAAGTGGACGCCTTCGCCTGCCTCACCTCAATCGCCGGGCCCGAAGTCGCCGAAGTCCTGGGCCGCAAGAACGTCACCGGCAAGCTGGTCGTCGCCATGGACACCGACCAGCGCACGCTGGAAGGCATCCAGAAGGGCCTCATCACCGCCGCCATCGGCCAGAAACCGTTCACCATGGCCTACCTGGGAGCCAGAATGCTCGACGACCTGTATCACCACCCGCTTGAGTCCTTGACCGTGAACTGGGTTCAGGATTCCTTCTCTCCGATCCCCACGTTCGTAGACACCGGCGTCACCCTGATCGACAAGAGCAACGTGGAAAGTTTCATCAAAGCGCGCAACTCCGCCACCGCCGCCAAATGATCGTCCAGGTTGGTCCCCGGAGGAGCCAACACGGCTGGATCTCGCACCGGTTTCGAGCGACCGTTGAAGATGCCCCATGTACAAAGCCATCATCTTCGACCTGGGCAATGTTCTCGTCCAATTCGATTTCGCGCGCTGGCGTCAAGCGCTGGAGGGCTTCTGCCCGTATGCCGCGGCGGAGATTCGCCGCCGCATCGCAGCCACCGATCTGGTGGAGCGCTTCGAAACCGGCCTGATCGAGCCGCCGGACTTCGTCGCGCAGCTCTCCCGGATTCTCGCCCTCCACATGGACTACGCCGAATTCTGCAAGCTGTGGAGCAGCATCTTCACCGATCCCCTCGTCCCCGAAGCCATGCTGGAAGGGCTGGCGGCCCGCTACCGGCTGGTGCTGCTCTCCAACACCAACGCCATCCATTTCGAGACGATCCGCGAGAACTACCCCCTGCTGCGCCACTTCCACGATCGGATTCTGTCCTACGAGGTGCATGCCATGAAGCCTCGGCGCGAGATCTTTCAGGCGGCCCTGGACCGCTGCGGATGCCGTCCCGAGGAGTGTTTCTACACCGACGACATAGCCGCTTACGTCGAAGCGGCCCAGCGGCTGGGCATGGACGCCGTGCAGTTTGAGTCCCTGCCGCAGTTGGAACGGGAACTGAAGGCGCGCGGCATCTGTTGGTAGAGAAAAAGACCGGGCGTCCCGGAGGAGGACGCCCGGTTTGAGAACCCCTGTAACCCGCTCGGAGGAAGCGGGATGCAGGGGTGGAGGAGCTTGTTACGCCAGCAGACCGCCGTGTCCCAGGCAGGCCACCTCCCAGCCTGTGACGTGATAGCGGGCCAAAAGCGGCGGCAGCACCAGGTCGACCACATTCGGCTTGGCCGACCGGAAACAACCGGGCGCTGAAATGATCGGCGCGTCATCCTTGTACGACAGTAGGAGCAAATTCCCCGGCTCCACGGGCGCCAGGAACCGCTCCACCTGGCAGCCAACTTTCAACATGGCTTGGCCGACGACGTCTTCCGGACCGGCCGGCGCCGTGGTGGATGCCACCAGAATCACGCACGGCTTGGATCGAAGCAGGTGTTGCAGGCAGCGCGCGACTGAATTCTCATCTTCCGTGCAGGCCAGAACGAAGTTTGCGTTCACACCGAAGCGGTCCAACCGCTGGCGCATAATGTTCTCGAAGAGTTGCCGCGCCCGCTCGCCGCTGATGGGGTCTGTGTAGAGAACCCCAACACTCGGCGTCCGGACGGGCCGCGCCTGCAGGATCGGCCCGCGCTCTTTCAAAATCCCGGTGACGGCGTCCAACTGGTCCTTGGAAACCGCGAATGGAGCGCTCTTTACCGTGGCAATCCGTTGCCCGGCAATGGCATAGCTGAAATTCAACGAGGTTGCGATGACCACGCTGGAGGTGCAATTGATCTGCTTCAGGAGTTCGTCGTCCACCAGCACGCAGCAGTTCTCGGTGGCCAGCAGGTTGGCCCGGCCGCCCGCCGCCAGGCGGATTTCGAAACTCCCGCATCCCATCTCGCTGGCCACGGCACAGACCGCATCGTCCTCGCCGATCTCGCCCTCCTCCAGCTCCGTAACCCAAATGCTTTCCATGCCTTCGGATGCCAGCACCCGGATGTCTTCATCGCTGATTACATGGCCTTTCGCCAGCAGTTTCTTCCCACCGGGCCGGAAAACCGTGCAACACAGGACCCGGCCAGTTGAGGATTTCACGTCAACCGTTTGCGCTCTCATGCTTGCCTCACAAGAAGATAGGATCAAAGTACCAGATTTTAAGACTTTCCTATCTCAAAAGCAAATTTTACATTAGAATGTTCAGAGAACGTAGATTTTTTCAGCGGTCTTTTGCGGGGAGTGGCGGAAGTCCCCTTTGGGGGTATTGTTTACTGGTTGCGCGGTATGGGGATCTGAATGAGCTGGTCGTCGCCCGAGCCCAGCGCTTGACCCCACGGCGGTTGCGTGTCCGTCCCATGCTCCAGCCGCAGAAATCGTAGCACCGCGATCTCATCGCACGCCTGGAATTTGGGGCAGCGCACGCAGTCCTTCCACGCCTTCAAGGGAAGCGCTCCGCGCTCGACTTCGTGGAATCCTACCTTCTGGAAGAACTCCACCACGTAGGTGAAGGCGAACACGGCCTCGAGTTCATATTCCTGGGCCTCCTCGACCAGCGCTTCCACCAGCTTGCGGCCCACACCGTGCGTCTTGGCCTGCTCGTGGACCGCCAGCGAGCGGATTTCGCCGAGCGTGGGACTGTAGAAATGCAGCGCGCCGCAGCCCAGCAGCCCTTCCCCGAGCGTCACCACGGTGAAGTCGCGGATGGCCTCCGACACCTCGAATTCCGTGCGCGGCAGCATCAGGCCCTTGGCCGCATACCCGTTGATCAGGTCGAGGATCGGCGGGATATCGTGCATCACCGCCTTGCGGACTACCAGCCGCCCTCTGGCGGTGGAAGATTCCACAAAAGCGTCCGCCCGCAGCCCGCTGATCATGCCGCGGGCGCCTCGCCGAGCGCCATCCGGGTGCCGATGCCGCCACCCGCCAGAACCTGCTCGAGCACGCCTTCGGCCGCGCCCGGGGCGATCCGCACCTGCTCGACGCCGCCAGCGAGCGCCGCCAGCGCGGCCTCGAGTTTGGCCTGCATGCCGCCGGTGGCCACGCCGTCNNTCGGTCAAAAAGATGAGTTGGCGTGCGCCAAAGGCCGCCGCGCAGGCCACCGCCATCTGGTCGGCGTTGACGTTGTAGACCTGCCCCTGCCGGTCGCCGGCCACGCAGGCTACCACCGGCAGGTAACCGTTGGCCGTCAGAAGCTCGAGCAGCGCGGGGTTCGATTTGGTCACGCGCCCCACCGCGCCCAGCGCCGGGTCCAGTTGCTCGGCTTCCACCAGGAACGCGTCGATGCCGGAAAGTCCCACGGCGAGCGCCCCGGCGCGGTTGAGGCTGGCCACCAGCTCGTGATTGACGCTGCCCGCAAAGACCTTCAGCACGGCGTCCAGCGTTTCGGGATTGGTGACCCGCAGCCCGCCCACGAAGCGGCTTTCGATGCCGCGTTCGGCGAGGTACCGCGTCATCTGCTTGCCGCCGCCATGAACCACCACCATCTCGATTCCGCGTCCGCGGGCCGCCGCGATCTGCGCCGCCAGGCGCTCGCGGGATTCCACGCTATCGAGCAGCGTGCCGCCGAGCTTGACCAGGACCTTCACAGCAAACCCTCGGTTTCGGGACGCCCCAGCATGAGATTCATGTTCTGGACCGCCTGGCCCGCCGCGCCCTTGACCAGATTGTCGATGGCGCTCACCACCATCGCGCGCCCGGTCTTGGCGTCCAACGCGACCCCGATGTCGCAGAAGTTGGTGCGTGCCACGCCGCGCAGGTCGGGCATGTGGCCCGGATTGTACAGGCGGATAAACGGCTCGCCGGCGTACCGCTTTTCGTAGATGCCGAGCAGTTGTTCGGCGCTGGTGAGGCCCACCGCCCGGAAGTAGATGGTTTCCAAAATGCCGCGGTAGAGCGGCAGGAGCTGCGCGGTGAAGCTGAACTCTCCTTCCTCGAGGCCGCTGATTTGCAGCACCTCCGGAACATGGCGGTGCTTAAAGATGGAGTACGCCGAGAAGTTCTCCGTGACTTCGCAGAAGCTGGTTTTGAGGCTGGGCCTCCGCCCGGCGCCGCTGATGCCCGACTTGGCGTCGCAGACGATCCCCGCAGCGCGGTCGACCACCCCGGCCTCGACGAGGGGACGGATGGCGAGGTTGGCGGCCGTCGGGTAGCAACCAGGGTTGGCCAGCAGCCGCGCTCCCGGAATGCGCTCGCGGAAGTACTCCGGCAGCCCATAAACGGCCTCCGCCAGCAGCCCAGGCTGGGTGTGCGGCTCGTTGTACCAGGCAGTGTAAGTCTCCGGGTTGCGGAACCGGAATGCGCCGCTGAGGTCCACCACGCGTGCGCCGGCCCGCAGCATGGCAGGCGCCAGCTCCATGGAAACTTCCGCTGGAGTGGCTAGGAAGACCAGCACAAGTCCTTCGGCGCGAACCGTTTCGGGGTCGCATGCCAACCGGACCGGCCCCTTGGCATGACGGATGGCGGAGGTGTGGCCGTGGTCCTCGCGGTGCTCCAGCAGAACCGGCTGGACGTGCCGGTGCCGTTCCAGTATCCGCACTAGTTCCGCGCCGCTATAGCCGCGATAGCCGACAATTCCGACCTTGGGCCCCATAATGATTGTTTATTCGTTCCTACGAATAAATATACCACAAAGCGCGCTGGGGAAAGGTATTTGGCGAGCTTCAAGATGTACGTGTCGGGATTTGAGTCCAGTCCTTACGGCATTCAGTGGATGCGCTTCGACGCGGATTCACCTCTCCCCGAGATCGTCAAGTCCGTGCCGCACGTCGCTTTTGAGGTGGATGATCTGGAAGCGGCGCTCGACGGAAAGGAAATCCTGATCCCACCGAACTGCCCGTCTGAGGGAGTCAAGGTGGCGATGATCGTCGATGATGGCGCTCCGGTGGAGTTGTTGGAGTTCCAGTAAGATGTCAGCACGCGCGTGACTACGACTCGCGGAGCACGCTGTCCAGGCTGTACCGGCGTTCCTTCTTCAGACGCTCGGTACTGATGATACCGTCGGCGTCGTCATCGGTGATCTTCACGAGATTGGTGATGGAGCGTGCCTGTGTCTTCGGCGCAGAGCGGCGAAACCGATTCTCCAAAGGCGGCACTGCCGCCGCTATCGTTTTTACAAGCCCAGTATACCGCGGGCGGCCTTCGTAGAAGGCTCGTTTCCGTCGCTGCCGGCTGTGGTTCCTGCGCCCCCGCGGAGGGTGCCATCGTAATCCAGTTCCGCCACGGCCGCTCGCCTTCGTGACTGGAGCGGAGCGTGGAACACGGAACTCAACGATGTCCAGGTTCGAGACAATGCGGCGTCCGGTTCTATGGGCGTCGGCGCAAGGCGTGAGTTTGACAGGCCCATCAGACTTTACCTGTCCGAACGCCACGCCGGAAAGAACAGCGGCGGCGATCACGGCGGCGGCGACGACATAAACTGCTGGAACCATATTCATTCCCGATCCGCAACAGGCTTCGGAAAGCGTCCGACCCTTGGAAATCCACACGGGGTCGTACACCGGAACGTAAATCACATCGGGATTGGCGGGCAGGATTTCGATGTAAGGCTGGCCGCCTTGGTTTCCCGCAACCTCCTCCGTTGGAGCCGTTTCTTTCATCCTTTCCGTCCCGAACGGCTCCGGCGGCCCTGGAAGGGGCCGGTTCTGCCTTCTCGCCGGGCACTGAAAAACCCGGAAGTGCCTCCTTTCATGGGCCGTTGCCGAGTTTTGGCTCACTTTCTGCCCGCGGCGTGATAGACTCAGCCCGATGACACATGATCGCTCGATTCTTGAAGCTGCATTGATAGGGTATGGACACCAGTTGGCGCTCATCGACCAGGCGATGGTCGAACTCCGCCGCAGAATCGGCAACACGACCGGCACGACGCCGCCTCCTGCGAAACGCACCAGGCGGCCCTTGTCGGTAGCGGCGCGCGCTCGTATCGCGGCAGCCCAAAGGGAGCGCTGGGCCGCGCAGAAGAGTGCCAAGGAAGCACACCCCAAGAAGCGGAAGCTGAGTGCGGCTGGCCGCAGGCGCATTGTTGAAGCGGCCAAGAAGAGATGGAAGGCGTTCAGGGCCCGGAAGGCCGCAGCACAAAACGCCGCAGTGAAGATGGTGAAGAAGACCAAGAGGCGCACTGGAAGCACTGGTGCTTCGTCGGTGGCCCCCAAGGTTGGGAGGCCGGCGACGACCTAGCTAGCAGGAGGCGGCCTTTTCAAAAGGTAGCGTGGTACGCAACCATGTGGCGGGCGTGACGTGCTTCAGCGGAATATGCCGCCGCACCGACCGTGGAGGATCTCCCACCGGGTGCAGTTGGCCGAACTTCGCCGGCAGGGGCTGTCTATCCGTCAAATCGCAAGGCGTCTGAGCTTGGGGCTGGGCACGGTCGTGCGGACTTTAGAGGAACTTTACAGAGGTTCTCCGCTGCGTTGGTGGACGTTGCTGCTGGGAGAGGAAGTGCTTCCACCATATCCAGGAACAAATCAACGTCCAGCAGGCCGCGAATCCGTCGATCGCGCCGGCGCAACTGGAGGCCTACATCGTCAACCTTTACCAGGAGCTGCTGGGCAATCCGGCGGTTTCGGGGCTGGTGCTCTATGAGAACTGGGGCACGCTCAACCCCAATCCCCCGACCGCTGCCAATGCGTACGATTGGAGTTATATAGACGACGCCTTCAACCAGGCTTCCGCGTGGAATAGCCAAAATCCGGCCCAGACTCCGAAAACGATCCAGCTCGTCGTGCCGCCGGGCTTTCAGACGCCCCCATGGGTATTGGATCAGATTCCCAGTTGCGACGGGCTGTTTCAATCACCCGTTCAGACTCCTCCGAGCACGTGCGGAAAGGCGACCTTTTCGGGTTTCGTGGAAGGGGGCGGCATCAGGGAGCTACCGATGCCGTGGAACCCCTTGTACAAAAGCTCCTGGCAGACCTTCCTGACCGCACTCGCCGCCCGGTATGGGTCCAACCCGGCGTTCGTCTCCATCTCCGTCGCGGGCCCCACCGCCTCGTCAGAGGAGATGATCCTACCCGATAACGCAAACAGCGATGACCCCCAGACTCAGTTCGCAGTGAACATCGCGCCGAACCAAATGTGGAATGAACTACTGGCGTTCCACTACCCCGGGATGGCGGCGTACCAGAAGTCGGATCAGGCGTTCATCGATGAGTGGGACGCGGCGATCGACATGTACGGGAAGATCTTCAGCGGTGTGACCCTGGTCGCCACGACCGGCGCCGGCCTTCCCAACCTGAGCGCCACGGGCTTCACGGTCCTCGGCGCCTTCAGCGGGGACTGCCCCAATCCCGACATGGATTGCGCCGCCGAGACGACGATTCTGTCCTACTTCGCGAATCCCACCGTCGGCGGGGCCAACGCAAAGGCAACCCAGGAGGACGGGATGGAAGCATCGCGCGGCGCGGTCGTCTCCAATCTGGGCGTCGCCGGCGTAAAACTGGTTTCGCAGATGACGGCGCAACTCACGACGCCTTCGGCTCAGGTCCTCGGCGGGGCGCAGTTCAACTCTTCTTTCGCGAATTTCACCTTGCAGGAAGGATGCACCAGCAAATTTCCGCCCAATGCCAGCGACACACCCGCGGGGTGCAGCATCCCGTCCACCTGCACGATACAAGCGTGCATTCCCGTCGCGTGCATCCCGCAGGCCTGCCTTGCTCCAGGCGTCACACCGGCGAATCTGACAACCTACAGGACATTGGGTAACGTCCCTGCTACGGACCTGATCTCGTCGGAGCAGGCGGAATAGAATGTGCTGAATGTCTATTTCAACGGAACGGCGGCCGCCGCTTCGTTCGGCGCCACTCCGGGCACCGCGCCGCTGAATTACCTGCAAATCTATGCGCCGGACATACTGTACGCGGAGGCGCATGTCAATGCGCCGGCACAGGTGGTGGAGACTAGCGGCGCGAGCGTCTCCGTGTCGGCGCAAGATCTGCTCAACCTGGCGATCGTGAAGCTCTTGCAGATCGGCGAGCCGCTCCCGTCCATCACCCCCGGCGGCATCGTACCACCACAGATCAATGCCGGTGGAGTCGTCAACAACGCCAGCTATGGCCAATCCTCTTCAGTCGCTCCTGGATCGATTGCCGCGCTCTTCGGCACCAACTTGACGGATGGCACCTCCTGCCTGCCGCTAGCGTGTAATCCCACGTTCACCAACGGCAAGCTGGGCACCACGATGGCAGGGGCTCAAGTCACCGTCAATGGCACGCCGGTGCCGATCTTCTACGCTGCGCCGGTGCAGCTCGGCATCCAGATTCCTTTCGAGGTAACGGGAACCTCGGCCATTGTCTCCGTCTCTATAGCCGGGCAAGCGAGCACTCCTGGGACCATTACTCTGGCCCCGGTTGCTGCCGGCATTTTTACGGCTACGTCGGACGGTAAGGGCGCTGGCGCCATTACGCATGTGAACGGCTCCGCGGTTACCACTCAGAATCCGGCACAGCCGGGAGAACTGGTGATTCTCTATGTCACGGGACTCGGGCAAGTCACGCCTGCCGTTGCGACCGGCGCATTGCCGGCGGGCCTGTCCAAGACGGTTGCGCCGGTTACTGTCACCATCGGCGGCATCAACGTCAGTCCGCTGGACTTCTTCGCCGGTCTGGCAGGCTGCTGTGTGGGACTCAACCAGATTAATGCACACGTACCGGCTGGAATCAGTTCAGGCAACGCCGTCCCGGTGGTGTTGAGCATAGGCGGCAAATCGTCCAATACGGCCACCATTGCCGTGCAATAGAGTGCTCCTGGCAGCGCAGCGTTAACGGCTAGTATACC